>JBKPEE010000232.1:0-10049 GCA_046728235.1 Acidobacteriota bacterium
GATTCCAACCCGATGAAGACAGCTTGTGAAACGATGCTGTGGCCGATATTGAATTCTTCAACTTCCGCAATCCCTGCGACTGCCCCGACATTTCGCACGGTCAGACCGTGACCTGCGGCCACGTGCAAGCCATACTGTGCGGCGAGCGCGGCGCCTTCACGCAGCCGCCTCAGTTCATGATTCGCTCGCGCGGCGCCTTCGCCATGCACGCCTGCCGATCCCAGCGTCGCCTCGGCGTAAGGCGCAGTACACAGTTCGACTTGCTGCGCGTTGACTTCGCGCGCAGCTTCGATCTGGAACGGGTCGGGATCGATAAAGAGGCTCGCCAGGATGCCGGATTCGCGCAGACGACTTACGGCAGAGCGAACGATGGCCAGGTTCGCCCGCACGTTCAATCCGCCCTCAGTTGTTATTTCATGAGGATTTTCAGGAACCAGAGAGACAGCGTCAGGCGTGGCGTCGATCGCGATCTTCATCATTTCTTCGGTCGCGGCCATCTCGACGTTGAGATATGTCGTCACGGCTTGTCGCAAGACGAATAGATCAGCGTCCTGGATATGCCGCCGGTCGCCACGGAGGTGGACGGTAATCCCATCGGCGCCTGCCTGTTCACAGATCATCGCGGCCGCGACCACACTCGGCTCGGGCGCCCGCCTGGCTTGTCGCACGGTGGCGACGTGATCGATATTGACGTTGAGTCGTGCGATCATTTGTTCACTCCAAAAAGGACTGTGCTATCCGATTGAGCGCGCAAACAAACCATGCTTGGCTTCCACCATGGCCGCAGTGCGCGCGGCGCTGATAGCTTCGCTGTAGGTGCCGCGTTCGACTTCGCGGCGAATGCGCCGGACTTCATTAATCATCCGCAGGCTGTCGCGACTGTAGTTTGCGGACGCGTCCAAAGGTCCACCGGCGGTGTGGTCCCAGCGCACGGGAATCTCTCGCAGCCGCAATTGCGCCAGATGTGCCAGGTAGATCAACTCAACGTCAAAACCAAACCGATCGATCTGGGCGGCCTCGAGCAACGGGCGGCACACACTCATACGAAACGCTTTGAAACCGCACTGCGTGTCCCAAAATGGCAGCGCGGTCGCCAGCCGCACAATCAGGTTGAAGACGCGGCCTCCCTGCTCGCGCCGCCACGGCTGGTGGACGCCGATTAATCTCCGATCCAAGGCGCGCGAGCCAAAAGTAAGATCGCATTCGCCGGTTTGAATCGGTTCGATCAGCCTCGGCGTTTCAGTTACCGGCGTGGAAAGATCGGCGTCGGAAAACAGGGCCATATTGGCATTGGCTGCGAGCAGCCCCAGCCGTACGGCATATCCCTTTCCCCGATTCGGTTCATAGCGAATTAGCCGGGTGGCTACGCGTCCGGCGTCACGCATGGCTTCGTCAGCAACGGCGGAAGTTGCATCAGTCGATCCGTCATCGACGACAATCAATTCAGCCGCTTCGCGCCGTTCGTTCAGGTATTGCAGAATTTTCTTCAATGATCCCCCTAAACGGGCGGATTCATTGAACGCAGGAATAACAATCGAAAGTTTCGGCGGCACTTCCCACATTCTCAATGAATCGCAGGTCGGGCACAAGCCAGTAACATTGTCCCTGCCGGTAATCATGCTTCAGCCGCGCGCGGCCGCTGTGCTATATTTTCCTGAGCTTCATTTCGCCTGACCGGCAGTAATGACCAGAAATTTCATCATAGTTGCACTGTTTGTAGTCGTTGGCGCGAGCGTGGCCGGCGGCGTTCGCTCGCGCTCTTTCCGGCGCCATGCGGTTAATGCCAATTCCGATCCGGCCAAACAGGAGAAATACGAGGCTGACAAGATCGAAGCTGATTACCACGAGGCGATAACCACTGTAGAAGATCGCTATGCAGGAGAAATCGATTACGAAAAGGCCACTCAAGCCGCCATCCAGGGGATGCTGTTTACGCTCGATCCGCACTCGGTTTATTTCCCCGCAGCTGAATTCAAGAAGCTAAAAGAAGATCAGTCGTCCAGCTTCTATGGAATCGGTGTCCAGATTCTGCGTCACGACGACGGTGTGTATATTCAGTCGGTCGTGGATGGCACGCCGGCGGCGCGCGCAGGTCTTCGCTATGGCGATAGGATTTTGGAAGTTGATGGCAAGGACGCGCGTGACTGGTCCAGCGAAGAAGTTTCGCGCAACGTTCGCGGCGATCGTCTCAAGGAGGTGGAGTTAAAGGTCGAGCGTGTCGGAGAAGAAGTCCCGACAACGATCAAGATCATCCGGGACGCAGTGCCGCTGCCTTCGATTCGTAATTCATTCATGATCGCGCCCGGAACCGGTTACATCGGTCTCGTCGGTGGATTTCAACACACTTCGGACGACGAACTGCGGGACGCGATTTCAAATCTGAAGAAAGAACAGATGCGCCAACTGGTCCTGGATCTGCGTAACAATCCGGGCGGACTGTTGGACCAGGCAATCGACGTCGCCAGCGAGTTCCTGCCGCGCGACAAGGTAGTTGTTTCCGTCAAGGGCCGGAGTGAATATTACGAACCGGCGGTGTACAAATCGAACGGTCGGGACCCTGAGGATTTGCCGCTCGTAGTGCTGATTAATCGCAATACTGCTTCAGCTTCAGAGATTGTCGCGGGAGCAATTCAGGATCATGGACGAGGACTCGTGGTGGGCGAAACCAGCTTTGGCAAAGGGCTGGTTCAGCACGTTTTTCAGTTGCCCTATAACACCGGACTGACGTTGACCACGGCCCGTTACTACACACCCTACGGTCGATCGTTGCAACGTGATTATTCAAGCGGCTCACTTTACGATTATTACGTGCGGCACGATCAGAACGACGTCCAGCAGCCGACCCAACCGGGACAGCCCTCGCCAAACGAATCGACATCTCAATCACGCGGTTCGAACTCGCCGGCATTTCGCACGGCCGCGGGTAGGGTTTTCTACGGCGGCGGCGGCATTACCCCGGACATCGAGGCTCGGCCGCTGACCGCCACGCCCGCCCGGAGCCGCATTATGGAGGCCGCTTTCTATTTCAACCGTCTGTTGACTGCCGGAAAAATCCCCGGCTTCGAATCATATCGTGTCGACAAAGTGGATTATGTGCACTCCCCGAAAGCGTCTGATTACCCAGTCACCGATCGATTGCTGGAAGCCTTCCGAAACTACGTGCGCAAGGAACAGCCGCGGCTGCAGGTCGCGCAGATTGATTCGGATCTCGATTTCGTGAAACTGCGACTGCGCCAGGAGATTGTCACGGCCGCATTCGGGGCTGACGCCGGACAAAGAGTTCTCCTCGAGAGCGATCCGCAGGCGCTGCGCGCCATCAATGTTCTGCCGGATGCGAAACGCCTTGCCGAAAGCGTACGTAATGGGACGCCGATCAGCCTCAACCTGAAACCGGTTCGGTCCTTGATCAGACTCTCGGACGCTCCGGTCATCGAAGAACCTGACGAGATCCTGATCTGAACTGCCTTGTTTGGAGTCCCGCCTTTAGGCAGCCGGCCCTTTTGCTCATTCCGCCTTAAGGCGGTACTCCAAACCTTCCTCCTCCAACTTTCCTAGGTTTGACTTTTCTCCACCCACAATTTAGAAGTGGCCTCGCTTGCCGAACTTACAAGTCGAGGAAACGAATGAATCGCAGAAAATTTGTCAGGAATGGTTTGTTCAGCGGCGCGGCACTCGCCACCGTCAGTAGTCGTTCATTAACCGCATCTGAAAAGTCCCCAGAGACTTCTCCGGCTGCTTTTGAACTCGAGGAATCAACCATCGAGCAGTTGCAAAGCGGCATGGCTGCGGGCAAGTACACGGCCCAATCCATAGCGCGCAAGTATCTGGATCGCATTAACGAGATCGACAAGCATGGACCAGTTGTCAATTCGGTCATCGAACTGAATCCCGACGCTCTCAGCATCGCGGCCGATCTCGACAAAGAGCGCAAAGCGGGTCGCGTCCGTGGCCATTTGCACGGGATTCCCGTGCTCATCAAAGACAACATTGATACGCACGATCGCATGATGACCACGGCGGGGTCGCTGGCCCTGGGCGGATCCATTCCGTTGCAGGATGCAACTGTAGCGAAGAAGCTGCGCGATGCAGGCGCAGTGATCATCGGCAAGACGAACTTGAGCGAATGGGCCAACTTTCGTTCCAGCCATTCAACCAGTGGCTGGAGCGGGCGGGGCGGGCAAACAAAAAATCCTTACGTCCTCGATCGCAACCCGTGCGGTTCGAGCTCGGGCACGGGGGCGGCGATCGCCGCCAATCTCGCCGCCATCGGCGTCGGCACCGAGACTGACGGCTCAGTCGTTTGTCCTTCGAATGCCAATTCACTGGTGGGAATCAAGCCGACGCTGGGACTAATCAGCCGGGCCGGCATTGTCCCGATCGCCCACAGTCAGGACACGGCCGGCCCAATGTGCCGCACAGTTACGGACGCCGCGATCTTACTCGGCGCGTTAGCCGGAATCGACACACGCGACCAGGCGACGAAGGCGAGCGCCGGCAAATCGCTCGTTGACTATACAAAGTCGCTCGATGCGAACGGACTCACGGGCGCGCGCATCGGCGTCCATCGCAAAGGCTTCGGTTTCAACGACGCGGTCGATAAGCTGATGAACGACTGCGTCGACATCATTAAGCGGCGGGGCGCGACAGTCGTCGATCCGGCAGACATTCCAACCGCCGGCAAGTTCGACGATTCAGAATTGGAAGTGCTGCTTTACGAATTCAAAGCGGACCTAAATGAGTATCTCAGGTCGCTCGGTCCGCGCGCGCCGGTGAAATCGTTGAAAGAAATCATCGACTTCAACGAGCAGCACCGTGATCGCGAGATGCCCTGGTTCGGGCAGGACATCATGACCAAAGCACAGGCGAAAGGGCCGCTGACCGAAAAAGCCTATCGCGATGCGCTGGAAAAGAACCATCAAATGTCACGTAAGGACGGCATCGATTTTGTAATGGCCAGGAACAAGCTCGATGCGTTGATCGCGCCGACGGGTGGCCCGGCGTGGACAACTGATTGGGTCAACGGCGATCACTTCACCGGCGGCTACTCCACGGCGTCGGCAGTTGCCGGTTACCCGCACGTCACGGTGCCGGCAGGTCATGTATTTGGATTGCCGGTGGGACTTTCGTTCTTCGGGCGGCCTTGGAGCGAGCCGACCTTGATCAAGCTCGCTTATGCGTTTGAGCAGGCCACGAGAGCGCGGCGCCCTCCACAGTTCCTGGCGACGGCGAAACTGGGATGATTTGGAGTGCGGTGACTTGTCAGCGCTTTCGAAAGCGGCGACCAGTCGCCGCACTCCAAAAATCACGGCGTCCAGCGGCGCACCGCCGATTTGTCCTCCAACTTCTCCAATAATTCCGCCGCGGTGCAATTGAACGTTGGGTGGATCAGGTGTGGTGCGACTTCGACCAGAGGCTCGAGCACGAATCTTCTTTCATGCAGACGCGGGTGCGGCAGCATGAGAAACTCGGTGTTGCTTTGAATGTCCCCGTAAAGCAAAAGATCCAGATCAATTGTCCGTGGGCCATCCTTGATGTCTCGAGTGCGGCCGAGTAGAAACTCGATTCTTAACAGCCGCGCCATCAACTGCTCCGGAGCAGGCAGGGGGTTGCCCACTTCCGCAACCATATTCAAAAACGGCGGTTGCTCGACACCGCTGACCGGCTCGGTCTCATAAATCGAGGAAATGCGGCAGACGCACATCGCTGCTTCCATCATCCCGCGCACAGCCAGCAACAAATTGCCCGCGCGATCACCGAGGTTTGATCCGAGGGCGACATAAGCTTTAGCAACGTGATTCCGATGGAACATGGAGTCAGTACCATCCGCGTCAGCGGATGGATTGTAAGACGCCCCTTAATCCACCCGCTAACACGGGTGGTACTGACTTCATGACCCGAAACGGCGCTCCAAACGGCGCTATGCTACACTGACAATTGATCTCCGTGAAGTACTAACACGAAATACCAGCGACGCGGCTGTCTTCGCGTCCGGGCGGGCTCGCCGGCCCCGCCACTACACAAATGGCTCGCAAACGTTTCCGCAGTACCCAACGCAACGAACCGGTCACTGACCGCTCTTTCCAGGAATACCTTTATCAAACTGCCGCGCCGCTGACCACCCGCACTGAGCTGATGCGACTCGTGCGCGGCGGTGAAGATACTTATCTCGAACTCAAAGTCAAGCTTTCGAATCCGGAACGGATCGCGCAAGGTATCGTCGCGCTGGCGAATACCGGCGGCGGCACGATCGTCTTCGGTGTTAACGACCAGATGCGCGTCGAAGGTATCGATCATCCCGAGGAAGTGCAGGATGAACTGGTGCGCATCTGCCGCGAAGAGATCATTCCGCCCCTCGTTCCCTTCATCGATCGCGTGGCTTTCGACAATGGGCGCCGCATTGTCGCGCTCGACGTGCAAGGTAAGCGACGGCCTTATCGGACCCGCGATGGCCGCTTCTTCATTCGCGTGGGCGAAGACAAACGAGAGACCTCGCCCGAGGAGTTATCAGCTCTGCTGGATGACGCGCGCCCCTTGCTTTATGAAGATATCCCGGTTACGCGGGCGAGTCTGAGCGATATCGATGAAGCACACGTGTGGAGTTTCGTTCGAGCATTCGAAGGCGGCGCTTTCGAGGAATCGTCCGTGAAAGGCTATCCGACCGCAGACATCCTCGAACGCTACCTGATGCTGGCGGTTAAGAGCGAGGACGAGCTCAGGCCCACCGTTGCCGGCATGGTGCTGTTCGGAGAGGATGATGCAGTAGCCAAACTGCTGCCGCGAACCGCAATCGTGGCCACCCGGTTCAGCGGAGAGAACACCAAAGCCGAGGTTATTGAGCGCGTCGAACTGCAAGGTAATCTGGCCACCTTATATGAATCTGCGCAACGATTTGTCAGACGCTACTGTGATCTTTGGGACGCGAAGCCAATCCGCCCGGCTGCGGACGTTGCCCCCGTGGTCGCCCGCGCGAACTACCACCGCGCGGTAATTGGTGAAGGAATCGCCAATGCGCTCATCCATCGCGATCTGGTGGTCCGCGACGTCAGCACGCGGCTTCATATCTTCGATCGGGCGATTGAGATCGTGAACCCGCGAAGAAGCACCGGCTTTGCGCCCCAGGCGTTAAAAAGCATCCGCTTCGGCGTGCAACAGCGCTTGAATCCGCGGGCAACTTCCATTTTTCAGAGCGAAGCTTACGGTCTGCAATTGGTGCGCGGAGGTTTGCCGCTGCTGTTGCGGCAGGCGCGCGCGTTTTCCGGCCGCTTACCAGAGATCGTCGCTTTCAATGACGAGTTCCGTCTGCGGATTCACGGCGTTTGATTGAAATTCCCGCCACGCGCGTCAGCACCACCCGCGTCAGCGGGTGGGTTAAGTACGCAACTTGAGAGTATTATCCCGTCCCGTCACGCGGATGGTACCGACTATGCTTGCTGCGGAGGCCTATGAATAAACGACTACCTTCCATCCTAACCGGTTGCTTCCTAATCGCGCTTTCGATCCAATTCGGATTGTTTAGCAACTCATCTGCTCTGGCCCAAGCAAGGTCAATTCCCGCCCCCGTGGACGTCCTCGGCTTCACTCCCGGCGACGATCGCAAACTCGCCAGCTGGGCCAAAGTCGTTGAGTATTTTCAAAAACTCGCGGCGGCGAGCGAGCGCGTAAAGTTCCAAGAGATTGGTAAATCAACCATGGGAGCGCCGTTTGTTTACGCCACCATCAGCGCGCCGGAAAATTTGAAGAGACTGGACGAGTTCAAAGATATTCAGCGACAACTTGCCGACCCGAGGCTGCTAAATGCTGGGAGCGCGGACGTCCCCGTCCGCAATGAGCGCGGAGCGCGAATAAAAGCGGCGGACGAGGGCGCGCGCGCTCTCAGTGATAACAAGGCTGCTGAGCTAATCAAACACGGCAAGACAGTCGTCGCGATCACCTGCGGCATTCATTCAACCGAAGTCGGCTCGTATCTTTCGAGCATGCTGATCGCCTATCGCCTCGCTTCATCGAATGAACCCGAGATTCAGGAGATTCTGAAGCACACGATCATCCTGCTCGTGCCTTCGACGAATCCCGACGGCGTCGACATCGTCAACAACTGGTATCAGAAGACTCTGGGCACGCCTTACGAAGGAACCGATCCGCCGGAGCTTTATCACAAGTACACGGGCCACGACGACAATCGCGACTGGTACGCGTTCACACAAATCGAGACGCAACTGGTCGTCGACAAGATTCTCAATGTCTGGCACCCGCAGATCGTCCACGACATTCATCAGCAGGGCGCCTTTGGTTCGCGGCTGTTTCTGCCGCCGTACATGCAACCGGTAGAGCCCAACGTGCCGAAACAGATCGTCGAGGGCTACACCGAACTCGGCAACTATCTCGCAAAAGAAATGCGCGCCACCGGGTACAAAGGCGTCACGACTGATTCGACTTATGACGCCTGGTCGCCGTCGCGGGCTTACTCGCATTATCACGGCGGCGTGCGCATTTTGCAGGAAAGCGCCTCGTGCCGCCTGGCGACTCCGATCACCGTGAAATTTGAGCAATTGCAATCGCGCGAAGGCTACGATCCGCAAAAAGAGTCGGCCAACTTTGGTCCGTTGTGGAAGGGCGGCGAATGGCACATTCGCGACATCACCAATCAAATGACGACGGTTACGTTTCTGCTGTTGAAGCATGCCGCGCAAAATCGCGAGCGCTGGTTGCAGAAGTTTTATGAGATTGAGAAAGACGCGGTTGATAAATCCGTAAACCAAACGTTAATTGTTCGCGGATATCAGGGAAGCGCTATTCCATTAGTCGACATATTGATTCGGGGCGGCTTGTTGGTTAGTCGCGTCGAAAACGTGACGGACAAACCGAGCGAATACAAGGTCGGCGATTATGTTATTACTCCCGACCAGCCATATTTCGCATTCGCTAAGGCGCTCCTCGAACCTCAAAAATACCCGGATTTGAGAGACAAGGAAGGAAGGCCAATTCCGCCGTACGATGTGACGGCCCATACGCTTCCGCTTTTGATGGGGTCAGAGGTTCTGCGCGCCCCGTATCCTTTGTCATCTGGACTGAGGTTAACGCGGCTAACGCAAACGCCAGCAGTTATGACGGCGTACCCACCGCTGGTGGATCGCCAAGGCCGCTTGAGCGATCTCGGTCGCCTCATGCAAGCGAAAATTGGTCTCTACAAGTCTCATGTTCCGGCAATTGACGAAGGATGGACGCGATGGACGTTAGAACATCGCGGAGCGTTGGGAGTCAAATCGATTCGCGATGCTGACGTTCGCGCTGGGAATCTCGTCCAAAGCTTCGACACCATAATCATCCCCGATCAGCCTCGCGCGGCCATCCTCAACGGCCATCGCAAAGGAACGATGCCCGACGAGTACACCGGCGGTCTCGGGGAAGCGGGTGTAAAGGCTCTGCGTGAGTTTGTCGAAGCCGGCGGCACGCTCGTCTGCCTGAATCGCGCGTCCGATTTTGCGATCGAGCAATTCAAGCTGCCCGTACGCGATGTGGTTGATGGTTTGCCGCGCACGGATTTTTACGTGCCGGGATCGATTCTGCGGATTGAACTTGAAACCTCAAATCCGATTGCGGCTGGGATGCCGAAAGAATCAATCGCCTGGGCGGAAAACTCACCGGTGTTTGAAGTGCTTAATACTGGGACCGCGGGCGCCCCGCCCGCATTGAGCGCGCAGCGCGAAAATCAACCCACGGCGAGTGAGGCGCCCGCGCTCCCAGTCAAGGTCATCGCGTGGTATCCGCGCGATACAGATCCGCTACTCTCCGGCTGGCTGCTCGGCGGGGATCGCATCAAAGGCAAGGCCGCATTGGTCGAAGTCACTATCGACAAAGGCCGCATCATTCTCTTCGGCTGTCGACCGCAGTATCGTGGTCAGTCGCTGGCCACGTATCCGTTGTTCTTTAACGCCATCAATACACGTTAGGAAAAAATAGGAACTCTCCCACTGGGACCGCGGGCGCCCTCGCCCGCATTGAGCGCGAAGCGCGAATAGTCTCTTGCAAAAGTTTTACCAACATCCTTAAGC
>JBKPEE010000233.1:0-24253 GCA_046728235.1 Acidobacteriota bacterium
CGCGTAAACAACCCGACTCAGGAAGTGATAAGTGCTGGTAAACGGGACGACTGCCTCGAGGATGAACTCATCGGTGCCCCAATTTTCAACCGATGATTCGTTAAGAAAAACATTATGCCAGGGTGGTTCCATCCTTTCTAAGTCGAGCAACTGTCGCAGCTCGTTGGTTCTTTCGAGTCCCTGGATCGAACTTTCGATCATCAGGTAAAGGCCGCCTGGCTTAACATGGGACATAATCTTTAAGAACGCCTGGCGCTGAGTTGCCTCGCTATCAAGATTAATCAGACATCTCTCGGTCACTGCATAATCGAACTTGCCCAGATTCTCAGGCAGCTCTGGCAGTTTCGTGATATCGAAGCTCACCGCATCGGTCAGTCCGTCCCGCTCGCTGCTGGCGCGCGCCAGGGCAATCATCTTTTCAGAGAAATCGAGCCCCACGCCGGTGCATTCTTTTTCGCGCGCGAGTCGCATCAAGGTTTCTCCATTACCACAACCTACATCGAGCACTGAAGCCCCTGGCGAAACTCGGGCGAGAATCAGATTCAATTCCAGCCCTTTAAGCGGGAAGTCATTGGTGCCCGCTATTTCCTTCAACCCGGCCCGGTTATTCCAGAATTCAAGTTTAGCTTCAGCCATTGCGGAATATTCTACTCTCCAGGTGCAGCCTATAACGCTCGCGTGCTCAGTCCCTTGACGAATTCTCCGTCCGGAATGTCCTCGCCCACAACTGCGCCTGCTCCGATCTTTACATCGTTGCCGATGGTCAAACGCGAAAGAACGGTGGCGCCGGCGCCCACCATGGTATTAACTCCGACCCTGGTGAGCCCAAGAACCGTGGCGGCCGGCGCAACTTCAACCGCATCATCCAGTGTCGTTTCATGCTCGATCAGCGCGTTACAGTTGATAATGCATTGACGTCCCAGTTTCGCTTCCGTGGCGATGATCGCACCCGCCAAAATTTGGGATCCTGCCCCAATAATGGTGTCCCGGGCAATCACCGCGGTCGGATGCGCAATAGTTACAGGCGTTAATCCCTCGTTCGAGAGCATCTCATGAAAATCCAGCCGAACACGACCGTGCGGATTGCCGATCGCCACGCAAAACCCGATCTCATTGCGCTCTGTCTGATTCGCAATCCAGTGGCGAAAAGCGGCTTTGCCGCGATGAATCTCCACGTCAGAAAATGGCGAAGGTAGATCCGGTGTATCGTCGAAAACAGCTACCACTCGCGCACCATAGTGCTCGATGATCGGGCGCACAGCCTTCGCCTGCCCAGTGCCGCCCCAAATCAGGACCTTCGGCGGCAGCTTATTGAGTGTGTACTTCGTCAAGCCTCATTCTCCACAGAATTGCTGAACTTCGCTAATCACCGTGTCAATCTCAGCATCGCCGAGTTCGGGATACATCGGTAACGACAGAACCTCACTCGCTGCTCGATCCGTTTGCGACAGGCAATCGCTTCCCTTCAATCGCCCGATATAGGCAGGCTGCCGGTGTATCGGCACCGGATAATGGACAAGGGCGCTCACGCCTTTCACTTTCAAATGGTCCTGCAGCGCATCGCGCGCCTCAAGGCGGACGACAAACAGGTGAAAAGCATGGGTCGCGCCTTCGCGAATCTGCGGCAGTCCAATGCCGGTGTCCTTCAGCCCTTTCCGATATGTTTCTGCAACGTCGCGGCGCGCTTCATTATCGTCGTCGAGAAATCGCAACTTAACTCGCAGGATTGCCGCTTGTATTTCATCGAGCCGAGAATTCCAGCCCCGCACCTGGCTAACGTAGCGTTCAGTCCAACCGTACTCGCGCAGCAATCTTGCCCGTTCAGCAAGATCCGCGTTGTTCGTCAACACCATCCCGCCGTCGCCAACAGCGCCAAGGTTCTTGGTCGGATAAAAACTGAAACAAGCAATATCGCCCCACGATCCGGCGCGCTGATTGTGATACATCGCTCCGTGGGCCTGGGCACAGTCTTCAATTACGAGAAGATGGTGTTCGCGTGCGATTTTGAGGATCGGATCGAGATCTGCCGGCTGACCATAAAGGTGCACGACGATAATGGCCCGCGTTTGATCAGTAATTAGTGCCCGCAACCGCTTTGGGTCAAGAGTATAAAAATCAGCCTCAATATCCGCCAACACCGCAGTAGCGCCGGTTAGTTCGATCGCCGCCACCGTTGCCACTGCCGTATGTGAGACGCTAATGACCTCATCACCAGGTCCCAGTTCGCAGGCCGCCAAAGCAATGTGTAGTGCTTCGGTGCCACTACCGACCCCAACCGCGTGACGTACTCCTATGTAGGCCGCGAATTCGTCTTCAAAGGCCCGAACTTCTTCACCCAAAATGTACCGGCCATTTGCAAGCACCCGCGCGATCGCGGTGTCGATATCATGTTGGTGCGCGAGATACTGTGCTCGCGGATTCGCGCACAAGATCATCCGAGCACCTTCACTTCCGGAACATAGAGAATCCATTTTCCGCCGGCTTGCTGAAAGCGGGCTTCCTTTTCGATGATTTCCTCTGCATGGTTCCAGGCAAACAACAATGCGTAGTCGGGATAATTGGCCGCGAAATCCTGATAATGCCTGACTGGAATATGCGCGCCGGGACTTAATTTGCCCTGTTTGATCGGGGTGGTATCGCTGATGAACTCGACCAGGTCAGGAGTTATCCCACAATAGTTTGTCACGGTGGTGCTTTTTGAAGTAGCTCCATATCCAACGACGCGCTTGCCTTGTCGTTTCAGATCGCGCAAGAGGCTCATCAGCTCATCCCGCGATCTTTCAATATTGCGACGCAGCCGTTCATAAGTGCTCCGTTCGGCGAGCCCCATAGACGCCTCTTTAGCGCGCCAAGCCGCCACGGAGGCGGAAGCTGGTCGCGCGCCCTTGTGCGCAATGACATATCGCATCGATCCCCCATGCACGTTTTGGGGAATCACAACGACTACTTCCAGGTCGTGTTGTGCAAACAGATTGCTGATGGACGTGACGGAAAAATAAAAGGCGTGTTCGTCATAAATCTGGTCATACGAAGTCTTTTCGATGATGTCGCCCATATACGGATCTTCAAACACCAGCACACCGTCCGGTTTGAGCAGGATCTTAATTCCGGCCGCGACTGAATGAAGATATGGAAGATGACACATGACATTCGCGCCGAGAAATGCATCCGCTTGCCCGTATTCGCGCACGATCCGGCGCGCCAGATTTTCATCAAAGAACTCACAAACCGTATTTATCCCTTTCTCGCGCGCGACGGCGGCGACATTGGTTGATGGTTCTATGCCCAAATGCCGGAGGCCCGCCTTGGCGAAATTCTGGAGCATGATGCCGTCGTTGCTGCCGATCTCGACGACAAAAGGATCCGTAGATCTCAGGTGACGATCGATCAGGCTCTCCGCGAATTGGCGAAAGTGCTGTGCCATTCGGGCAGAAGTCGATGAGAAGAAGGCGTACTCGCCATGGAACATTTTCTCGCGATCGACTTGTTCGGTGAGTTGCACCATGGTGCACCCGGGACAAAACCCGACTTGTAATTCGAAGTAGTATTCGTTCTCAATCTGATCAGGGGCCAAAAACCCGTTGGCGATTGGCATTCGTCCGAAGGACATGAACCTGTCGACAGGTGAGGAACAGATCAGGCATTTGTTTTTCAGCAAGTTATGGTTCATCGCGAATTAAGTCGTCGCGGGTTTTTCAAACAGCCACCCACAATCTCGGCATTGTTCCGAAGCGCCCGCGATCGTCGGCCCGTCACCCACCACGAACTCACGTACTAACCGCAGTCCCCGATCTCTGACGACACTCAAAACCTCATTCTCGTTCAGCACCTGGGTCAGCATATCTGAGTGATAATCATAGACATCGGTCCGCTGCAGCACGACAAACGACGGCGCCTCGCGCACGATCAATATGCGCGTCAGAAAGAGGTACCGGTCCACAGAGTCGCAGAGACGCCCTAGTACTTGCTGCCAATCCTTGAAATAACCAAGTGAGCCGTTGATCATTACCAGATCGTATCGGTTGTCAAGGCACGCATCGTCTGAATAAAAAGTGACGTCGGGGCAAAGCTGCCGGCCGCGCTTGCACATTAGCGGCACATCACGAACGTCAAACCGCAGCCGAATCTCAGGTAACATTGCCTTACCCAGCAAGTAGTAATGTCCCAATCCGCCGCCCCAGTCGAGTACCGAAATTTCATTCTTGCCGCCCGCCGCCAAAGACAGCACATAGCCGTAGGTCAAATGAATGTTGTGGAACGAAACATTCCGGGTGACTGTCAAGTCTGTGTGTTCGTGAGAGAAACCGAGAGGCCCGCTGCCCTCCAGGTTCCGGCAAAACTGATCCCATTTAGCGGCTTCAGCTTTGACGACACTTTCCCGGTCCCAACCGTTCTCTGCACTCTGCATCATCGTCTGCCAACCATTAGGTGCATATTCAAGCACCGGCCGAAGCTGGGATCTCCTAAATCGTCTTAACCGCGCCAGCACAATCGGCGGTAAGATCTGTCGTACCAGATTCTGCATTCGTGAGTCCATTGACGGCGGCTCCGGCGTCAATCCTCTTTCCCAGGTGAATCGAAGAGGCTCATGCCGTAATCAGATGGGCACGCGCTCCCCTGACGGACTCATCCATCAGCGATCGCATGATCAAATCAAGTTGCGCTGCCCGTTGCTCATAGGTGTGATCTCTCAGCGTGCGCTCTTGGCCGGCGGCGGCAATACTGGCCCGTTCCTCCTCGTGATTCAGCAAGTAGTTCACCCTTTCAATACACTCTTCAATACTTCGATAGGTCACGACTTCCTTTTCAGGTTCGAAGAGCTGCGGCAGATTTGTTTTCCAGTCGGTTACCAGGCAGGTGCCCATGCCGGTTGCTTCGAACAAGCGCGCGTTGCCTGCGGAAGTCTCAGCCGCATCTATATGGCAATTAAAAGTCAGCCGCGATCTTCCCAACAGGCGGAAGTTTTCCAAACCAAATACCGGTGAATGAAAACGCTGCGGGTAACGTTGCTGCAGCGGATCGAGCGCCGCTGATTGTGATTTGCGAGCAGGAGGCAATTCCATTCTGGCGGCCAGCCGAGCCATCACGCGATTGGCATGTTGCGCGAACTGCGACATCAGCTGAGACTTGCTGTTTCTGAGTTTTGCCGGGGAAATTTCGCCCCATACCTCGAGCGGAGTACTTTCGATTAATTTACTTACGTGCGAGTAGCGCTGCTGATGAAAGCCGTTTTGCAGGGATATCATGCCGATGAAGGTGAAGTCCAAATCCCGATCAGCCGGCGGCACGCAATCGAGAACCGTCGGTTCGAAACCATGTGCCATCAACTCCGTCTTGATGCCCGCCTGCCGCAATGCCCGGGTAAACACGGGAGCACAAGTCAGAACCATATCGAGGTCTTTGAGCAGCGTGTAGTCATCAGTTGGCGCGGCGCGCCACCCGATTATCTTTAACGCCGGCCGGCACACCTCACGCGCGCGCGCGCGAAAATCAGCGTCACTGACATACAGGTCTTCAAGAAAGAGTATGTCAGGCTGAAACTTCCTGATCTGGGCCAGCGAAATCTCGCTTAACCAATTGCGGCGGCTGTAATGCACTCCGTGTTCTCTGGCCCAGGCCTTCTGCAAGACCTCAAAATTTACGAAGTTTTCCTGCGCTTCATAGCCGCGTAGCCGGAGATTCTTTGCAAAGTAATCAGACCAACCATAAAACTGCGCTATCAGTCGCTCATATATTTCACCATAACCCAGCGAGCCGTAGTCCAGGCATCGCCGCCGAAATGCGATCTCAAATTCCGGGTAAATAGTCGTTATTTTTTGGAACCTGGGCATGCGGTGACTTCAATACGATTCGGCAGTTAGCGGTTTGCTTTTTCGGGCCACGATGAGGTTCCAGCCAAATTGGCGGACCAGTAACTGTTTGGCAAGATTATCGAGCACATCTATTCGACTCATCAGCCATGACGGAGTCGCGGCGCGCTCGAGAAAACCTGGGTCAGCCGGCCAGCCCACTTTCGCGCGCAACACTTCCAGCACCGGCGTTACCCAACGATAAATCGGCAGCGCGATGGCGCCATGCCAGCAGTCGTTGACGAAGGTACCGATGGCCATGTCATGCTCGACAATCTCGAAGCCGCTTGCCTCAATAAATCGGTCCCACTCGTCGGGCGATTTGAATTGCAAATGCGGAACCCCGGGCTGCCTCGGCAACCCCTTTTCTGTTTGTTTTCTCAGGCTGTACTTGAAATACCGTTCGTAGATGCTGCGCCGGTTAGGGACAATTGCGAATAGGTAACCGTTGTCGCGCAATAGTGGGCGCAAGCCCTGCAAGTATTCAGCGGGTTTCTCGAGGTGTTCGATCACATCGAATGAAATCGCCAAATCAAAATATGGCGCAGGCACTGTTTCGGCCAGTCGAGCAATCGATTCCGTGAAGAGCATTGGCTTCGAACTCACGGTTGCCCAATCATAAGAATCGAAATACTGCTTCATAACTGCCGGCTCGAGATCCATCGACACAACCGTGAACCGCTGCTTGATTAGTTCGTAAGAGTCACGCAGCGAGCCGGCACCAAAATCCAAAGCGTGCAGTTCTGTGCGCTTTGTCTTTATTTCATTCAAGCGTCTGGCAAAGATATCCCAGCGATATTGGACGCTGCGAGTATTGCAGCCGAAGAGTTTCGAGACGTCTCGGCGGCGATCAAAGATGAGAGGATGCTCCGGCTGTCCGCAACTGTCACCGCGAACTGGATCAGCCTGATTCAACCTGTCTTCTGCGGGGCCGATTTTCTGTCCATGCTTTCTGCGCCAGCCCAAAACTTCGCTCAACAACAGAAAGGGCGCAAACAAAAGCAGCAACAGCAACCACAATATCGCCACCACGATCGAGACAACTAAGGCCAGTCCGGCCGCCAGCAGAAAAGAGGTGCCGCGCCTGGTCCGGCTGACAAACTTGATTGCCAGGGAATCCGAGCGCATACGATTGAATATGGGGCTAACCATGTTACCGTTGGGCACCGGCGCTGCTTGCGGCCTTGCAGACTCTGGCTCACGCCTGGGCCGGAACAGCCGTGACCGCATTCGCGATCCGCTCTAATTGCGCCGTTGTGAGTTCGGGATACATCGGCAGGCTCACGACCTCAGCCGCGACTGTTTCCGTCACGGGCAGGCTCCCTGGTGAAACCCCCAGATACTCACAGGCAGGCTGCAGATGAAGCGGTACTGGATAGTGAACCCCGGTGGCAATGCCGTTGTCCTTGAGTTGCTGTTGCAAAGCATCACGATCGGAAACGCGCACGACGAAAAG
This sequence comes from Acidobacteriota bacterium, assembly GCA_046728235.1. Classification (GTDB taxonomy): domain Bacteria; phylum Acidobacteriota; class Blastocatellia; order Pyrinomonadales; family Pyrinomonadaceae; genus UBA11740. The sequence continues at coordinate 7,306 of JBKPEE010000233.1, forward strand.
ATGCCATACCGGCTCTGCCCGTCCATCGGTAGCCGGCAGGCGCAAATCTCCGCCGCCAAGGGTTTCAAAATAAAAGTCTGCGTGTTTTCGCCGGCGCTCATTCCACTGGTCCAGATGACGCAACTTTACTCGCAGGATGGCCGCCTGCATTCCGTCCAGGCGGCTGTTAACGCCTTCAATTTTATGAGTGTATTTCTCGAGCCGGCCGTGATTTGCCAGCATGCGCACCCGTTCGATCAAATCTTCGTCGTCACTGACAACGGCGCCTGCATCACCGAAAGCGCCCAGGTTCTTGCCCGGATAAAAACTGAAGCAGCCCGCGTCGCCGATGGATCCGGCCCGCCGGCCACGCCATCGTGCGCCGTGAGCTTGCGCCGCATCTTCGATCACTTTCAGACCGTGCCGTTCAGCGATGTCCATTATGGCATCAAGGTCGCACGGCTGGCCGTACAAATGAACCGGAATTATCGCCCTGGTGCGCGCCGTAATCGCCTGCTCGATCAGCGCCGGATCCATCAACATGGTGTCGTTCTTAATGTCGATGAACACCGGGCGCGCCCCCGTATTTGAGATAGCTTCGGAAGTCGCAATAAAGGTATGGGCGACGGTGATTACTTCGTCGCCGGCGCCGATGCCCATCGCCCTGAGGGTGAGATAGATGGCGTCGGTCCCGTTGCCGACGCCGACACAGGTTTTGGTTTCACAATACTCGGCAAATTCTGCCTCGAACTTGCGCACCTCGTCGCCGCCGACAAATGCGCTTCTGGCGATAATGCTTTCGATCGCCGCGTCAATCTCCGGCTTGATGTCCTGGTATTGGTCGAAAAGTCCGACGAGCGGAATATTATTCATCTGTGCTTAAAAAACCTTTCTGGCTCGGATGACCAGTCGCCCGCCAAAGTACTTAATCGCGGGAACTGCCGACAAACCTTCGACAAGTCGGACGAAGCGGCCGATTGGCGCGGCGAGATTTTCGGCAAACAGTTCAGGCTGTCCCATAAGCGCGCCGGAAAAATACTCGATACGCAAGCCATTTCGTTTAAGCTCGCGCGACAAGTCCAGCGCGTTCTGGAAGCGTCCTTTGGTGGGATTCACGAATTTATGCTGATAGAACTTCTTCAAACCGTATATTGAATATCGGTTGTAAGTCAAAAGCACGAGGTCGCCATTAGTTTTCAAAATCCGGGCAAACTCGGCGACCGACTCACGCCAGTCATAGACGTGTTGCAGTACCCGCGAGCAAATGATCAAATCGAAGGATTCATCTGCAAGATCGATTCGCGAAGCTTCCTGACACAAAACCGTATCGAAGGGAAGGTTCAGCTCACGCGCGGCCTGGGTCGCGCGCTCAAGCTGTTCCGATGAGATATCCATGCCCGTTACGTGAGCCGCGTGCGGCGCGTAAATCGGCAGCAGGCGTCCATTGCCAATGCCGACGTCGAGGGCCCGTTCATACTTACGGCCTGCCAGTGATCTTTCCAGCGCCGCCTTCTCGAGCGTGTCAATGACCTGGCCGCGGGCCGGCTTGAACCAGCTGCCATAGTTAGTTGCGTTCCAGGTCTCGCGTTTTAGTTTGGCGAACTCGTCCCGATTGAACCGTATATCCTTACTCATCCCAGGCTCCGAAATAGGCTTTCAGCGTTTCCTTATCGTCGGGTCTTATCAAAAGTTTTGGTAAATCCTCAGGTCTGACGTAAGCCATTCCCTGACCTTCAGTCAGTGACAATTCGTCCAGAGATGCATCTATCTCACCAGCGTAAGCAAACTCACGCTTTCCGTTTTGCACGAACTGGCGAAAGAGACCGAGGTTCTCGATATTGTAACCCGTCTCTTCGAAAATTTCCCTGCGGGCGGCGGCGTGCGGAGACTCGCCCAATTCGATGCTGCCCCCGAACAAGGCCCAATGGCCGGGGTAACGAATCGAAGGATTGTCGTCACGATGCTGTAGCAGCACCTTGCCTTCGCGATTCACCAGAATAGCACTGACGCCGGCTCCATTTGCTTCACGCAGTCGCTCCTGAAGCGCTTGAAATCCTTCAAGATCGTCCGGTCCTGAGAAGTCATAGCGCATGCCACGCAACATATAGACCAACGGTTGGCCCAATTTTTCGAGTTGCGTCAGGTAATGGTGGAAACTGACCTCTTTGTTTGTATCAAACGATGGCAAGGCGCTCAGCGCGTCATGGGAAAAGAAAGTGCAGCCGGTCGAATTAAGGGCGATCCCTCGCGGCGGCACGTCGTCGCCAAATTGGTATTCGTAAACATGTGGCGAAACCTTGCGCATCACGGCCGAAAAGTACTTGGCGCGATCTCTTTGGTGCGTCGGCGTCACCGTAGCAACCATCAAAAAAGGTGGGTTTCGCGTAAGGAACGCGCGCGTGGCCTCCATCAGATCGGCAGGCTCGCTGTAATAGTTATCGGGACACAGGACCACGAAAGCGCCGGTGATAAGGTGTGAGGCTGAAGCGATCGCATGGGCCAAACCCAGCTGCTTTTCCTGAGCCGCAAATTCGATCTGGAGTGGAAATTGTCGCGTCGCGAAATAGTCCCGCACTTGTTCGCCGCGATGGCCAATCACGACAATGATCCTGGAAACGCCGATCGCGATTAAACCTTCGATCGCATTTTCGATCAGCGTGCGACCCTCAACTTCGATGAGGGCCTTTGGCAGAGCACCGGAGCATGCTGCCATGCGTGTGCCCAGGCCGGCGGCAGGAATTATTCCGATTAGGTCTGCGGACATCAGAAAGACCTTAGGCAATGAACCTGTTGGACCGGAAGGGGTGGCTGAAGTCAGGGGGCAGAGGCGGCGAAGCCGTCAGTCAGGTCGACCGCGCGACCGGTTTGTAAAGCGGTCTGCGTCGCTTCGAGAACAGCCACCACATCACGCGCGTGCTTCGGTCCAGTCAGCGGCTGCTTTCCAGTGCGAAGACAATCCAGAAAGTGGGCCGCCTCGACTTTCAAGGGCTCCTGAAAACTGATACGTGGCAACCAGACGTCCCCCGTACGGTGCACAAGCTGATAATTTACCTGATCATAGTCCATGCGCTCACCTATCTTGGGAACGCGATCAACGCCTTTATCCAGGACGATGATCTTGTCTTCACCGACATCGTCGTAAATCACCATTTTGCGACTGCCGACGAAGGTCATTTTGCGAACCTTCCCCGGATCCAACCAGCTGACGTGAATATGCGCGCTGACCCCGCTGCTCCACTTCAGCGTGGCGAATACCACGTCTTCGATGCCCGGCTGGATATAACTGACGCCAACCGCCGAAACTGAAACCGGTAGTTCGTTTTTCATGAGATAGAGCAGGATGCTGACGTCATGCGGCGCCAGGTTCCACCACGCGTTGACATCTGACCGTACCTGGCCCAGGTTCAGGCGCTGGCTGTAGACGTAATAAACCTGGCCAAGTTCACCTTCGTCCAGGAGTTTTTTTGCATAGCGGACTGCGGCATTGTATAGAAAAGTATGACCGGCCATCAGCGTTCGCCCGCGCTCAGCGGCCAGCACAATCAATTCGTCGGCGCGCACGATACTGTTCGCCAGGGGTTTTTCGACAAACACGTGCTTGCCGCGTTCCAACGCTGACTTGGTTAATTGATAGTGGGAAGCTGCTGGCGTGGCGATGATTACGGCGTCAACCTCTGAATCCGACCAGACGGTTTCGACGTCAGGCACGGCCTTCGTCTTCGGAAAATTGTTCTCCACATAGGCCCGGCGATCGGGGCTGACGTCGACAACGTATTTGACCCGGCAGTCGCTTTGGCTGGAGAAGTTTCGCAGTAGATTCGGCCCCCAATAACCGCAGCCGATTTGGGCAATAGTGATCTGGTCTGGACCCATTATGGTGCTGGTTCGACTCGCTTAACGATCGCAAAGTTACACCCGTCAGTGGGCAACTCTCCGGTATTGACTTCAAAACCTTCGCAGGTTTCTTTCACGAAAATTTCCCAACTTTCCGGGCTCCAAAAATTGATGTGTCCTTCGAACGTGTCGGTGCGGCCGTTGGGCACCGTGAGCAGAGCGGTGCCGGAAGTCGCGATCATCTGAACAACATTTCGCAAGGCTTTCTGCGGATGTAAGAGATGCTCGAGGACTTCAATGCAGAATACAATATCGAATTGCCGCTCATTTCCCTGGTAAATATCGAGTGATTCAAACTGGGCGGAGGGCAGATTTGCGCGGGCAGCTTTAAGCGCGTGTTCTGAATATTCGAACCCTGTCAGCGACGCCGGATCCTTTGCGCGCACGGCCATCAGGAGCCTTCCGGTTCCACAGCCAATGTCGGCAATATGTTTGCCGAGATAGGTGACCCCGTGCTGTTGCAAAAACTCGGTGATCCGATCGTAGAACTCAAAATCGAGATAAGATTCAGCGGTCTGGGCGTCAGAATAGAATTCTTCCAAACCTTCTTTGGAATTGTGGTGGAGCGGTGATGCTACCAGGCACTTGCGTGGCTGCTGGCGATGGCCGTTTTGTTCGGGAGTCAGGCGGTAAACGCCCAGACCGAAAGTCGAGAATACTCTTTTTACCAGCCGCTTCATTGACTTGAAACCTTCAATACTTGTCGCCCCCTAGCCGGGGACTGCCTTGGTCATCTAGCGCGAGAGCCAGGTCTGCTCAAAGAAAACACCACCATGTGTGGGTGGCGGTGTTCGACCAGTGCCGTAGAAATCGCCTGCTTCTACGACGAGCCTGGCCGCTTCCTGTATCCAATCCTGCACCACCTCATTTTGACGAATGATCAGATTCACGATGTAAGACCCGGCGGCCAACGGTAGTTTTTTCAGCAGGCAGGACCACACGCCGCGGCCGCTCACGCGATCGAAAACCACATCAGTAAGTTGACTGCTCAGCAGCGTCACAAACCCGCCGACCGGGGAACTGATGCCGATGGCAACGGACACATTCCTGAGCTGCGCCCCGTCCGGGCATTCATAATAGATGCGGAAATCAACCTCCTGGCCTGAAGCCAGGTATTCCTGCTCGTTCCCGTGGCCATCAAAGACGGCAAAGTGGGTGATGCGGATGCGGCCCTCACCCTGCCGATCAGTCCTGCGGGCCAGCTCGGTTCGCGTGATCTCGTTTACCCGGCTTAGGTATTTATCGATCGCGTTTCGCACATTACCAATTGGAAAGTCAATCGCGCCCTGGCTAAGCACCATCGCTTTTGTACATAAGGCGCTAATCGCGGCCATGTTATGACTTACGAAGACGACCGTGCGTCCTTCCGTGGCGACCTCGCGCATGCGCCCGAGGCATTTTTGCTGAAACGCAGCATCCCCAACTGCCAGGACTTCGTCGACGATCAGAATCTCGGGTTCAAGGTGCGCCGCGACCGCGAATGCCAGCCGCAGATACATGCCGCTGCTGTATCGCTTGACCGGCGTGTCGACAAACTTCTCGACGTCAGCAAAAGCGATGATCTCGTCGAACCGTCGCCGGATTTCCCTGCGGTTCATGCCGAGAATTGAGCCATTCAGGAAAACATTTTCGCGTCCGGTTAACTCAGGATGAAAACCGGTCCCAACTTCAAGTAGACTGCCCACCCGTCCAAAGAGCTTGACCCAGCCCGTCGTAGGTTCGGTAACTCGGGACAGAATTTTGAGCAGTGTCGACTTGCCAGCGCCATTGCGCCCGATGATCCCGACCACTTCACCAGGCTGAATCGCAAAGCTTACATCGCGCAAAGCCCAAATCGTTTCGCATGATGAACTGCCTTTTCGGCGCTTGGGAGCTCGGCCCGCACGCATCGCGTTGGTTATCGTTTCCCGCAGAGTCGCGTACGCTGCGCCCTGAGTACCGAGGCGATACTGCTTTCCCAGATTGTCGGCCGTAATGATTGGTTGCATCAGGAGCGCGCTGCGCTAAGAAGGGATGGAGCCAGAGCCTTACTCTCCGAATCCGTTGTATCGTGCGAAATGGAATTAACGCAGCAGGTAACTTATTACCATGAGTTTAGTTCACATCAGTTGCACGCTCAGTTCGACCAAAAGTCTAGCAGTAGCCGGTAACGCTCGCAACGGTCACCTGGCGCAACGAGTCTTCGGGCAGCAATTCACTTCCAGGTTATTATCGAAACCCCCGGGAGATTTTCAATTCACTTTATGCGATTCTCTTTTTGTTGCTGGGGTTGCTGGCGGATCTCATCATCCTGCGGACGCACTTGTGAGGTCCAGCGACGGATAACTCGCGTCGCGTTCAGCGATGACTCTCACCGGCAACGGCCATTTGATACCGAAGGCCGGATCGTCCCAACGCACCCCGCTGGCTGACTCTGGATGATAATACTCAGACATTTGATAGAAGATCTCCGTGCTATCCGTGAGCGTTTGGTACCCGTGCGCGAATCCCTCGGGAATGTATAACATGCGATGATTGTCGCTGCTTAATTCCGCCGCGACCCAGCGATACCGAGTCGGCGAATCTCGTCTTAGATCAATTGCTACGTCGTAGATTTCTCCTCGCGTGCAACGCACCAACTTGGCTTCCTCGTGCGGCTTGTTTTGAAAATGCATGCCGCGCAGCGTACCCCTTACTTTATTGAATGAGATATTGCATTGCACCAGCCGCGGATTGAGGCCATGTTCCTCGAATTCAGTCGGCAGCCACGAGCACGCAAAGAACCCACGCTCATCGGCAATGATTTCAGGTTCGATAATGAACACTCCCTGAAGGTCGGTGTCGTAAAAACGCATCATGCCTCAGCCAGTCTCTGTCCTGCCCACGCCTGAAAACAACAGGCTAGACAATGTCCGCAAATTGACGCTCCATGCGACGGAAAGAGAAGACGGAATAGGTGAGCACCACAAACGTTACCAGCGCTGATACCGCCAGCGACTTCCAATTAAAAGACTGGTTCGCGAACAGCGCAATGCGAAAGTTCTCAATGATCCCAGTCATGGGGTTCAGCATTAACAGCCATTGCCACTTCACGGGTAGCATATTCAACGGATAAATAACCGGCGAGCTAAACATCCAAAGTTGAATCAAAAAGGGAATGGCATAGCGAATATCGCGATACTTTACGTTCAGAGCCGACAGCCACATTCCTACGCCGAGCGCGAGTACGGTCGTAAGAATTACCAGAACGGGAACAAGGGCAATCGCCCAGGTCAAGTGCACCCGGTAGTAAACCATCAAGACAATCTGGATAATGAAGGCCAGAATCAGGTCAACCAAACCGGCGGCTACAGCTGCGCTGGGAATGATCAGCCGGGGAAAATAGATCTTGGTGATCAGATTGGCGCTGCCGACCAAACTGTTACCACTATTCGTGATCGAGTTGGCAAAGAAAATCCAAATCAATAATCCCGCATAGGCGAATGCGGGGTAAGGAATATCACCACTCTTAATTCCAGCTAAACGGCCGAACAGCAAAGTGAAAATCAGCATGGTAAGCAGTGGCTGAAGAATGGCCCAGGCCGCACCCAACAGCGTCTGCTTATAACGCACCTTTACATCCCGCCAGGTGAGAAAGTAAAGGAGTTCACGGTAACGCCACAGGTCGCCGAGCCTGAGTGGAACCCATCGCTTACTGGGTTCAATTATCACCGCTGTGTCATAGGTTGCGGCCACCGGTTTTCTCGCGGCCGGACCGCCTGGTTGGCTTTCTACCGTAGCCCCTGTAGAGAAGGTTTCAGATGTCACTGCCAAAATGTAGTTTGCCGGATCTTCGCGGGTCGATGCAGTCTAACAGCCGCTTCAATTCCAACACAACCCAAGCGATGGTTGACACTGGTCTGGCGCGCTCGTTACTGTTACCCGTTCGGCTTGCGGCAGTAGATCGCTTACAAATTCTTGCATATGACCCGTTTATTCGTAACCGGCGGCGCTGGCTTTATCGGTTCAGCCTTTGTCAGGCTCCTCATGGCACCGCGGCGTTACCGGGTTACCAATTTTGATGCCTTAACATATGCGGGAAATGCCGACAACCTGGCCGGCATCACTCACGATAACTATCGCTTCGTCCGCGGTGATATCGCCGACAAGCGCGCTGTGCTGGACGCGCTGGATCAGGACGTAGATGCAATCATTAACTTTGCGGCCGAGTCTCACGTCGATCGCAGCATTGAATCGGCTGATGAATTTGTTAGGACTAACGTCCTCGGAACTCAAGTGCTGCTGGATTGCGCTCGAGCACGGGGCGTCAAACGCTTCGTGCAGATCTCCACTGACGAGGTTATGGGTAGTCTGCCTGAGGATGGGCAGGCTTTCTTTACTGAAGAATCGCAATTTCGCCCGAATAGTCCATACGCCGCTTCGAAAGCCGCCGGGGAACACCTGGTGCGCGCCGCGCATCATACTTTTGGCCTCGACGTCGTCATTACGCGCTGCGGAAACAATTACGGCCCGCGCCAGTTTCCCGAGAAATTTCTGCCCTTAATAATCGCCAATGCAATGAACGATCAGTCGATTCCGGTCTATGGCGACGGCGGGAACGTGCGCGACTGGATATACGTTGATGACCACTGTCGCGCGATTTTGCTGGCGCTCGAGAAAGGTAAGGCCGGAGCAACCTATAACATCGGCGCACGTAACGAGCGGCGCAATATCGAGGTTGCCAAATCTGTCCTGGATCAGCTGGGTAAACCGCACTCGCTGTTGAAATTCGTTAAGGATCGCCCGGGCCACGATCGCCGTTACGCAATCGATCCTTCATTGATCGAAACTGAGCTCGATTGGAGACCGGAAGAGACCTGGGAAAGTGGGCTGCAGAAAACGATCGAATGGTACCAGAAGAACACGGCGTGGATTGAGCGGACGCGCAGCGGGGGGTATCGCGATTTCTATGCCCGTCAGTACGGAAGTGAGGTCGCGGCGCATTGAAAGTAATGGTCACCGGAGCTGCCGGCCTCGTTGGACGAGCAGTAGTCTCGGCATTCACCGCCTTTGGCGAGGCTGTCATCCCTTTCGATCACCAGGCGCTCGACATCAGCAATGATCAGGCCGTGCGTGCGGCCCTCGCAGAGCAATCACCTGAGGTGCTCATCAATTGCGCCGCCTGGACTGACGTTGACGGTTGCGAATCAGACCAGGAACGCGCCAGCCGCAACAATGCGCTGGGACCTGAATTGTTGGCCTTAGCTTGCCGGGACACCGGCGCCTTGTTCATCACTATCTCAACGGACTATGTTTTCGACGGCGAGAAAGATGGTTTTTATACGCAACGGGATCAGCCGAATCCGCAGAGCGTCTACGGAGCATCGAAACTGGAGGGTGAGCGGCGTGCGCAGAACAGCTGGGCCAGGACCATCATCGTTCGCAGTGGCTATATCTTCGGCGCGGGCGGCACTAATTTTCTGAGCACGTTCATGGATCGCGCGCGACGCGGCGACCAGTTGAAAGTGATACACGACACCTTTGGCACGCCCACCTACGCCCCTCACCTCGCCAAACGCCTGCACCGTCTGGCGCAAATCGATTTGCCTGGTCTGTATCACGTCGTCAATTCCGGTGCCGGCGCGAGCTTCGCGCAGTTTGCCGAGCGAGCTTTCGAACTGGCGGCTTTGGACCCGAGCCTCCTGCAAACTGTTTCCCTTGACTCGTTGTCGCGACGGGCTCCGCGGCCGCGAAACTCTCGATTAGCCTGCCTGTTAAGCAAAGCAATCGGGCTGGATCCTATGCCCCTCTGGACTGATGCGCTGCGCGAGTTTGTGGCGGCGACCCCCTCGCTCAGGCAAACGCAGGCAAGTTGATTTGCCAGCAGCGCCGTCTCTGATATCATGTCAAATCCACACACCTGCAAAGGTTGGCTCGATTTTCAAAGGGTTTTAGATTATGACTCAAGATGAACGGCTGGTTCCGGCGCGCGGCGGCCGCGAACTCGATCGCACACTCGCAGATTTAACTCAGAGTAAGGGATACGGCGGCCGGTACGGATCCTCGAGCTCCGAGAACAACCTCAAGCAATATCTATTTGTCGTTTTAAAGCGCAAATGGCTCATTATGAGCCTGTTGCTGATCGTAACTTCGCTGGCAACCGTCCAGGCTTATCGCGAACCCTCGATTTACCAGGGCGCCACGACAATAAAGATCGAGCAGAAGACGTCTAACATTCTTCAGTCCGGCAACGGTGGGATTGTCATCGGACAAAGCGATCCGAACTTTTGGGGCACGCAGCTGCAACTCCTAAAGAATGAGAGGCTGGCGCGGGCGGTAGTGCTGAAACTTGATCTACAACATAACGCTACTTTCTTTGGACCGCAGGGGCAAAGCACTATCTTTGCTTCGTTGAAACGGATCTTCTCGAGCGACGCGGTTGCCAAAGCTCCGGCTCCTACGACTCCCCGGGAAGCTAAGGACGACGCAGTTGACGATTCCGACCTCACCCCTGAGCAGTTGACGGCGCTCGAGCCCTATGAAGACGCGATCACGCAAAATGAAGCTGTCGAGCCTCAGCCGCAAACGAACCTGGTGATCATTCGCTTTAGCCACACAGATCCGGTGCTGGCCCAAAAGGTCGCCGATACGTTGGCCGATGTATTTGTTGAGAGCAGCCAGAAAGTACAACAAGGCCTGGGCAGCAAAGCCACTCAGGAATTGGAGCGAGAGATCGCGAAATACCAGGAACAGGTCCATGAAAAAGAGCAGGCTGTTTTCGCGTATGCCAAGCAATATCAGTTGCCGCTTTCCGATACGCCCGGCAGCAACCTGAGCCAACAGCGCGTCTCGACCTACAGCTCTCAGTTACTTGACGCTGAAAACAAAAAACGGACCCTCCAGGCCGCATATGAGGCCGCCAAAAACTCTCCGGATCCTTTTGCCATACCGGAGGTGCAAAAGGACGAGCGCATTGCCAAGTTACGTGAAAAGATCAGTGAGCTGAAGGACAAGGAAACCGGCCTACTTCAGAAGTACACGAAAGAGTGGCCTGAAGTGCAGCAGGTTGACGCGCAAATCGCTCATCTCGAGGATGAACTGAAAAAGGCGCCGGCTGAAGTGCTGGCGACAATGAAGGCCAGCGCTGATGCCGCGTCGACCGAACTCAAGGGCTTGCAAACGGCTTATGCCAAGGAAAGCGGACTTACGTCGGAACAGACCAAGAACATTATTGAGCTGGCGTCCAAGCGCGCAGATCTGGCCAGCGATCAGCAATATCTGAACACCCTTTATCAAAAACGGCGCGAACTTAACGCAGTCTCGCCGGACGCGGGGACGAATGTTTCCGTCGAGAATTACAGCCGCGTACCGCGCTCACCCGTGGGGCCGCAGCGCATGAAGACGATTCTCATCGCGTTCCTGCTGTCTTTGATCGCCGGAATCGGCCTGGCATTTCTGCTCGACTTCCTCGACGATACCATCAAATCGGTTGACGACGTCGATCGTTACCTCAACCTGCCCGCGCTGGCTTTGATCCCGGCAGTGCGCAGTGACAAACCGCGCCTGCACGGCGCTGAAGCAATGACCACCGATGTTAACGACACTACCGCACTGGCAATGGTCAAAGACGTGAGATCGCCAATTGCGGAGTCGTATCGTCACTTGCGTACCTCGTTGTTGCTGTCGTCTGCGGGGACGGCGCCGCGCACTATCCTGGTGACTTCCAGCCAGCCATCGGAAGGGAAAACTACCACCGCAATTAACACCGCATTCATGCTCGCGCAGACCGGCGCCGAAGTTCTGATTATGGATTGCGACTTGCGACGGCCGCGACTGCACGTGCACTTCAACATATCGAACGCGCGCGGGTTGACTAACTGCTTGTCCGGCGAGGCGAGCGAAATCGATTCAGTGGTTCAGAGTTATCCGCATCTGCCGAACTTGAAGGTGTTGCCTTCGGGGCCGATGCCGCCCAATCCGGCGGAATTGTTGGGCTCAGAGGAAATGCGGAAGCTGCTCATTTCGTTGAGCGAGAAGTTTACGCACGTGATCGTTGATTCGCCTCCGGCAATCTCGTTCACCGACGCGTCGATCCTTTCCACCTTTGTCGATGGCGTGATTTTGGTGATCCATGGCGGTCGCAGCTCGCGCGCGGTGGTGCGTCGCGCGAAACAACAGCTGTTGGATATCGGCGCGCATATTTTCGGGGTCGTCCTGAATAACGTGAAGGTCGAAAAAAGCCAGGACTACTACTACAGCGGTTACTACGGCTATTACAAATCCGGCTATTACACGTCAGACGAGGAGCCTGCCGAGCAGGGCGGCGCATCAGGCAGTTAGTTTCCTTTAGCCCTGTTCGCAAGGCTCAGCGTACCGCTTCTGGTCGTCCACCAATCGTTTCATGCCCGGCCAATTCTGTCTGATTGCGCCCGATGTCAAGCTTGGGCGCGACGTAATCATTCATAACTTCGTCAATCTCTACGGGTGCGAGATTGGGGACGGCACCAAGATTGGCACGTTCGTCGAGATTCAGAAAAACGCGCGGGTAGGCCGGCGCTGCAAGATCTCTTCTCACACGTTCATCTGCGAAGCCGTGACGATCGAAGACGAAGTCTTCATCGGTCACGGAGTAACCTTTATCAACGATCTGGTCCCTCGCGCTACCAATAACCAAGGCGAACTGCAAACTGATAGTGACTGGACACCAGTTCCCACGCTGGTCGGGCGCGGGGCCAGCATCGGCAGCGGCGCAACGATCCTTGGAGGTGTAACTATTGGTGAAAGAGCAATCGTGGGCGCCGGCGCGGTCGTCACCAAAGACGTGCCTGCCGGCGCGACGGTAATCGGCAATCCGGCCACGCCACTTCGGAAATAGCGCCGTTCCAGCCGTGGAGATCGCGCGCCAGATGAGCAGCCACCCTGGCGCACCTGCAATTCACTTTTCCCTCAATGCTCGTTATTCTCTGTCACAAATGAGCGTGACCAACATCGGCGTGATCGGCTGCGGCTATTGGGGTCCAAATCTCCTGCGCAACTTTGCTGAAAATGAGGGCGCCCAACTGCGCTGGATTTGCGACGCGGACGCAGAGCGTCTGGCCAGCATGTCGAGACGTTATCCCATGGCCGCCTCTACCACCGACTATCGCGAACTGGTTAACGATCCGGCGCTTGATGCCGTTGCTGTCGTCACCCCCGTGGCCACTCATTACCCGATTGGCAGAGAGTTACTCCGCGCGGGAAAGCATGTACTTTTGGAAAAGCCGCTGACGGCCACCACCGGTGAAGCGGAAGAGCTGATCGAGCTGGCCGCAGCAAACCAGCTGACGCTGATGGTCGATCATACTTTTGTTTACACCGGCGCGGTCCGCAAAATGAAAGAGATTGTCAGCAGCGGCGAGCTCGGTGATCTGCTCTACTTTGATTCGGTGCGCATCAATCTCGGGCTGTTTCAACGCGACATCAATGTCCTGTGGGATTTGGCGCCGCACGACCTTTCGATCATGGACTATCTGATCGAGCAACAACCAGAAGGTCTGAGCGCGATCGGCAGTTGTCACATTGAGAAAGGCATCGAGAATATCGCTTACCTGATTGTGAAGTTCCGCGACGACTTCATCGCGCATTTTCATTTCAATTGGCTGGCTCCGGTAAAAATTCGTCATACGCTGATTGCCGGCAGCAGCAAGATGATTCTGTACGATGACATCGAGCCAACGGAAAAAGTCCGCATCTATGACAAAGGAGTGACAGCCAATCGCGTGGGCGATCGCGAAGCCGCCTATCAGACGCTGGTTAGTTATCGCACGGGTGATGTGTGGGCGCCCAAATTGGATACTACCGAGGCGCTGCGGCATGTCGTCGCTGAATTTCTCGAATCGATTCGCGACCGGCGCCAGCCCTTGACCGATGGACACGCCGGATTGCGGATCGTACGGCTGCTCGAAGCGGCGCAACGGTCAATCAAGCGCGGCGGCGAGTTAACCCTCCTCAGCGACACTGCGCAGGCCACCCGCGCATGAACTCCGGCCCCAGACCTCTGACACTGATGAATGTCCCGCTATTAGATTTGAAGCTGCAATATGCAACCATCCGCGACGATGTGCGCGCCGCAATCGATCGCGTTTTTGCATCGCAACGCTTTGTCCTGGGTGATGAGGGTCACGCCCTGGAGGCGCAGATTGCCGGCTACTGCCGAGTCAAGCACGCCATCGGGTGCGCCTCAGGATCAGATGCGTTACTGCTGGCGTTAATGTCGTGTGGTGTTGGACCGGGAGACGAAGTCATTACTACCCCGTTTACTTTCTTTGCGACCGGCGCCGCGATTACCCGTCTGGGCGCGCGACCGATCTTTGTCGACATCGATCGAGCCACCTTCAACCTCGACCCGGAGCGCGTTGGCCCTGCGCTTAACCGCCGCACGAAAGCTATTATCGCCGTTCATTTGTACGGACAATGCGCTGACATGAAACCTCTGCTGGAGGCGGCCGAAAAGCATAATCTTCCGGTGATCGAGGACGCCGCCCAGGCAATTGGGGCTGAAGATCGCGGCCGCCGCGCTGGTGCGATTGGCCTTATTGGTTGTCTGAGTTTCTATCCGTCGAAAAACCTCGGCGGCCCCGGCGACGGCGGAATGCTGCTGACAGGAGACGACGAACATGCAGCCCGCTTGCGGGCGCTGCATGTGCATGGCGAAGATCGAAAATATCATCACGACCTGGTGGGGATTAATAGCCGCCTGGATGAGCTCCAGGCCGCGGTCTTACGAGTAAAGTTCGGTCACCTCGAAGACTGGACACGCGCCCGCCAGCGAAGAGCGCAGCAGTACGAGTTGATGTTTACCGATGCCGGTCTTAACGAACAACTGCAGACACCGCATGTGAGACCCGAGGCCAGGCATGTATTTCACCAGTTTGTGATTCGCGTGCGTGCCGGCGAGCGCGATCGACTTCGTGAGCATCTGCGCGCCCGGGCCGTGGGCACTGACATTTATTACCCACTGCCGTTGCACCTGCAAACCTGCTTCCGTTATCTGGGCTACCAGAAGGGTGAGTTTCCGGTGACGGAACAAGCGGCGGCGGAAACGTTGGCGCTGCCTATTTATCCTGAGCTCACCGAGGAACAACAGGATTACGTGGTGAGTGAAATCGCGGACTTCTTCAAAGACAGTAGTTAGACCGAGCTCCAACGCGCGCCGGCGGTTGCCAATTGATTTGTATCCGCGTGTTCGGATTCCGCTTTCGCCAGTTTAAGATCGTGATCGACCATTAGCTTGACGAGTTGATCAAAAGTGACTTTCGGCTCCCAACCCAATTCGCGACGAGCTTTGCCGGCGTCGCCCAACAACAAATCCACTTCAGCGGGGCGAAAGTATCGCGGGTCGATCTCGACGTATCGCTGCCAGTCCAGATCGAGATAGCCGAAAGCGCGTTCGATGAATTCGCGCACCGAATGCGTCTCTCCGGTAGCGATTACATAATCGTCCGCTTTGTCCGCATTGAGCATCAGCCACATGGCTTCTACATAATCCTTCGCATATCCCCAATCCCGTCGCGCCTCGAGATTTCCCATATAAAGCTTTTCCTGCAAGCCCATCTTGATTCGCGTAGCTGCGCGGCTAATCTTGCGCGAGACGAATGTCTCGCCGCGTCGTTCTGATTCATGATTGAACAGAATTCCGTTGCACGCGAACATTCCGTAAGACTCACGGTAATTGACGGTGATGTGATATGCGTAAGCCTTGGCGCAGGCGTATGGCGAACGCGGGTGGAAACGGGTGGTTTCAGTTTGCGGAGTTTCGGCGGCCTTGCCGTAAAGCTCCGAAGATGACGCCTGATAGAACTTAGGCTGAATGCCCGTCTCACGAATCGCCTCGAGCAAGCGAACAGCGCCGAGGCCAGTCACTTCGCCAGTGTACTCGGGAATATCGAAACTGACCCGTACATGCGACTGCGCTCCCAGGTTATATATCTCGTCCGGCTGGACATGTCGCAGAATTGTGTTGAGTGAGCTCGAATCGTTCAGGTCGCCATAGACCAGCCGCAGCCGGGCGCCTTCTTCGTGCGGGTCCTCGTACAGATGATCTATGCGATCGGTGTTGAAAGATGACGAGCGGCGAATGATGCCATAGACGTAGTAACCTTTTGCCAGCAACAACTCAGTCAGAAAAGAACCATCCTGCCCAGTGATCCCGGTTATCAGTGCGGTCTTTGCCATTGTCATTAACGAGCTTGCGCCTCTGTAGCCTGGCGACGGGTAGCGCAGCTGGTTTTTTGTCGCTTTAAAGATTTGATACCATATTACGGCTGCAAGGTTAGAGCAAGCCGCTGATTGATGTAAAGACCAGGTCCGTCACGTGGCTTAGCTGCAGATCGCCAACTGATAACCCTTCGAGTCACTCTCAAAATGGATCACCAATTCCCTTATCGGCGCGTTGTTGTCACTGGCGGAGCCGGATTTCTCGGGCGCTTTATTGTAAACAAGTTGCGCGCGCTTAGCGTCGACGTCGTGGTTCCCAGAAGCTCTAAATATAATCTCGTCGAAAAAAGTGAGGTGGTCCGGCTGCTCGATGATGCGCGACCTGATCTGGTCATTCACCTGGCCGCGGTGGTCGGCGGAATTGGTTACAACCAGAAAAATCCAGGCCGGTTCTTCTATGAAAATCTGATGATGGGTGCTCAGCTCATCGAGCAGTCACGTTTGCAAGGGGTGAAAAAATTCGTCGCCACCGGAACTGTATGCGCGTATCCAAAATTTACGCCAGTGCCTTTTAGGGAAGACGATCTTTGGAACGGGTATCCGGAAGAAACCAACGCGCCGTACGGGCTCGCGAAGAAAATGATGCTGGTCCAATCACAGGCTTATCGGGACCAATATGGTTTTAATTCGATCTTTCTGTTGCCGGCAAATCTTTATGGTCCGGGAGACAATTTTGATCTCGACAATTCGCACGTGATTCCGGCGCTGATTCGGAAGTGCGTCGAAGCGCGTAGCAACGGCGCGGCCTTTATCGACGTTTGGGGATCAGGAAAGCCATCAAGAGAATTTCTTTACGTTGAAGACTGCGCCGAAGGAATCGTGCGCGCCGCCGAATATTATGATGACAGTGACCCTGTCAACC
>JBKPEE010000234.1:0-9655 GCA_046728235.1 Acidobacteriota bacterium
CCACCGGTAGGAACAATCCAGTCATGAACACGAGATAGTCATCCTGAAAAATGGCTGCGCAACGTTTGATTCGGCGCGGCGTTCAGGGTTGCTTGTAAACGCTCCCGTCTTTCATCACAAATCGCACGCGGCGCAAAGATGAAATGTCTTTGGTTGGATCACCTTCGACCGCTATGAGATCGGCAAACAAACCGGTCTTTACTCGTCCCACTCTCTCTTCTATGTGCAGCACGCGCGCGTCGACTGAGGTGGCGGAACGCAGCGCATCAAGGATCGGCATGCCCCAGGCCACCATCGTCTCGATCTCCTTAGCATTGTCGCCGTGCGCAAAGACGCCGACGTCGCTGCCGCTGGCGATCGTCACCCCGGCGTCGAGCGCCTGCTTGAAAACCTTCTTCTTGTTTTCCATCGTCGCGGCGCTGGCGACTGCCAGCGTCGGGCACAAGGCGATGCCGCGTTCCTTCATTAGCCGCAACAGTTCGGGCGTCAGGCCGTCGCCGTGCTCGATGGTTTCGACCCCGGCGAGAATTGCGCGACGCGCGCCTTCGGTCGAGGTCGAGTGAGCTGAGACAGGAATGCCGGCGCTTTTGGCAACTTCAACCGCCAGTTTCATTTCTTCCAAAGTGAAGGTCGCGTGGGCGGCGCCCCCGGCGCCCCAACGATAATCGGCGTACAGTTTGACCCAATCAGCGCCCTTACCTATTTGCTCGCGCACTATTCGGGTGAGGCTGTCGACACCGTCGGCTTCCTCGGCTCCCTGCGGTACGGTCCACTCGGGCGCGTAACCCTTTGGTCCATAGCTGCCGGTGGCCACGATTGCTCGCGTCGCCACCAGCATTCGCGGCCCCGGAATGATTCCCTGATTGACGGCCTGCTTCAAACCAACATCGGCAAAGCCCGCGCCTTCGGTTCCGAGATCACGAATGGTGGTGAAGCCGGCCATCAACTCGGCTCGTAAATGATTCGTCGCGCGCGCGACTCGCAGGCTTAGCGCTTCGTGCGCGACTTGATCGTTCCACAAGGTTTCGCTGTAAGGGTGCAGGAGAATGTGTGAGTGCGCTTCGATCAACCCCGGCATCAAGGTCAAGCCGGGCAGATCGATCACCTTCGCGTCCGTTTGGGCTTTAGCCTCGCTGGCCGGGCCAACCGCTTCAATCTTCTCACCGCGCACGACGACGACCCAGTTGTCGCGCAACTGAGCTGACTCGCCATCAAAGATGTGCGCTGGCTTGAGGAGATAGACGGTGGCCGGTGGTTTGGGCGTTGGAGTTTGAGCAGTGACAGAGGTCGTTATTTGCATAACACCAGCGATCAGACACAGCGACAAGAAAAGTGCGATACGCATCTCAAAATCCTTTGCTGATGGTCCACTTGAAAGCCGGGCGAGTATACCAGCCGTAGTTACTCGCGGCGAGTGGGTCGATCCGAGAAGCAGCGGGGCAAGCCACCCTTCCAAACCTGAGAACAGATGTCAGTTGTGTATCCTGTCTGGAATGGCTCTCGAAATTGCAAGAATAGTCAAAATTAATCTCGAGGTCAGGAAGGTGGGCTTGCCCCCGCTCTTTGGAAGCGCAGTCTCAGCGATGCAAATCATTAAATGCTTCGCGCTTCGCGCTCAGTGCGGACGGGGACGTCCGCGCTCCCAGGATCGGCAGACTCACGCGGCCTGTTTGGCGCGTTCCTTCTTCGGCTCTGCCGCGGCCTTCGCATCGGCTTCCAGGGCTGCCTGCGCCGCCGCCAGCCGCGCGACCGGAACGCGGTACGGCGAGCAGCTGACGTAATTCAATCCAATCTCGTTGCAGAAAGAGATCGAGCGTGGATCACCGCCGTGTTCGCCGCAGATACCGATTTTGAGATCGGGCTTGACGCTGCGGCCGCGTTCGGCGCCGATCCGCACCAGCTCGCCGACGCCTTCGCTGTCCAGGACCTGGAACGGATCGTCGGAAAGAATCTTTCGATCGACATAAGAAGGCAGGAAGCGACCAGAATCGTCGCGGCTCAAACCAAAGGTTGTCTGCGTGAGGTCATTGGTGCCGAATGAGAAAAATTGCGCGTGCTGCGCGATCTTATGGGCCGTCAGCGCCGCGCGCGGCAGTTCGATCATCGTGCCGATCAGGTATTCGATCTTCATGCCGTGCTCGCCCATTACTTCGCGCGCAACTTCGTTAATCAGGTCGGCCTGCTGCTTGAGCTCTTCACTGACCGAAACCAACGGCACCATGATTTCCAGCGTTACCTGCTTCCGTTCATTTTTGACCTGAATCGCGGCTTCGAAGATCGCGCGACATTGCATCCGCGTGACTTCAGGATACAGCAGGCCCAGCCGGCAACCGCGAAAGCCGAGCATGGGATTGGCTTCGCGGATCTTGTTAACGTGGTTCAGGAGGTTGCGCTTCTCGTCGATTTGATCGAGCAGGTGGTCCATCTCAACCATAGTCCGGGCCTGTTTCAGGCCCATCTTGAGTTCAGCCAATTCGCTTAACAACTCATCGATGTTCGGCAGGAACTCGTGCAGCGGCGGATCGAGCAGTCGAATCGTGACCGGGAACCCGGCCATCTCACGAAAGATGCCGACGAAATCACCACGTTGGAGTGGTAGCAGTTTCTCGAGGGCTTTCTCTCTGGCGCCCACGCCGTCGGCGAGAATCATCTCGCGCATGGCGGCCAGTCGCTGATCGCCAAAGAACATATGCTCGGTGCGGCAGAGGCCGATCCCTTCCGCGCCAAATCCACGCGCCGTCTTGGCGTCGAGCGGCGTATCGGCGTTGGCGCGCACACCCAGCTTGCGAAACTTGTCGGCCCACTTCATCAATTCATGAAAATCGGATCCCAGCGAAGGCTGGATCGTCGGCACCTTGCCGAGAAAGACGCGTCCGGTGGATCCGTCGACGGTGATCCAGTCGCCTTTGGTGACGACTTCACCATCGACGCTGAATTGTTGCTGACTGTAGTCAACTTCGATCGCCGACGCGCCACTGACGCAGGTCTTTCCCATGCCGCGAGCGACGACCGCGGCGTGACTGGTCATACCCCCACGCGCCGTCACGATTGCTTGCGCTGCGACCATGCCGTGAAAATCATCAGGACTGGTTTCCAGGCGCACCAGCACCACCTGGTGCCCTTCTTTGGCCATCTCTTCGGCTTCGTCGGGGCTGAAAACGACCTGCCCCTGGGCAGCTCCCGGACTTGCAGGCAGACCCGTAGCGAGCACCTGCGCGTCGGTTTTCGGATCGACGGTCGGATGCAGCAACTGATCGAGATGCTCGGGCGTTACGCGTTGGACCGCAGTCTTGCGATCTATCAACTTTTCATTAGCCATGTCGACCGCGATGCGGACTGCCGCCGCGCCGGTGCGTTTGCCGGTGCGTGTCTGCAACATCCACAGCTTGCCCCGTTCGATCGTAAATTCGCAGTCCTGCATATCGTGATAATGCTGCTCAAGCAGTTGGCCGATCGAGGCGAACTGTTCGTAAACCTTGGGCAATTCTTTCTTCAGCTGGCTGATCGGATTTGGCGTGCGCGTGCCGGCCACTACGTCTTCGCCCTGCGCTTTAAGGAGATACTCGCCATACAACTCTTTTTTGCCCGTCGAAGGATTGCGGGTGAAGGCGACGCCGGTGCCGCTGTTCGCGCCCATGTTGCCGAAGACCATAGCCTGCACATTCACGGCGGTGCCCAGGTCATCCGGAATGCGATTAATGCGCCGGTAATCGCAGGCTCGCCGGCCCATCCATGAATTAAAGACGGCGCCGATTGCCACGCGCAGCTGTTCGTAAGGATCGTCAGGAATCGCGTGCTGCTCGGCCAGGATGATCTCTTTCTCGGCCGCGATGATGCCGCGCAGCTCGGCCGGCTTGAGATCGGTGTCGCGGCCGCCCTTGGTTTGAGCTTTGAAGCGATCGAGCACTCGCTCGAATTTTTCATGCGCCACGCCAATCACGATTTCTCCAAACAGCGAAGCGAAGCGACGGTAAGCGTCCAGCGCAAATCGCAAATCACCGGTTTGCTCTGCCAGTCCCTGTACCGTTTCTTCATTCAGTCCGAGGTTGAGGACTGTGTCCATCATGCCGGGCATTGAAAATGCCGCGCCTGAGCGCACCGATACCAGCAGCGGGTTCTTCGAGTCGCCGAATCTTTTGCCGACTTTCTTTTCGATCTCGGCGAGGGCCTCGACGACCTGCTCCCACATTCCTTCGGGAAACTGTTTGTTGTTGTCGTAATACGCGTTGCAGGCTTCGGTAGTGACGATGAGTCCCGGCGGCACCGGCAGACCGGCGCGCGTCATCTCGCACAGGCCCGCGCCTTTGCCGCCAAAGAGCGACTTGTTATCGCCGTTACCCTCTTCGAAAAGGTAAACCCACTTATGTTGTTGTTCAGGAGATTCGTCGTTTGCTTCGTTGGTTTCAGTCGCTTCCAGGATGGCTTCAGTCACAATTCTTCTACCTCAATGCTGGGATTGGGAAAATAGGACTGGAGCACAGCCGTCCCGTTTACTGCAACTAGCAAGCGAGGACGCTTGCGCTCCAGTGGCCGTGTAATGATACACCGAGTTCGTTGAGGGCGCAGCAGCGAAGGCGTCTAATTTGAACCGAGCGGTGATCGCGATCACAAGGAATTAGCCGCGCTTTAACGCAGATTCACGCGGATACTGCCTCGGCATTATCAGCGTAAGTCCGCGGCTGGTCCTGGCCGGGATCAATACTTCGGCACGCGCGGGTCGACTTCGTCGGACCAGGCGGTAATGCCGCCCTTCAAATTGATCAGCTTGCCGGGAAAGCCGGAGCGTTGCAGCGCGTCAATCGCTTTCGCGCTACGGCCGCCCATCTTGCAGTGCACGACCGTCTCGCGATCAGGATCGATCTCGTTCATGCGATTGAGCACCTGGCCCAACGGAATCAGTTTCGAGTTTGGTATCTGGCCAATCTCGTATTCGTGCGGCTCGCGCACGTCGATGATTTGAATGTCGTCGCCCTTGTCGAGTCTTTGCTTTAGTTGGGTTGCCGTGATCTCTTCCATGGTCGTTCTGGTTTCAGGTTGCGGCGTGACGCCGCAAAATTGTTCATAGTCGATGAGCTGTTTGATCGTCGGGTGGTTGCCGCAAACGGGACAATCAGGGTCCTTGCGCAGCTTCAATTCGCGAAAGCGCAAGCGCCAGGCGTCGAACAGCAACAGGCGGTTCACCATGATGTCCGGTGCGCCCAGAATAATCTTGATCGCCTCGTTTGCCTGAATGGCGCCGATGATTCCCGGCAGCACACCAAGCACGCCACCTTCCGCGCATGAAGGGACCAAACCAGGTGGTGGCGGTTCAGGATAAAGGCAACGATAGCATGGTCCACGTTCGGCCCAGAACACGCTGGCTTGGCCCTCAAAGCGGAAGATCGAGCCGTAGACATTTGGTTTACCGGTGAGCACGCACGCATCGTTCACCAGGTAGCGCGTGGGAAAGTTGTCCGTGCCGTCGACGATCACATCATAGTTCACAAACAGGCGGAGCGCGTTCTCACTCGTTAATCTGGTTTCATGCGTTTCGATCTCGACGTGAGGATTAATGTCCTGAATGCGATCGCGCGCCGAAGCGATCTTGGGCCGGCCTACGTCCTTCGTACCGTGAATGATCTGCCGTTGCAGATTTGAAGCATCGACGACGTCAAAGTCGACCAGGCCCAGACGGCCGACGCCGGCGGCCGCCAGATACATTCCGAGCGGCGCGCCCAGGCCGCCCGTGCCAATCATCAGGATACTGGCCGCTTTCAGCTTGCGCTGCCCGGTCATGCCGACCTCAGGCATAATCAGATGGCGGCTGTAACGCGCGATTTCCTCGTTCGAAAGCATCGGCAGCTCCGCGGTCCCGGTTTGCGCCTCGCCGGCATCCTTGTCGGTTGCTTCTTCCAAAACTGTAGAGCCGCCGGCAATCGAAGGCACAATCAGAATCGTATCGCCGTCTTTAACCGGCGTTTCGGGTCCGCTGGTGTGGCGAATGTCTTCATCATTGACATAGACGTTGACGAAATTGCGCAACGCGTTTTGATCATTGAACAGGTGGCGCCGCAGTTCGCCGTGCGTTGCGGTCAACTGGTTCAGGGCCTCGCCGGCAGTCTGCGCATCCACCTGCACTTCAGCTTGTCCGCCGGCGAACTGTCTTAGCGGTGTAGGTATCGTGATTGTAATGGGCATATGCGTTACCTCGTTAGTGTCAGAAGCCCCGACCGTAAGGGAGGGGAACTTTGGCGAAACCAGCCCTCCCTTACGGTCGGGCTTCTGACACGATCTCTTCTTCATTGAACCGCGATCGATCGCTTTCCATTTCCCACGATCTTAGATCCGCCGCGCGACTCTGCTCAACCGCCACCACGATATATGAATATGTGGGCCACGCGTGCTCGAGATCGTATTGCGAAGGCACGGCCAGGTCATCGGGGTGCGAATGATAAAAGCCAACCACGTCGAGGGACTTTTCCCGCGCGTATTTCTCGCCACGCATAAGTTCTTCCGGTCGAATCAAAAACCGATTGCGTTTTGCTTCCTCCTCGCGTGCGTTCGAAATTGGATACGTCTCGATAACCTGCTTGCGTCCATCTGCGAAGCGGCCGAGCATTAAGCCGCAGCATTCAAACGGGTAGTCGCGCTCGCCGTGGGCGCGCATCTGCGCGAGCTGTTCCTGATTGACAAGGATCATCGAATGGATCCGGTCGCTTCCACCACCCCGCGCTGGCTGCCTGCGCGGGAACCCCGGTCCGCTCCCGGTTCTGACACCTTTGCTGCCGCCGAATTCAGAGCCTGATCGATGTCGGCGCTAATGTCCTGCACATTTTCAATGCCCACGGAAATTCGAATCAAGCCATCGCTGATTCCCAGCTCGCGTCGCCGGGCGGGCGACAGATCGCGATGCGAGGCGGTGGCCGGATGCAGGGCGCTGGTGAATATATCGCCGAGGCTGGTCGAGCGAACGCACAGCTGCAACGCGTCCATAAAACGGAACGCCCCGTCACGCGTATTGTCTTTCAACTCGAGCGAAACCAGGCCTCCGAACTGTCCGGCGCGCAACATGCGGCCGGCAACCGACCCTTCATTTCCTGCGGCGAGACCGGGAAAATATACCCGGGCGACTCGCGCATCATTCTTCAAATAAGCGGCCAATTGTATTGCGTTTTCGCAATGCCGGCCCATCCGTACGCCCAGGGTTTTGACACCGCGAAGGATTTCGTGCGCCTCCCATGGACTCAGAACGCCGCCGACAAGCTTCATCACACCGGTCAACGCCAAAGTGTCCAGCTCATCTCGTGAAACTGCAATTCCGCCCATGGCATCGGCGTGTCCGCTCAGGAATTTGGTGGCGCTGTGAACCACCAAATCGGCTCCGTGCTTGAGCGGCTGGCACAGGTATGGCGAAGCAAATGTGTTATCGATAATCAAGCGCGCGCCGCAACTGTGCGCAATCTCGGCACAGGCGTCTACATCACAAACTTTCAACAACGGATTCGAGATCGTTTCGGCAATCAGGACGCGCGGGTTTGATTCGAGCGTCTTAGCGCGTACTTCATCGAGATTGCTGAAGTCTGCGAAGACGGTCTTGATGCCAAAGGACCCGAAAATGCTCAAAAGCAAATTTGTGGTCGCGCCGTAAAGATCCTGCGACGCGAGCACGACCGAGCCGGGGGACAATTCGCAGGCAAACAGCGCGGCGTGGATCGCCGCCATTCCCGATCCATAAGCGCGTGCCGTAGCGCCGCCCTCGACGGCGCGCATGGCTTGTTCGAAGATCGAAACGGTGGGATTTCCATGACGCGTGTAAACGTAGCCGTCGATTTCGCCGCCAAAGGCCCTGTCCATCTGGTCCATCGACTCGTAGGTATAAGTCGCCGATGCGTAGACGGGAGTTGCGGTTGGTTGGCCGACGGGCGGCTCGCCCTTGCCGGTGGCGTGTACGAATTGCGTTTCAATATCCAGATTATTTTTCCGTTCAGCCATTGCTCAATCGGTCCAAAAGCGCTCGGTCATATATCGCTCGCCGCCATCGCAGAGGATCGTTACGATCACCGAATCGCGTGGCAGATCCGCCGCCAGCGCCAGCGCTGCCGAGACGTTTGCGCCGGAACTGACGCCGACAAACAAGCCTTCTTCCCTGGCGAGGCGAACCGTCATTGCCTGCGCGGCTTCAGTTTGGACTTCAACCCTTTCGTCTGCCAAAGTCGGATCAAAGATGCCCGGCATTCTCGACGTTGGCAAGTGCTTCAGACCCTCGAGCCCGTGAATCGGCGAGTTGGGCTCCATTGAAATGGCGCGCAGCCGTGGATTCAGCTCCTTCAATTTGCGAGCGACGCCCACAAACGTGCCACAAGTCCCCAAGCCGCTGATGAAATGGGTGACGCGCCCGCCGGTTTGCTCCCAAATCTCGCGCGCGGTGCCGTCATAGTGCGCGCGCCAGTTGTTTTCGTTGTTGTATTGATCCGGATAAAAATATTTGTGCGGCTCGCGTGCGGCCATTTCTCGCGCCAGCACCTGGGCTCCGTCACTGCCCTCGAGCGGATTCGTTTCAATTAACGTCGCGCCATAGATTCGCAGAATCCGTTTACGCTCGTCGCTCGCGTTTTTTGGCAGGCACAGAGTAACCGGATAGCGCCGCGCGGCGCCAATCATTGCGTAAGCGATGCCGGTATTGCCGCTGGTCGCGTCGAGAATAGTTTTTCCCGGATAGAGCCGCCCCGACTGCTCGCCCCCGAGGATCATTCGCAACGCCGGCCGATCTTTAACTGAGCCGCCGGGATTCAAATGCTCGGCCTTCAGCAAAAGGTCCACTCCGGCCGGCAGATCGCGCGCCAGATTGCGCAACCGTAAGAGAGGTGTGTTGCCAATCTGCGCTTCCAGGGCGTCCGCACCCATAGCTGCGAGGTGAGCGATCCGATCCACAGATTCTGATTGCATGGTCATCGCCACGTCTTGTTTTCGGAAAACAAAAACCGGCCGCTTCCTATTGGGGAATCGCGACCGGTTTCTAAAAGGTCTTGCCGTATGTGTTAGTAGCTCATACGCACAGCTTTTGCCCGGTCGCTTCCCATTGCAGAGAAGCAGACGTACAGGCGCAACAGTAATAATAAGCGTATCTCTCGAATTTCATACCGGAAATTTTAAGCAATGAGACTATAGGCGCGGGGGAAAATCACTGTCAAGTAATGGCGAAGGAGGATCTACCTTAATTTCTGTTTTGGAGTACCGCCTTCAGGCGGATTGCTTAAATTGGTATCGTTCCGCCTAAAGGCGGTACTCCAAACTGAGGCACTGCGCGAAGGAGAATAGTCGTGAAGCTGGCTAAGTGCCTCGACGCGTAGCGTCGATGTGACTTTAGCCCGGCTCTTTAGAGCCGGGGAAAACGTCAACGGAATTAGTGCGTCGCTTCAGCGACGCCTGAATTGGTCCATTCTTCAGCCGTCGCTGACGCGACGGCACGGGCTGCGGACGGAGAGGACCCGGCGTTAAAACGCCGGGCTACAGTCAAGCCGACGCTCCGCGTCGAAAGCGACCAATCCAGCTGAACCATCACTCGAGGCAGGATAACCTCTCAACTTAGTTCAAACAGGGTTTCCGCGGATCGGGGTTCGGGTTCCGCCGCTTGATCTGCAGCCAGGCTCTACCTTCTGGATCTGTTATTGATTAG
>JBKPEE010000235.1:0-27023 GCA_046728235.1 Acidobacteriota bacterium
GCAAAGGCCCTTGTCGCAGATCGTTTAGACCCGCTTCGATCAATTCGACCCCAGGTAAACCTGCCTGCATACTTCTAGTTTACTGTGAATTGGTAGGAATGTTCGAGGACGGGGGTGCTGTAGCTGCGGCCGGAATAAGCTTCTGCGCCAGCGCAATCAACGGTTGCGGATAAACGCCGATGAGGATGATGCCGACCAGGGCGGCGACCATCGCGGTCTGCAGCGCTGGAGACACAGTTAAAGGCTGCTCGTCGGCGACCCGATCGCCCAAATACATCACGCGAATAAAGCGAATGTAGTAATAGAATGACACCACGATGTTGATGACGGCCCAGCCTGCCAACCAGTAGTACCAATGCTGGTGACTCGTATCGCCGCGCTGTATCAAACCGCCGATCAAAAACCATTTGCCCATAAAGCCGCCGGTCATCGGCAACCCGCCTAACGACAGCATGAATACGGTCATCATTGCGGCGATGCCGGGAGCTTTATACGCCAGACCAGCCATGTCATCGACGTTGTCACCAATGATTCCGCGCCGCCGCAGGCTGATGATGACACCGAAGGCGCCCATGTTCATCAGCGTGTACACGATGAGATAGATCACCAGGCCGATATTGCCGTACGAATTGTTGGCAATGATGCCGAGCAGCAAATACCCGGCATTTGAGATCGAGGAGTAAGCCAGCAGCCGCTTTGAATTCTCCTGGGTGATCGCCGCCCAGTTGCCCACCACAATCGTCAGTGCGGCGACGATGCCCAACAGCGGCGCCCAGTCAATATGTATTGGCGCCAGGGCGACAAAAAAGATCCGCGCGTAAAGAGCAAAGCTTGCGGCTTTCGAGCCGGTCGAGAGAAACGCCGTAACTGATGTCGGGGCGCCTTCGTAAGCATCGGGCGCCCACATGTGAAACGGCACGGCGGCGACTTTGAAGAACAATCCGGCGGCCAACGCGATCATGCCAATCAGTAGCAACGGCCGCAGATCTCCTATAGTGCTGAGGCCCTTTCCAATCTCTGCCAGGTTCGTCGAGCCCGTGAGCCCGTAAACAACGGACATTCCGTACAAGAGAATCCCGGACGAAAACGCGCCCAGCAGAAAGTATTTCATGCCGGCTTCATTTGAGCGCCGGTCGCGCTTGGTAAACGCTACCAGCACATAAAAGGTCAGGGCCATCAACTCGAGCGCGATGTAAAGCGAGATCAGATCATAGCCGGCGCCGAGGAACATCATGCCCACGGTGGCAAACAGAATCAGCGCGTAGTACTCGCCATGTTGCTCTCGCTCAATGTCGAGATAGCGAATCGAGATGGCAATCGCCAGCGCGGCCGCAAGCAGAAAGATCGCCCGGAAGATCAAAGCGAATCCGTCGATGTGCACCATGCCGTAAAAACCGTCCGCCGGGGTCAGGGTCGGCTCGGAGCTGAAATGGAAGGTACCGCCCATGTTGACGAATTGCGCCCCCAGCGAGACCAGCGCCAGCGCGATGCCCGCCAGAGAAAAGTACGCGGTCCACTTGCTGAGTTTGTAAGGAAGGATCACTTCCATCACCAGGGTGACACACGCGGCGATGGTGATGATCAACTCGGGCGCGATCAGCTGCAGATCGCGTGGGTTAAGAATTCCAGTGGTTTGAAAAAGAAAGAACATTTGAAACGTATGGCGGTCTCATTCACACCGAGGCTTTAGCCCGGTGCCTCGACCAGGCGACAACAAACAGGGGAAACCGTTTAAACGGTTTCCCGATCAAAATGCCTCTCGTATCACCGCGCTGAAGCGCGGTGAGAATGAGATGTCTTGCCCGAACTGGTAATCTCAAGGCTGCGTTCTAATCTGCACCGGCGCACTCGTCGTTGACATTTGCCCGGGCGTGCTGGTCACCGTCACTGCCGGTTGCCCTGGTATCTGATACGTCGGTCTCACAACTCGCACTACTGCGTTTACCGGCTTCTCAATGTAACGTAGGAATGGCCCGGGATAGATGCCAATCCACAGCGACATGATCACGAGCGGCAACATGTACGCCCATTCGCGCCCACTTAGATCCGGTAGCAGCTTGTTCTTCTCGTTTTCGATCTCGCCAAAGAACATCCGCTGATAAAGCCAGAGCATGTAACCGGCGTTCAAAATAATTCCCAGGCCGGCCCAGCCTGCCCAGACAGGATTCGCTTCGAAGGCGCCCCGCATCGCCAGGAATTCTGAAATGAACACCGCCAGCAACGGCAAGCCAATCGCGGTCATAGCCATGGCGAGAAAGACTGCCGCGTAGCCCGGCATGACATGTGACAACCCACCGAACTCGGAAACTTTGCGCGTGTGCCGCCGCTCATAGATGATGCCTACCAGCAGGAACAGCGCGCCCGAGTAAATTCCGTGATTGATCATCTGCATGACCGCGCCGTTTAGCCCGTTTGGATTCAGCGCGAACAAACCGAGCATCACGATGCCCATCGATGAGACAGACGAGTACGCGACCAGCTTCTTCACGTCGCCATCCTTCTTTACGACGAAGTACATCGCCGCCAACGCGCCATAGATGATCGAGACAATCGCCAGAAAAATCATCACGCTGCGGACGCCAAACTTGCCAAAGAACGCTTCGTCAAGCGACGCCTTCGGAAACATCGGCAGGTTGAAACGATAAAAGCCGTACGTTCCCAGTTTCAGCAGGATACCGGCGAGAATCACCGATCCGGCGGTCGGCGCCTCAACGTGCGCGTCAGGCAGCCACGTGTGAAACGGCCACATCGGAACTTTGATCGCGAAGCCGAGCGCGAAGGCAAAAAAGAGCAGCACTTGCAGCGTGCCCATCGGCAAGGCTGAGCCGATGGCTTGCATGTAGATAATGCTGAAAGTTCCGGTGCCGCCGAGTGCCGCCTTATGGATCGGGGCGAGCATGGCGCTGGCCTGTGAATTTCCTGCCAGGAGATCCAGAGTTGCCTGCGTTACTTTTGCTGTCAGTGCCGTGTCCTGCGTCAGAAAATACATCTTCAAGACGCCCAGCAGCATGACAACTGATCCGACCAGGGTGTAGAGAAAGAACTTGATAGCCGCGTACAGACGGTTCTCGCCGCCCCAGATTCCGATTAGGAAGTACATCGGCACCAGCGAGACTTCAAAGAACAAATAGAACAGGAATAAGTCCATCGACGAGAACACGCCGAGCACCATCGTCTGCAGCAGCAGCAGCAGGATGTAATATTCCTTTTCCCGTTTGGCGATGTATTTCCATGAAGAGAGCGCTGCCAGGACGCCAAGAAATGTCGTCAGCACAATCAGCAGTACCGCCACGCCGTCCGCACCCATCTGATAGCGGGCGCCGATGACCGGGATCCATTGATGATCTTCCAGAAACTGAAAGCCGCCCGTGCCCCGGTCATATCCGAACAGCCACAGTGAAACGATGAAGTCGAGCAGGAGCCAGGCGGTCGCGAACTTCTTGATAATATCGTTCTGATCTCTCTTGAAGAGCCCGAGGATCAGAATCGCGCCGGCCGCCGGCAGCCAGGTGATAATCGAGAGAAGATTGTTAGTGAACACGTTCGATCCTCTTTTGACTGGAGCGCAAGCGTCCTCGCTTGCTCAATCTGGACTGGAGCGCAAGCACCCTCGCTTGCTGCCAGTAAGGCTCAGCCGCGGCAACCGGGACGGTTGCGCTCCAGTCTAAAAACTCTTAACAAAATATAACGCGACCGCGATGAGCAGGCCGATCACCATCACCAGCGCATAGTTTTGCGTCAGGCCGGTTTGCGCGGCGCGCACAAGTGGCGACATCAGCCGAATCACAAAGTTGGCGATGGTGTTTACCAGTCCGTCGACGAAGTACTTGTCCGTCAGCCCGGTGATCGTAGCAGTCAAACGCGTCAACCATGCCGATCCGTTAACGCCGCCATCGATAACTTTGGAATCGAAGGCAAAGACTCCGCGCGCCAAATCCATCGTGCGGCGCGTGATCCCCAATCCGTAGAACTCGTCAATCCAATACTTGTGGTAGCTGGCTTCATACAAAGGCTTGAGACGCGCGGCCCAGATGTCGGCGAGCTGCGGCTGCTTAAGATAAAAGAGCAGCCCCAGCGCGATGCCGATGGCGGCAACGACCAGCGAGATAATAATAAAAACCCATTCGGTCGCGGTTTCACTGCCGAGTTTTGCTTCAATAGTATGAGCCAGATTGAATCCCTCGGCGTGTGAAAGTTCACCAACTCGAGACGCAGCTTCCGGTGGCGACAAGCGCTCGCCGGTTAGCACACCCGTCTTACCTTCTTCCGGTTTTCCAAACTGGCCCGTCTCTTTATTCCAAATCACCGGGTTCAGCCAGTTGACGATATTCATTCGTCCGCCAATTTCCTTGCCGCCGGTAAACGCGGTGCTGATGCCGACAAAGCCGCCGATAGTTGCGAATATCGCCAGCACCACCAGCGGCACCCACATCGACTTCGGCGATTCATGCGGCACGTGAGGATCGTGATGCGGTGTCGGGTGCTCTTTCTTCTGCGCGTGCCCTTCGTGCTCCATGCTGTGCGCGTGCTGGCGAAATCTTTCTTCGCCCCAGAAGGTCATCGCCACCAGGCGGGTCATGTAGAACGCCGTGCAGGTCGCCGCGATCGTGCCGATTATCCAGACCAGCCAACCCAGCGGAATGATCGTGGTCGAGGCTGAATTCCAGAGAATCTCGTCTTTTGACCAGAAGCCGCTGAAGGGAATGATGCCGCAGATCGCCAGCCATCCGGCCAGGAATGTCCAGTAAGTGTACGGCATGTACTTGCTCAACCCGCCCATCTTGCGCATGTCCTGCTCGTGATGCATGCCGTGAATCACACTGCCGGCGCCGAGGAACATTAAGGCTTTGAAGAACGCATGCGTCATCACGTGAAAGATGCCAATCACAAAGGCGCCCACGCCGCAAGCCAGGAACATGAAACCCAGCTGCGAAACAGTCGAGTAGGCAAGGACCTTCTTGATGTCGTTTTGGGTAATGCCGATGGTCGCGGCAAAGATCGCGGTGAAGGCACCGACGAGTGCAACTACGAGCATCATCGTCTGCGAATGCTGAAAGATGACATTCGTGCGCGTCAGCATGTACAACCCCGCCGTCACCATCGTGGCCGCATGAATCAACGCGGACACCGGAGTCGGGCCGGCCATGGCGTCCGGCAGCCAAACATGCAGCGGAAACTGCGCCGATTTGCCGCAGGCGCCGATCATCAGGCCGAGGGCAATCCACGACATCAAGCCCCAATGACCGATCGACTCGACCGGGTAGCTGGCCGCCTGCGTCACCACACTCGTGTATTGCGCCGTGCCGAAGGTCGCAATGACGGCAAAGATGGCGAGCATAAATCCAAAGTCGCCGACGCGATTGGTAATGAAAGCTTTGCGCGAAGCGTTGGCCGCCTCTTCGCGATTGAAGTAGTAACCAATCAGCAGATACGAGCAGAGGCCGACACCTTCCCAACCGACGAACATCATCACGAAATTCGAGCCCATCACCAGGACGAGCATCGAAAACATGAAGAGACCCATATAGGCGAAGAAGCGATAGCACCCTGGATCTCCACGCATGTAGCCAGTGGCAAAAACGAAGATGCACAGGCCCACACCGGTGACGATTAGCATGAAGACCGCGGAGAGTGGATCGAGCTGGTAACTCCATTCAATGTTCAGGAGCGAAACGCGTGGATTCGCAACTGTCACCGGTTGGTTCGCTACCGGGATGGTTCGCGAGGCTTCGGCCTGACCTAAACTTTGTTTGACTGCACCCGCCGGAATCCAGTTAAAGGTGGCTTGAGTGGTGACGTACGGACCGGGCCATTGCGCATTGCTGCCGAATCCGTACGAGTAAACGGCCGCCAGGCTGATTAAGAATGAAAGCGCGACTGTCCCGACTGCGATTCCGCCGATTAATTTTTCAGAGAAGCGAAACCAACGGCCAAAGATGCCGTTGATGGCAGCGCCGGCGAGTGGTAGCAGGGGAACTAGCCAGATGTACTTATACATAGTTTCAAGTTTCAGGTTTCAAGTTTCAGGTTCGCAACTTGGAACTTGAAACTTGAAACCTGAAACCATTCTTCACCACTTCATCAAGTCAATCTCATCAACCCAGATCGTTTCGCGATTGCGATAGAGCGCGATGACGATGCCGAGGCCAATCGCGGCTTCAGCGGCGGCCACGACGATGACAAATACAGTGAATATCTGGCCCGCTACGGGATCGCCTCGGCCTGTGTCCTGCAGGTAGCGCGAGAATGCGATGAAATTCAGGTTAGCCGCGTTCAGGATCAGCTCAATCGACATGAAGATCACGAGCAGATTGCGGCGCGTCAAAACGCCGGCCACTCCGATGATAAACAGAATCGCCGCGATCACCAGAAACTTTGAAAGGTCCGGGTGCTTGATGCTCTCGAGTGCGGTCGAAGCGCGACTGGCTTCCTGAAATATCAACGCCAACGATGGAACGAAGTGGTTCATCTCTTCAGCCGAGTGGCGGCGAAATGTTTATAGCTCTCGATTTTGACTAAGCCTCATCAGGCTTGACCGTTGTGCGAGCTAAGTCTGCCAGCACTTCCGGATCGACATCATCGGCGGCTACTTCCTGCTTCAACGTGCGCGCCAGCATTACCGAACCGATGATTGCGACCAGCAGCAATACGCTGGCGATCTCAAACGGCAGCGACGCGTAAGTGTAAAGACTTGTGCCCACTCGCTCAGTCTCTTTGGTCAGACGGCTGACGCCGGTGGCTGCGGCCGGAAGCTTGTCCTGGGAACTTGCCCGCTTGGTTTCCGCTTGTTGAATCGCCTCCTGGTCGCGATCGTACATTGCTTTGTAGCCGCGAGGGATCGCGTAAATCACCAGCGCACCGGCCAGCAGAGCCAGAAACACCAAAGCCGCCGTGACCTGCGCGGGCCGGTTAAAAATCGGCGCCCGTCCTTCTTCTTCCGCGCCCACATTAACGAGCATGATTACGAACAGAAACAGGACCATCACACCGCCGACGTAGACCAGAATCTGGACGCCGGCGATGAACTCCGCTCCCAGTAAGATGAAAAGCGCCGCCACGGACACCAGCGACGAGATCAGAAACAGCGCCGAGTGCACCGCGTTGCGGGCCATAACGGTCAAAAGCCCCGCCAGAATCGCAGCGATCGAGAAAACCCAGAAAAAGACAGATTCCCAGCCTGACAAAATCATGATCTCTGGTCTTTGATCTTTGGCTTTTGTCGTGTAAGCGATGTATCGCGTTAAAACGAACGCCCCGCCAGACGAACAAAGGTCAAAGTCCAAAGATCAAAGATCAATTCTTTAGGATTCGTATTTAACCGTCTCCCTTCCCTGTTCCAGCATCTCGCGGTTCCAGACAAATCCGGCGCGCGAGTAGGTTGCCAGCTCAAAATCCTGCGTTAACTCCAGACAATAAGTCGGGCACGCTTCCTGGCACAGCGCGCAGAACATGCATCGCGAGGTGTCAAAGATGAACTCATCGAGAACTTTCTTGCGCCGCGGCTTGCCGGCGACGACGACTTCGACGTCCATTGGAATCACGTCAATACAATCTTCCGGACAGGCGAGCGCGCACAGGTTGCACGCGATGCAAAGGGTGTCGTGTGTTTCCGGGTCCATGTTCAGTCGGGGCGCGCCATGAAATCGCGGCGCGACATCCGGTCTAACTTTGGGATATTGCTCGGTATAAATTCCCTTGCCCGCGACCGCGTCTTTGTCGGTGAGCGCGCCGATATTGAAGCCCAAAGTCACGGCGAGTCCTTTTAATAGATCGCCCATGAAGAAGCGTTTGAGCTTCTGGACGAATGTCGCTTTCGGAACAGGAACTAATGGCATTTTAAGATCTCAAATTTCAAAATCTGGCCAATTGAGGGCGAAACTGTCAGCAGCCCGCGCCGGCAGGGGTGGAGTTACCCTCTCTTACGGTCGGGCTTCTGACACATTATCTGCCGAACCGATTGGCACCACGGCGGGCTTGCCTTTCGGCAAATCCACCAGCCGAATCTGGCGTCGCTGCTTCTTCAGATTAAAGTCACGCGCGCGCCAATTAATCAAAGACAGAATGCCGGCGGTAATAAACACATTTCCAAAGCCAAAGGCAATTGCGATCGCTTTTCCGCTGGCGGTCAATCCCAGCCCGCTGGTTAGTGATTTGATCGTGCGCAACCCCGCCGGATTATCAAGGGCCTGGATCACGCCCACGCCAAGTGCAGTAACGACAATGTTGATGAGCGCGGCCGGCAGCATCCACTTCCAGCCCAAATCCATCAACTGATCATAACGAAAGCGCGGCAGAGTCCAACGCAACCAAAAATACAAATACAGCAGCAATCCCGCTTTCGCGAGAAATACAATCAGACTGATGATAACGTACGCGTTGTGAAACCCGCGCGCCTCGGTCAGCCGGTAGACAAAGGGAAAGTACCATCCGCCAAGATACAAAGTCGTGGCGACTGCCGTGACCACCACCATCGCAGCGTACTCGGCCATGAAAAAGAGCGACCAGCGAAAACCGGAATACTCGGTGTGAAATCCGGCGACCAGTTCTGATTCAGCTTCCGGTAAGTCGAAGGGCGCGCGATTGTTTTCAGCAATGCCGCTAATCAGGAAGATAACAAAACCGATCGGCTGATAGAGAAAGAACCAGATTGAATTTGAGGCTTGCGCCGTAACCACGCCCGACAATGACAAGGTGCGGGCAAACATCAGCGCCCCGATGATCGCCAGTCCCATCGACACTTCGTAAGAAACCATCTGCGCGCTGGAACGCAGCGCGCCGAGCAAAGCGTACTTCGAATTTGACGACCAGCCCGCCAGAATCAAAGCCAGCACGCCGACACTGGAAACTGCCAGCACGAACAGCAGGCCAATGTTCACATCGGTAATCACCGCCCAGTCCGGCCCGAACGGAACCACAGCCAGCACAATGAAGGCAGCGACGACGGCGATGTACGGCGCCACAAAAAATATCCAGCGATCGGCATTCTCAGGAATGAAGTCCTCTTTGGTGAGTAGTTTCAAGCCATCGGCAATTGGTTGCAAAAGCCCCCAGGGACCTACCCGCATCGGTCCCAGCCGGGCCTGCATAAATGCTGAAATTTTTCTCTCGAGATAAGTCGCATACGCTACCCAGCCGGCCGTGAGGGTGACCACCGCACCCACCTGAATCAGAGGCCAGATAACATAGTTCACCATTTGCTCGCTGAAGAATTTCAGGAGCAAAGTGTCGATGACGCTTGGTGCAGCGAATAGAATCATTCGGATAAGTCTCTTCAATAACCCGCGGAGCGGGTGAAAGCATAAAGCCTCGGGTGGAGCGAAGCGGAACCCGAGGAAACAAAGCGCAGAATAGCCCGAGCGCGCGAAGCGTGCGACAGCCCTGCGAAATCATTAATCATGGAAGTCTGTCGCCCGCTCCGCGGGCTTCCGATCCTGTTCCTCATGATCCTGGGGTTTCGCTTCGCTCCACCCCAGGCTTTACGCTATCGCCCACTCCGTGGGCTGAAGAAGATCATCTATCAATCTCACCCAAAACAATATCCAACGTTCCGATGATCGCGACTACGTCAGCCACCAGGTGCCCGATGCTCATCTGCTTTAATGCTTGCAGATTAATAAAGGACGGTGGTCGCACGCGCACCCGCCAGGGCTGCTGTGTTCCGTCTGAGACGAGGTAGCAACCAATCTCGCCTTTCGGTCCTTCAATTGAGTGATAGTAATCGCCGACAGGTGGTTTGATAAGTTTTGGTACTTTCGCATTTACCGGACCATCGGGCAAATTCTCGATAGCCTGTTTGACGATGCGTCGCGACTGCCGCATCTCTTCCATGCGCACCAGGTAGCGATCGTAGGTGTCGCCGTTTTCACCCAGCGGCACTTCAAAATCCATCTCGGCGTACGCTGCATAAGGACGCGCTTTGCGAATGTCCCAGGCGACTCCGGAACCGCGCAACGACGGGCCCGACAAACCGATCGCGACGGCGTCCTCAGCCGAAATCACTCCGATTCCGACCGTGCGACTGAGCCAAATGCGGTTTTCGGAAAGCACGGTCTCGTACTCATCCAGTCGCGTCGGAAAGTTATCGACAAAGCGCTTTACGTCTTCGGCAAAACCGTCGTAAGCGTCGTTCGGCATGCCTCCGATGCGCCATGCGTGGCACGTAAGGCGCGCACCGAACTGTCGCTCGAAGATCTTCAGAATCTCTTCCCGCTCGCGAAAGGCCCAGAGCAGGATTGTGACCGCCCCGATATCCATCGCGTGGGTACCCAACCAAAGCAGGTGCGACGCGATCCGGTTCAGCTCAGTCAAAATTGTTCTTATATAATGAGCGCGCCGTGGCACGTCGAGCCCCATCATCTGCTCGACTGTCTCCACCCAAACCAATCCGTTCGAAACCGCCGCGATGTAATCAAGTCGATCCCAGTAAGGAGCGATCATGGTGTACATGCGATTCTCAGCAATCTTCTCCATGCCGCGATGGAGATAGCCAACGTCACAATCGAGATCGATCACCGTCTCGCCATCAAGCTTCAGGACCACGCGCAGCACACCATGGGTGCTGGGGTGCTGCGGCCCCATGTTGAGCGTCATCTCTGGCGCGTCAAGTAGAGACTGTCTGGTGGTGGCGATTTCGACTTGATGCATGTTGGTTTCGCTCCAGGGTTTAGCGGGCGGTCAAGCCCCTACCGGAGCCCTCTGAGTTCGTCGCTTAATCGGGTGCTGAACCGTCATCCGGCAGATAACAACCCGTCACCCGGTACGGTTCATTAACCAATCCGATCTCCTTTATCTCGCCTCGTTCTTTTCTATCGCGCAGCCCCAGCATCAAAGACTGCGTCGCGCTGGCTTTGTTCCAAACGTTTCGCGGGGCATAGGTTTCGGTTAACACAAAGCCAGCCGCCGTCGCCGCTTCAGGCGTGTCGAAAATCTTCGCTTGGTAATGCGTGGCGATTTCTTTTGGTGACATCGTCAGTTGTCAGTTGTCAGTTGTTAGTTGTCAGTTGTTAGTAGTTAGTTGTTAGTAGCAACGGACAAATGACTACTGACAACTGACTACTGACTTTTTCATTTATCCTTCGGCATCACTTCTTTGCCGCTGCGAAAAAGCTCGCGCACCTCTCGCTCCTGCGGCACCGAAAGCATCTCGAGGCCGTAGGTGCGCCGTTGCTCAACCTGTTCTTGCTGCACGTCATTAAATTCCGGCAGGTGTTCTTCGGTCCAACGATTCTCGACAAACTCAAGCGGGTAATCCTTCCGCAATGGATGTCCATCCCAATCCGGCGGCAGCAGAATGCGCCGCAGGTCGGGATGGTTATGAAAGACTACGCCAAATAAATCGTACACCTCGCGTTCGAGCCAATCGGCCGCCGGCCACACGCTGGTCACGCTTTCCACACCTTCGTCATTCGTCGCGACCCGCAAACGCACACGTTCGTTTTTCGAGATCGAATATAAATTGTAGACCACCTCGAACGGCGTAGTCCGGTCATCTGGATAATGGACGCAGGTCAGGTCCGATAAATAGTTAAACGGCGTTTCCGGGTCATCGCGCAGAGTATTACACACCTCAGCAATTCGCGCGGGCTCAACCAGAATCGAAAGCTGCCCGAGAAACTCTGTGGCCTCGACGACAGCATTACCCAGTTTCTCTTTCAGTTTCTTTACCAGTGGATGATTCGAGGCATCGGTTGGCTTCGGACCTTCGTCTTTTTTCTTTACCGGAGGCTTTGGTGCAGCGGGTGCAGCAGCTCCAGCTTTCTGCGCAGCTTCTTTGGCGGCGGCCACCCGAGCTTTTGCGGCTTCGACTTGCGCGTCTTTTTCGGCGTCAGCGGAAAGGGCAGAAGGAGTGTCAGCGCGCGCTTCTGGCGAGCGCTGTTCTGCGGGCGCGTCAGTTGGGGATCCCGAATCCGGGGGTTTACCTTCCTGTGACATAAAACTCAGTTAGCACACTCTGAGTTACTACACTCCGGCTTACGGCCACGTGCGCGCGGGGCGATCTACGCAACGCTCATGTGTAAGTGCAATCTAAAACAGGTCGGACCAAGCTGACTTTTAGCACGCGATTTATTGCGTTGTCAATTTTACCCAATGATAAGATGGTGTTTCGATTCGAGGATGAGGTCAGTACCGGGAGCGCTAGTGACCGGGTCTCGTGATCGCGATCCTGGATCATGCTAAGTTGCGACCCGGTCGCGACCGCTCCCGGTACTGACTCCGGTATAAGGCGGACAATCCGTGATTTATGTACGCCGTGTCAGCCGACAGCGACGTTTACCATATCGCGCATCCAGCAGGATTGTGCTATGTGACTTCATGCGGTGTTCGCATTGCCGCGCCTAAAGTATTCGACACGCCACAGAACTTCCGATCCTTCACATATCGGGAACCAGACCCAGCCACAAAAAGATGTGTTCCCGGTGTAAGCGGCTGAAGACCTCGCGTTTCGTGGTCAAGCCCGGTGATATCTAGTAGGGTAAACTCGCCTTGACCAGCTGCACTAACAATCCGTATCATAGTTGTTTGATTGAAACGAGGATTTGACGACTATATAGGTGAAAGAGAAATGAAACCGGGAATTCATCCAGCATATAAGGAAATCACCGTAACCTGCGCGTGCGGCGAGACTTTTAAGACGCGCTCGACCCGCAAAGAGGACCTCCACGTGGAGATTTGCTCTGCCTGCCACCCCTTCTTTACCGGTAAGCAGAAACTGGTCGATACGGCGGGACGTGTTGATCGATTCAATCGCCGCTATGGCAAAAAAGCTGCGCCCGAGGCTGCAGCCGCCAAGTAAGCTGATGACGATCAAGCATTAGCGACGATTCTATAAATGCCGGCGTGACTGACGTCGGTCGTTGGAGTTGCATCTAAGCACGCGACCGGATTGAATCGCCGGCATTGTTGTATTGGCAGGTCGAAGCGTAATGGGACATATACTCCATGAATGAGAACCAATGAGCACTAATGAAAGAGATTTAATCGTCGGCGGCCAGGCCGTAATTGAGGGCGTCATGATGCGCACCCCAAACGCGTACGCGATCGCCGTGCGCAAGGCTGACGGCACGATTGTGAATACCGCAGCCCCTTTGCCGAAGTGGAGCGACAAGGCGCCGATTCTCAAACTGCCAATCCTGCGCGGCGGTGCTGTCCTGCTGCAGTCGATGGGCCTGGGCATCAAGGCTTTGAACTATTCAGCCAGCGAGGCCTTCGCTGAAGCCGAAAGAGCCGAAGCCGCTGAAGTCGAAGTAGCATTAACGCCGGCGGTAATCGAAGGTGAAGGTGATTTCGCCGGCATTACGGGCGGCGTGCCGGGGTTGTTTCCGATTCCGAAACAGAAGCGGCCGAAAGATGAATTGAAGAGAGGCGGCACGGCGGCCGCGGCGAGCTCGATTGCATTCGCGTTGATTTTCAATGTGCTCCTGTTCGTGGCCGCGCCATTGCTGCTCACGAATGCGCTCTTTGTCGCTGTAGGTTGGGCGCACACTCCTGCGGCCACCGCTACGACCAGCCCAAACGGATCGACGGGCGCTACCGCGCCGGAATCTGTGCTCCGCCGCGAATGGAACTCTATCCGCGGTTACCTGCATCCGGTGCGGCCGACAGTGGGATTCAATTTGATCGATGGACTGATCAGAATGATTTTCTTTCTGACCATGATCATTGGATTTTCTTTACTTAAAGACATCCGGCGCGTCTTTGAGTATCACGGTGCGGAACACAAGACAGTGTTCACGTGGGAAAAGGGGCTGGATTTGACGGTCGCGAACGCGCGGCCGCAACCGCGACAGCATCCCCGGTGCGGCACCAGCTTCCTGATGGTTGTGATGCTCGTATCTATTTTGCTGTTTTCAATCGTCAGGTTCGATTCTCTGCTCTTCAATTTCCTGGTGCGCATCGTTTTGATCCCGGTGGTGGCCGGACTTTCATACGAGATCATTCGCCTGTCCGCCAGAAAAGAGAGCGGCGCGTTCTTCAAATTGATTACGCGACCGGGCGTCTGGCTGCAGAACGTGACTACGAAAGAGCCGGACGATTCGCAATTGGAAGTGGCAATCGAAGCTTTGAAAGAAAGTTTGAAGCTGGAGCCAAAGCCCGGCGAGCCGGAACTGGCGCTGCTCTCGTGAACGTTTGGAGGACCGCCTTTAGGCGGACACTGCCAAACGATTCCGCCTGAAGGCGGGACTCGAAACTAAAAACATGCTCGACAAATTGGCACAAATTGAAGCCCGCTACGAAGAGTTGACCAACGAACTCTCTTCCCCGGAGTTGCTGTCCAACCCTTCCGCCTACGCCAAGGCTGCCAAACAACACCGCAATCTTGGCGAGATAGTCGAGAAGTATCGCTCGTTCAAATCCCTGACTGAGCAACTCGCGGGTGCGCGCGAACTCGCTTCCGGATCGGACGATATGGACATGCGCGAACTCGCGCAAATTGAAATCGAGTCGTTGCAGGCCCAGCTCGAGCAGACCGAGGGCGATCTCAAGTTGCTGCTAATTCCGCAAGATCCAAACGACGAGAAGAACGTGATCCTCGAAGTCCGCGCCGGCACCGGCGGCGACGAGGCCAGCCTGTTCGCCGCCGAGATGCTGCGCATGTACGCGCGCTATGCGGAACGGCAGGGATGGCGCATGGAAATCATGGATGCTTCGGAATCGGGAATCGGTGGCGTAAAGGAAGCCGTGGCTCTGATTGAAGGCGACAAGGTTTACTCGAGGCTGAAACATGAATCCGGAGTGCACCGCGTGCAGCGCGTGCCGCAAACCGAAGCCAGCGGCCGCATCCACACTTCCGCGATCACAGTGGCGGTCCTTCCCGAAGCCGAAGAAGTCGATGTGAAGATCGATCAAAAAGATCTGCGCATTGACACGTTCTGTTCGTCAGGCCCAGGCGGACAGTCAGTGAACACAACCTACTCGGCGGTCCGCATCACTCACCTGCCGACGGGCGTTGTCGTCTCGATGCAGGACGAAAAATCGCAGATCAAGAATCGCGAGAAAGCGATGCGCGTGTTGCGCGCGCGCCTGCAGGAGATCGAAGAGCAGAAGCAGCACGAAGCGATCGCCGGCGAGCGGCGCTCAATGGTCGGCAGCGGCGACCGCTCAGAAAAGATTCGCACTTACAACTTCAAGGAAAACCGCGTTTCCGATCACCGCATCGGCCTCACCATCCACCAATTGGATCAGGTAATGGACGGATCGCTCGATGCGATCATCGACGCGCTGACTACTCACTATCAGGCTGAAAAACTGAAAGACGAATCACTGACACCGGTTGACGCCTGAGCGGTGTTCGCGCGTAAACAGTCAGTACCATCCGCGTAAGCGGATGGGATCAAGCGTCAGCCTGGACGTTGCGATTTTGTCCCACCTGCTGACGCAGGCGGTACTGACTCCGCCTCTGCCGAATCTCATCGGCACCGGCACTCACTTCCCTTTTTCGCGGTTTCCTCTTAACTTCCCTTCATGCCGCGCGTTGCCGTCATTCCTAAACCAAATTCACCGGTCGAGATTCGCGAGGTTCCCGAACCACAACTTGAATCAGACTCCGCACTGTTAAATGTTGAATTTTCTGAAGTCTGCGGCACAGACGTTTATCTTCAGCAGGGGCGTCTGCAAGGCGTTCCCTATCCGCTGGTGCCCGGTCACGTTTCAGTTGGGCGTCTCAGTAAAATTCGCGGACAGCTATGCGACCTTGAAGGCCGCGCTTTCCGTGAGGGCGACCGAGTCACTTTTCTCGATGTGCATCGCACGTGCAACGCGTGCTGGTATTGCCTGGTCGCCAAAGCTTCGACGCGATGTCCGCAGCGAAAAGTTTACGGCATCACTTACGGACTCGATGACGGCTTGTGCGGCGGTTGGGCCGATCAGGTTTATCTGAAACCGAACACACGGGTGATTCGACTCGATGCCGACGCGGAGACTTTCATGGCCGGTGGCTGTGCTTTGCCCACCGCCCTGCATGCGGTCGAACGCGGCGATATTGCGATCGGTGACACGGTGCTGGTTCTCGGTTCCGGACCGGTGGGCATCAACAGCATCATGCTGGCGCTGATGCGGGGAGCGTTACGAGTTCTCTGCATCGGCGCGCCGGCGCATCGACTGGCAACAGCGCGAGAAGTGGGCGCGTCAGAGGTACTTAATTTTGAGGACCATGACGAGCAGCAACGGCTAGATTGGCTGTTGGCGCGGACCAACAGCCGGGGCGCGGACGTGACGATCGAAGCGACTGGCGCGCCTGATGCCGTGGTGCAGGCAATGCGCTTCACCCGGGACGCCGGCCGGGTCGTAATCGTGGGCCAGTACACGGATCATGGCGCAGTTTCATCCTTCAATCCACATCTCGATTTGAACCGGAAGCATCTCGAGGTGCGCGGTTGCTGGGGCTCAGACTTTTCGCACTTCTATCGAGGGGGGCAGATTGTTTCCGATCCGGTTCGCTCGGCTCCCTGGATGAAGCTGAAAACCAGGCTCTCGCGCTATGGTTTAGATCATGCGAACCAGGCGCTGGCTGATGTGAAGACAGGTCGAGTCATGAAGGCGCTGATCGAGCCGGCGTGATGCCGGAGTGCGGTGGCAAGCACCGGGGTCCCTAGCGCGACACCGTTTTGGATCCTTCAGCCAATCCAAAGCGGCGTCGGCGCGTCGCTCTGGCGCCGCACTCCAAATCACTGTCCGGTCGCAATCACGGTACTAATGTTCTTATCCTTCAACATCTTATTAAAGGTGCTGAGATCAGTTCCCGCCACCGCGTCGAGCCGCTTGCGCAAGTCCGCCAACTGCGACTCATACATCGACTTGACTTCCTGCTGTTGCTTGTTCGGCGGATAGTCGCCGGTAGCGATACCGCCTCCGAGGTAACCCATCTTGCCGATCAGCCTTGAACCAAAGCGGGTCGTGTCCTGACCCTGACCGCTGTATTTGCGCTGAATCAGGCCGTCTTCGATGTCGGTCAATTTCTTTTCCAAATCGTCGGCGGATTGCTTCACGTCCGGATGATCGGCGCGAAGTTTATTCAGTTGCGCGCGCATGGTTTCGATTTGGTTGACCATGTCGCCGGCCGATTCCAGATCCTTGCGCAAATCCAGCAGCATCGCGGTTTGCTTTTGAATGTCAGCTTCAGTTGTGCCATCGTTCGGATCTTTCAAAACGGTGAGCGACTGGCTGCCCGCCTCCTGGCCGTCAACCATCAGCTTGA
The DNA here is from genome assembly GCA_046728235.1 of Acidobacteriota bacterium. Classification (GTDB taxonomy): domain Bacteria; phylum Acidobacteriota; class Blastocatellia; order Pyrinomonadales; family Pyrinomonadaceae; genus UBA11740. The sequence continues at coordinate 17,195 of JBKPEE010000235.1, forward strand.
CCGTGTAAGTTCCGGGCGGCATTAACACGGTCATGCGTCCGCCTTCCGGCAAGGGCCGCCACCCCTCGTTGTTGAGCTTCACGTCGGGCGCGTACAACGGTTGCGTGCGCAGGCGAATCTCTTTCGAATTCTCAGTCCGCAGGTTCCACCAGACGCGGTTCAGTCCGGCGTTGCGCGGGCCGCGAATCGTCTGCACCGTATTGCCTTGCGCATCCAGAATCCTGACTGATGCTTCGCGCGCCGGTGCTGACTTCAAAAAGTAATTTATGTCCGCGCCATAAGGAGGATTCTGTCCCGCCGTCGGATCATCTGCAGAGGCGTACGGAACCGTGATGCCGCGGAAACGGTACGTTTGATGGACCGGGAAGAGATACGCGGTCGAGTTCTTCACCTGGTCTGTCATCTGTTGGATGGGCGTGATGTCATCGAGGATCCAGAAGCCTCGACCGTAAGTCGAGATGACCAGATCGTTGAAATGCTCCTGAACTGTGATCCAGTAAACCGGCGCATGGGGCAGGTTGTACTGCAACGGCGACCAGTTCTCTCCGTCATCCCACGACACATAGATTCCGTTCTCGGTGCCAACATAGAGCAGACCCTGACGCTTCGGATCCTCGCGCACGCAATGCGCATAGCTCAACATTGAATGCGGAATGCCGTTGGTGATTAACTTCCAGGTTTGTCCATAATCAGTCGTCTTGTAGATCCACGGGTCGCGATTGTTTTGCTGATGGCCATCGACGGTGATATACGCGGTACCCGCGTTATATCGGGAAGCCTCGATGTTGCTAACAGTGCCCCAGGGCAACATGTTGGGAATGTTCTTAGTAACATTCGTCCAGCGCTTGCCGCCGTTGCGGGTGATCTGCACCTGACCATCGTTGGTGCCGGCCCAAATCGTCCCAGCCTCTTTGGGCGATTCCGCAATCGCGAACACGACGCCCGCGTATTCGACGCCAATATTGTCGCCCGTCAATCCGCCAGAGAATCCCTGTTTGCTCTTATCGTTCAGAGTCAGATCGGGACTGATAACCTGCCAGCTATTGCCGCCATCAGTGGTCTGATGAACATACTGGCTGCCGACATAGACTTTGTTGTGATCATGGGGCGAAATCGTCAGCGGCATGGTCCATACGAAACGATATTTCAGTTTCGCCGCTATCTCGCCACTGACGTCTTCCGGCCATACTTCCACGTTGCGCGCCTGGCCGGTTTTCAAATTGAAGACTTCGACGATGCCGCCGACACTGCCTGAACCGGAAGCGCTCGACCAGATGATGTTGTTATCAACCGGATCGGGAGTGGCCCAACCGCTCTCGCCGCCGGCGATGCCAATCCAGGTGCTGCGTGGGATTGGGCCACCGAAGCCACCGCCACCGCCACCGCCACCACCACCACCGCCGAAACCACCGCCTCCTCCGGTTCGGCTCGGACCGCGATATGACGGGCCATCCTGGCGATTGCCGTAAACGTAGTAAGGAATCCGATTGTCGGTCGTGACGTGATAGAGCTGGCCGTTCGGAAGCTGAATGCGCTGCCAGCTTTGTCCCCGGGTAACTGAAAGGCTGACGCCGGCATCGTTCGCGACGGCGATGCGATTCGGCTGGGTCGGATCGATCCAGATGTCGTGATTGTCGCCTCCGGGACTTCCCAGGAAGCCGCCACCGCCACCACCGCCGCCCGGGACCCCGCCACCGCCCACGAGTGTTTGACCACCGTCGGTCGAACGACCGTACGGATTCGTCAGGAAGTGGACTTCGTTCTCATTGTCGGGCGAAACCTCGACGCGAAAATAGTAGTGCGTGCGGCCGCCCATGCGGCGATCGTAACTAACCAGCTTCCAGTTCTCGCCGCCATCATCTGAGCGCCAAAGCTTGCCGCTGTCTGTTTCCTGATCTTTATAAGGAACACCATCGCCGGTTTCGATGAGCGCGTAGACGCGTTTCGGATTCGAGCGCGCGATCGCCAGGCCCCATTTGCCCGTCATGCGCGTCGGCAATCCGTGGCCGGTTATTTTCTTCCAGGTCGCGCCTTCGTCGTGCGAGACGAACAGCCCGCTGCCCGGCCCGCCGCTTTCCCTTCCCCAGGTGTGAATCACCAGCGGCCACATTCCGGCAAAGAGTGTCCTGGGATTGCTTTGATCCATTACCAGGTCCGAACAGCCGCTGTTCTCATCGGTGAACAGCACGCGGTTCCAGGTCTGGCCGCCATCGGTCGTACGAAAGACGCCGCGCTCCTGCTGTGGACCATAGGCGTGCCCAACCGCGCAGGCCATCACAATGTCGGGATTCTTGGGATCGATCACGACGTGACCGATGCGTCCGGTCTTTTCCAGGCCCATGAGCTTCCAGGTCTTGCCCGCATCAGTTGATTTGTAAATCCCCTGGCCGATTGAGATGTGGCTGCGAATCCACGCCTCACCGGTGCCGGCCCAAACGACGTTCGGATCCGACGCCGCAATTGCCAGTGAACCAATTGATTGCACCGGCTGGGCGTCAAAGATCGGTTCCCAGTGAATACCGCCGTCGGAAGTCTTAAAGATGCCGCCAGATGCTGAGCCGGCATAATAAATGTACGGCTGGCCCGGCACGCCCACGATCGAAGTTACGCGGTTGCCGACCGGGCCGATATAACGCCAGCGCAAGGCGTCCATACCAGGCTGTTGCGCCTGCACAAACACGGCTACCACTAGAATGAAAACGGAAAGCGATAGTATTCGCAGCGACTGGAGTCTGGTCATTGTTAACCTCCGGGAAAGACTAACCAAAAATACTCGGCGAATGTGTTACTTGGTCCAGCAGAAATGATCTGGCGGGATGCTTCTACAAAGAAATGGATGCAAAGTCAAGAAAACATCTCGTACTGTTCAGTTAGAGAAGAATTTTCATTCTCGCCGACGCTTTAGCGCGGCGGTTGGTTCTTCTTGCGAAGCCGAAACCGTTTAAACGGTTTCCTTCTTGTTTTCAGGCAATCAAGCACCGGGCTAAAGCCACGGCGTGAATGAAAGATCTGAACTAGATCATTACCAAACATCCCTCCGCCGCTTGGCAGCCGATCCCCCAGCGGTCTAATCTAATAGCTAAGCTTAGAGCTAAAGGTGAACTATGACAGAGACTAAGAAAAAGGCCCTGATCGTAGTCGATGTGCAGAATGATTTCTGTCCCGGCGGTTCGCTGGCCGTTGCGCATGGAGACGAGGTGGTGGCGCCGCTGAATAAGCTCATCCGAGAGTTTCTCGATCGCGGCGAACCTGTTTACAAAACGCGCGATTGGCATCCCGCACGAACCAAACATTTTTCGGCGTACGGCGGCGTGTGGCCGGTTCACTGTGTCCAGAACACGCGCGGGGCAGAGTTTCACCCGGACCTGCTCGACGATCCGCGTATCAACATAATTTCCAAAGGCATCGATGAAAGCGCCGACGGATACTCGGGATTTGACGGGACGAATCTCGGCGAATTGCTGCGGGACGAAGGCGTCGCAGAAATCTGGGTGGGCGGTCTGGCGACCGACCATTGTGTCAAAGAGACGGTCCTCGACGGCGTGCACCAGGGTTTCAAAGTGCAGGCCCTCGCCGACTCGATGCGCGCGGTCAATGTCAATGCGGATGACGGCGCAAAGGCGATCGCCCAGATGCGTCACGCCGGAGCAGAGATCGTTGGCGATCAGAAGAAGGCCGCCGGATCGGGGCAGTAGCCCGACCGTGAGCGAGGCCACTCTGGCGAACGAGGAGTTACGCCTCCCTCACGGGTGGGCTAACGCACTGGCTTTACCGGCATCGGTGCTTGCAATCGTCTTTGGCTTCCTTGGCTCTCCGCTCGCAAATCTTCCTTTCGTTCTTTAGCGGTATGAGTTTGCAAGCGTCCTTCGCGCCCTTATAGCGATCGGCGCAATGATCAGTGCAGCGGTTACCGCCACCGGCAGAAACAGCCGAACCCGCGATCCATAATCCCGAACAAAACACGAACAAAGCGGCGACACAAGAAATGATTCTCGTCTTCATACGCGTTAATCTCCCGACAATTTTGGAGAGCATTTCTGCCACGCTCGCGAATGCGGCGTGACTGTCCGCAGGGGTTACGGTAAGCATACTACCGAAACGCCTGTTCAGAAAAGCCGCGAGATCAGTTTGCAAAAAGCGGCCCGGACCGTGGCCCGCGCATCTGGCGCGTGGACCATAGAGATCCAAGCTTTTATCAGCACCACGGGCGGGAGTATTATCTGTCCCCAATGGGCAACCTCAATTTCGATCGCTACCACGCTGCGATGGGCGACGCGTCCTACAAAACCGTGACGCGGGTTCACGGCGAGCCGTTGAGCGAAATGGTGGCCACGTTTTATGTGACACAGCGCAAGTTGCCGTTCGCGCCGGTGCTTGGTCACGAGCGCTTGATTCGCCTGCTGGTTGACAGCCAGATCGACCGGCCGCGGCTGCGTTTTCTCGAACAGGATCGCGGCGGCCTGCAACGGTTTGCTAAAGCAATCGAAGACATTCAATTCGCCGGCAGCATCCGCGCCGTGCGTCCGGGCACGATCATGTTCCCGCAGCAGCCCATCGCCGACATCACCGGCAAGTTTGGGCTCACGCAGGCGCAGGAGATCAAGTTCGAACATGCATTCGACCTGCCGATGACGACCGCCAGCACCGCGATGCAGTTTCGCATGGCCGTAGGTGATCGCTGGCTTTCCGATTTTTCCCTGCGCCGCAACGGCGACATTGAACGCGCCGTCGACATAGCCACCTATGCCTTCATCGGCGGGTTCAATGACACGTCCAATATGGAGGCGGCGCACCGCCTGGATATTCCTGCCGTGGGCACGATCGCACACTACTGGCAGCAGGCTTATCTCGAGTATCTATACGAGCCGGAGATCGAATCGCGGACCGGCCAGCCAAAGCATTTCGAACAGGTTGCTTTCGAGCGTTGGCTGGACGCAAATCCCAACGGCACGACCTTGCTGTTGGATACGATCGACGTATACATGGGCGCCGTCCATGCAGCCATGGCGGCTACTTCGAATGAGGCGCGGCGGAAAGCGTTCAAGGGATTCCGCGTGGACTCGGGTGATCTGGCGGAACTTGGGAAATGGTGTCTCGAATTTTTCGAAGCGAACGATCTCCACGGCTTAAGACCCAACCTGACCGGTGATCTGAATGTCGAGAAGGTCACGAAGATTGTCGCTGAGTTTCCTGAGGTCAGCGGTTTCGGTATTGGCACTAAACTTTCCAGTGAAGTGAAGAACGTGGCCGGCGTAATCTTCAAGGCTTGCGTCATCAACGGTCTGCCGACTTTGAAAGCTTCAAACTCGCTTGACAAGACAACCCTGCCCGGCTGTTTGCAGGTCTTTCGCGGAATTGATGGCGACGGCAATTACGTCGCGGACGTGACTGGATTGGAAGACGACGATATTGAGATTCCTGGCGCGGCCACCGTCAGACGGCTCATCGAGCCGTTTTGGGACAGCGGCCAATACTCACCGATTCCGTCGATTGAAAAACAGAAGGCGTTCGTCGCCGATCAAATGCAGCGTTTCGCGGATTTGAATAGCTATCCGCGAACTTTGAGCGAGCGACTGACTAACCTGCGAGATGAATTAACAGACAAGATGCGCGCAGACAATTCGGGCTGGGAAAAGATTTTGACGCTGCCGGAAGATGTACCGGAAGAACTCTCGCACTCGAAATAGGCATGGTACCTCGAAAGCATGGCGGTCATCGTGAAGAGGCCGTCACCGTGCGATTCTGTGATCGTTACATCAGCAAACGAAGCCGGACCCATGATCAAATGGTGCAGGCCGCCCGCAGTGGTGTGCAGAATATCGCTGAAGGCAGTATGGCGTCGGCCACTTCTAAGAAGATCGAATTGAAGTTAACCAATGTAGCGCCCGCCAGTTTGGAAGAACTGCGGCTGGATTATGAAGATTTTCTTAGACAGCGTGGACTGCCACAGTGGGACAGGCGCGACGCACGACGCGCGCGATTGACCGCGCTCCGGCCCGCAAACGCGGACGCCGTGGCAGCCTGGGCGCGCGAGATTAGGTCTGAAGAGCATGGACATCATAGACAGGGTGGACATCATGGACAGGATGGACAACGAGGACAGTCCACTATGTCCAGAATGTCCACTCTGTCCACCATGTCCATGTCCACCATGTCCACTTCGTCCACCATGTCCACTTCGTCCACCATGTCCACTTCGTCCTATCCGGAAATCGCGGCTAACGGTGCGCTCACACTGATCGCGGTTGCGTCAACCCTACTCAGCCGCCAAATCGCGACACTTGAAAAGGCATTCGTGGAAGAAGGCGGATTTACGGAAAGACTATATCGCTTTCGAACTGAGGCGAGAAAACCACCTTCGAGAAAACGGTAGTAACTGATCAATCGTCCGGATGCAGCGCGGGAACCGTCGGCGCCCGCTCTGGTTCGGTCTGCGGTTCTCCCTGCCGGGTCGGGGCGATGCGGCGAACGAGACTTGTCAGCGGAGCAGTAACTCTTCCGGTTGCCGTGGCAAATCTTCGCCAACGCGCCGTCGACCGCAGATCATCGAGCAGGGAATAGACAACCGGCGTCGCAATCAAGGTCAGCAGCAGCGACAACGATTGTCCGCCGATAACGACAATCGCTATCGAACGACGCTCTTCGGCTCCCGGCCCGGTGCCCAGCGCCAGCGGCGCCATGCCGGCCACCAGCGCCAGCGTGGTCATCAGAATCGGTCGCAAACGATCGCGGTTACCCTGAATAATCGCGGCCTCGCGTTCCATCCCGATCGCCCGCAAATTGTTCATATGATCGATCTGCAGGATCGCATTCTTCTTAACCACACCGAACAGCACCAGAATTCCCAACGCCGAATACAGATTCAACGTATCGCTCATGAGCCAAAGCGAGAGCAGCGCGAAGGGTACCGATAACGGAAGGCTTAACAGGATCGTAAGCGGGTGAATGGTACTTTCGAACTGCGAGGCGAGGATCATGTACATGAAAATAATCGAAAGCAAAAACGCCCACAGAAACTCAACGAATGTTCTTTCCAGTTCGCGGCCACGGCCGGCGACAATGGTTGAGTAGGTGCCCGGCAGATTCATCTCGGCGGCCGCTTTTTTCATTGCGTCCAGGCGGTCGGCGAGCGCAAACCCCGGCGCGACTCCGGCGCGCACCGATGCCTGCCGTTGTCGATCGAGACGATCGATGCGAGAGGGACTGACTTCCTCTTTGATGTCCACCAGATTATCGACGCGAACCAACCCGCTGCGCGATGACGGCACATAGAGGCGCGAGATCGTAGCTTCGTCGCGGCGGTCCTGCTCAGACAGGCGAAGTTCAACGTCGTAATCTTCATTGACTGTAGGATCGTAGAAGCGCGACACCTGGTCGTCGCCGCCCACCATCAAACGCAACGCGGTGGCAATGTTGGCTGTATCGACCCCGAGATCCGCAGCGCGATCGCGATTGATGTGCACGCGCAGCTCTGGCTTATCCAGTTTGAGCGTCGTGTCTGCGTCGACAATGCCGCCGACTTCCTTGGTCTTCAGACGCATCGTGTCGGCATACCCCGCGAGTTGCTGGAGGTCAGGTCCTTTGAAAACGAAATCGATATCGAAATTGCCGCCGCCGATATTGAACGATTGCGCGTTCCGCACACTGAAACGAAACGGCGCATACTTCTGCATGCGCGCGCGAATCTCCTGCATCACGTCGCGCTGCGTGTAATTCCCGCGCCAGGCCATCAGCGGGTGGCCTGCTTTGATCGAGTTCCAAAGTTTCGTCAGCGAAAAGACGCGCTCTTCATGTGGCGCGATGCGAACGTAAACACTACCCTGGTTGACAGCGCCGAGAAATGATCCGCCTGCGGACGAGAGAATCAACCGGACGCCCGGCGTGTCGAGTAAATCCTTTTCGATTGCATGCATCGTCTCGTCCATCGAAGCGATGTTTGTGCCTTCGGGCGCATTCACGTTTACGTCGAACTCTGCCTCATCCACGTCGCTGGGCGTATATTCCTGTTTGACGACGCGATAAAGCGGAATACTCGAAAGCGCCACGGCCGCCGCGAGCACCGTCACCGCGATGCGGTGACGCATCGACAGGCGCAGCAACCAGGTGTACGAGCGATCGATCAGCGCATAGAAACCCTTGCGCGAGCCGGCTTCTGACAGTGTGTCGTGGTGATGTCCGGGTGAATGGCCGCCCCTGGCGTCTTGCGCGCGCAAGAGACGCGCGCTCATCATCGGCGTCAGCGTGAATGACACCAGCAGCGAAACCATTACCGCGACTGCGGCCGTAATACCAAATTGATAGAGAAACCGGCCTGAAATTGAAGACATGAAAGACACCGGCAGGAAAATAACGACCAGCGAGAAGGTCGTCGCCATGACTGCCAGCCCGATGTCTGCGGTGGCCTCTTTCGCCGCTCGCATCGGCGTGATCCGCTTCTCTTCCACAAAGCGAAAGATGTTTTCCAGTACCACAATCGCGTCGTCAATAACCACTCCGACCATCAACACCAGCGCCAGCATCGTTACGCTGTTCAAGGTGAAGTTCAGCGCGCGCATCATGCCAAAGGTTGAGACTACCGAGGCCGGGATCGCGATGGCGGCAATCAACGTCGATCGCCACGAACGCATGAACACCAGAACGACCAGGCTGGCGAGGATACTGCCGAGCACCAGGTGGCGGGTAATCTCGTGCAACGCCGCGTCAATGTACCGCGATTGATCGCGAATGACCTCCATCTTGATGTCCGGCGGTAACTGCGGCTTGACCCGTTCAAGTTCGGTCTTGATGTTCTGAATCACCTCAACGGTGTTCGATCCGGACTGCCGCTGCACCTCGAGGGTAACGGTCGGCACCCCATTGAGCCGCGCAACTGAACGCTGCTCTTTGGTCCCATCTTCGACGTGCCCGATATCGCGAACCTTCACCGGCGCGCCATTGATGTTCGCAATCACCAAATCTTCCATGTCACGGGGATTCGTGTAGCGCCCCAGCGTGCGCAGCACCAGTTCGCGGCGACCGGTCTCGACATTGCCGCCCGGAACGTCGGAATTCTGCCGCTGCAAAGCGTCGTAAACGGCGGTGATCGGAATCTTGTAGGCAGCTAATCTCTCGGCATCGACCCAGACATTGATCGCTCGATCGAGCCCACCAACCACGTTTACATCGCCGACACCACCCGCGCGTTCAAACTGCACTTTGACTATCTTGTCGGCGTATTCGGTCAGTTCGCGAACCGAATGTGGGCCGGACAACGCGACAGTGACCACCGGTGTGTTGTCGTTGTTGACCTTGGAAATGACCGGCGGTTTGGTGTCAGGCGGCAGATTGCGAACAACTGTGGCCACGCGATCGCGAACGTCCTGCGCCGCCGTATCGATGTCGCGATTCAGTTTGAAGGTCGCGATGATGATTGACGCGCCCTGGACTGAGACGGAGCGCAGGTTGTCCATGCCGTCAACGGTATTGACGACCTCTTCGATCGGTTGTGAGACGAGAGTTTCGATTTCTTCGGGTGAGGCGCCCGGCAGAGTCGTACGGACCGTAACCGTAGGCAGGTCGACCGCCGGGAAACGATCCACGCCGAGTTTGAAATAGCTCGCCGCGCCGACAACCACCAGCGACAAAACAATCATCGCGGCGAACACCGGACGGCGGATACAAACTTCGGCGAGTTTCTGCATTACGAGCTAAGGCTTCTTGGGTTCTTGAGTCGCAGAGGTCCCTTTCTTATCGAGTTGGAAGGCGTATTCCAATTGCATCCACATCGAGACGTTCTTACCGTCCTTCGTTGCGGGAATGAACTTGATCCGGCCGGCGGCATCCTTCGCCC
>JBKPEE010000236.1:0-4855 GCA_046728235.1 Acidobacteriota bacterium
GTTCGGAACTACGATGGTCTCGCTGACCGGCGGCAACCCGGTCAACTCAGCCGTTGGGCGATCACCCTTTCAGAGAAACATTAATAGCATGCGAGTCGTAATAACGAGTCAGTGAGTTCTACGTCGGGCTCGTCTTGTTGCTCCACCCACTCTTTCCTTGTAGAAACCGAAGCATGAAAACAGTGCTGCACGTCGGCTTAATGCTGCTCATCCTGCTGGCGTCGTGCCGGTCACAGAACGCAACCACGGATCTGACAGCGGACGCATGGCGTGACGATCTGCGCTATCTCGCGCGCGAACTCCCCAGCCGTCACGCCAATGCCTTCCACATGGTCAACCGCGAAGACTTTGCCGCCGAGGTGGCGCGCCTGGATGCTGCCATGCCGCGAATGAATGGTGACGAGGTCTTGGTTGGAATGATGCGAATCGTGGCCCTTATCGGAGACGGTCACACGCACCTCGATTTGCCTCCAAACTACCTGAGTTACCCAATTGAGCTTCAGTGGTTTGGCGATGAGTTGCGCGTCGTCGCGGCGGCGGCTCCTTACCACGAGGAAGTTGGGGCACGGGTCATCGCGATCGGCTCGACGCCAATACGCGACGTGATGGAACGTGCGACACAACTGGTTCCTCGCGGCGAGAACGATGGCCGCACTCGTCTCACCGCGACGATGCAGCTAACTTCCCCAGAAGTCTTGCACGGATTAGGTGTGATTGCGGACCGAGAGAAGGCCTCCTTTAGTTTTGAGCTTGCAACGGGAGAGCGCGCTACCGTCACCTTATCGCCGGCGCCACTTGGAAATGTTTCCACCTGGAGATTGGCAACGGGAGATAAACCACCGCTTTATTTGCGACGATTGACTGAACCGTGGTGGACCGAGTCTCTTGCTGACGCGCAAACGGTTTACTTCTCATTCACCCGGTATCCACGAGAGGACGAATTCCGCGAACGCACGGCGGCGCTCGCCCGACTGCTCGATGAATCGCATGCCCGTCGATTGGTGATCGATCTGCGACGCAACCAAGGCGGAGATCTCGATCGGTTCCGGCGGCTGCTCCTCACGATGATCAAAGCTCACACCACGATCAACAGAAAGGGCGGGTTGTTCGTGATCATCGGGCCGGGGACGTTTTCCGCCGCTACAGTGAATGCGCTCGACCTGCGTAACGAAGCGAATGCAATTCTGGTCGGCAGTCCGACGGGAATGAGACCGAACCATTTCGGCGAAGTCGCCGAGTTCCGCCTGCCCAACTCCGGGCTTCGCGTCTCATACGCGACACAGTACCACCGGTTCGCTAGCGATACTGATTCTGCGGTCATCCCTGATCAGCATATCGAGCCAACATGGGCAGAGTTTCATGCAGGACGCGATCCAGTGATGGAGTGGATCCTTTCTAGAACCAACTGAGTCAATGTGTTTCTTAACTCGTGCTTACAGAAGTGACGTATCTGTTTTTGCGCTGCCGCCGCCGAGTTGAAGTGGAAATACAGCGTCCTGATTAGTTGATTCAACTTAAAGCGCACACCCTCAGAGCAGGGCAGCTCGAGCAAATCATTAATCACCTTCGCCGACCACTGCTTCTCTTTACCTGCGTCTGCGGGGAAGGCACTTCGTATTCGCGCGGCACGGCTTTGCCTCAAAACTAGTTTTGTTCTCGTCCGCGAAGCGGACGGAGCGAAAATAGCCCAGCGCTTTAGCGCTGGGTTACCAGGTATAGATCCAAGCAGTCCGCGAAGCGGACGACTGACAAACCTATGGACGTAGAACATTTATGATTCAGCCGTCCGTTTCACGGACTAGGTCTATGCACGCATTCAACCCCACCGATGAATCGGTGGGCTATTTTCATTCGTCGGCTTCGCCGACTTTTGAGGCAAAGCCGCGCGGCACTATCTTGAGTACTTGAGTTGCATTCGAGACCGCTGCTGTTAGTGTCATCGTCGATTTCCCTCCTGAGCTTGAAGCTCATTTTAGAGACTCGACCTGACATTCAACATACATGTCTCCTTTTTTCTTTTCGAGTTGTCGCTATCGCGCCGCCCGGTCAACTGACGTTGTACGCTTCAACTTCGACAAAAGCTTTTGCGGAAACTGTGCGCGCGAGCGACAATTGTCACTGATCATTTTTAAGAAGGAGAGATCATGAATATGCGCGCGCAGACCGGGAAGGCAGCGCTTGTCGCCTCGATGGTGATTGGCATCTCGGGCGCGGCCCTATTCGGCGCTTGGGCGCAGACCGAGAACCGCGGCAAGAAGCAGCCGTTACTGCGCTCGACGATCGCGTTCGTGAGCACGCGCCACGACCCGGCGGCCGATCCTGCGGTCGATGCCCAGCGCGCTTGGCTCGCCGCCGAGATCTACCTGATGGACGGTGACGGCACGAATCCGCGGCGGGTGACGGAGAACACCTACGCTGACGGCTTCCCAAGCTTGTCGCCGGACGGGACACGAATCGTGTTCGACAGCAACCGGCTGCGGGCAGAGGGCGACCCCTTCAATACCTCAGACCTGTTCGTGATGAACGCCGACGGTACCGCGCAGACATCGCTCGTGCGCGGCAGCTCCGCCACGTGGTCTCCCGACAACCGAATGATCGCGTTCCACGCCTCGGCGTCGGGCACGGGTAAACCGATCAATTTCTTACCGGGCGCTGCGACAACGGATAGCGATATCTTTGTCATGAACGTGGGCGACTTTCTCAAAAACGGGGAGCTGCCGAAGAACATCACAAACAATCCGGCGGCGATCGATGACGACCCGGACTGGTCGCCTAAGGGGCAGAAGATCATTTTCACGAGTCACGCCGTCACCGACACTACCGACAATCACGCCACCGCTGAAATCTATGTCGTCGACGCGGACGGTAAAGGCAAGCCGATGCGCCTGACCAACAACACTGAAGAGGAGCGAGCCCCCTCCTGGTCGCCGGACGGAAAGCGCATCGTCTTTTGTTGCCGAAGAGGCGGTCCCGATTTAGAGATCTGCGTCATGAACGCGGACGGCACCGGCCAGGTACAACTTACCGAAAATGCAATCGGCGACTTAACTCCCTCGTGGTCACCGGATGGCAAGAAGATCGTCTTTCACAGACGTGTGGGCGAACGCGGTCAATTCCAGCTTTTTTTGATCAATCCGGATGGCACCGGCGAGAAGCAGCTTACCTTTCCCCCGGGTCTTAACGCGTTTCCGAACTGGGGCGAAGTCCGCAAAGGTCCAGCCAATTAGAACCGTTTCCGCGTCAAGCGCATAACAACTCGTTGCACGCGAGCCGCGATTGCGTGTCTCTCAAGATACTTTATCAGTACATCGTTGCCGCTATCGCGCGGCCGCGTGAACTCAACCGTTGGGCAGTCACCGTATCGAACATAGGAGTAAGAAAGCATGCACTGTCTTTTGTTAAGTCTTGTATTGCTGATGCTGGGTCTTGTACCCGCTTTGGGCCAGCCGGCACCGCAGTCCGCCGATGCGCCGATAGTTTTACCGCCCGAGTTGGCTCGTGTGTTGACAGATTATGAGGCGTACTGGAAAGCGGGGGACGCGGCGGCTTTGGCGCGGCTATTTACGGATGACGGATTTGTTCTGCCGCCAGGACAGCCGCTCGTGAGAGGAAGAGCTGCGATTCAAAAATTGTATACCGGCCCTGGCTCACCACTGTCGCTTAGGGCGTTCGCGTACGCAATGCATGGAAAGGTCGGGTACATTATCGGTGGCTTCAGTCCGGAACGAGGAACACCGGATGAAGGCAAGTTCACGCTCACATTGCGCAAGGATAAACACGGGCGGTGGCTGATCGTGTCAGACATGGATAACTTTAATCGTCGCCGCCCATGAACTGCGTGAGCCAGGTGATATGACGTTGCCCAGCAACTCGTTTAGACCGGAGCGGCGATCGCGTGTCTCTCAACTAGCTTTTTCTTTTCGAGTTGTCGCTACCGCCCGGCCGCGTCAACTCCACGTTATGCGATATTCTCAAAGGAAAGTAGATCGCTTGAAGGCGATGTTTAGCTCTGAGGGCACCGGAGGATTTGTCGTATTGAGACAGCTTTATTTCTTCCGAACTATGACAGTAGTATTGATTCTCCTTCTCGTAAGCTGTCAAGCATCGGCACAAAAGGCCGTTCCTCGGTTTGAAATTGGCGCGCAGTTCTCTCTACTCTCTCTCCAGCGGCCCAGCCAAATCGTTGGGAACGGCATAGACCCATGCTGTGACCGTGTGGTTCCGGGTACCGGAAGAAGAACGGAGCCAGGTATTGGAGCCCGATTCACTTATAATCTGACTCGTAACATCGCCTTCGAAGCGGAAGGTAATCTGTTTCCAAGAAAAGAGACTACCGCATCAATGCCTGGTGGGAGAATTTTCCAGGGACAGTTCGGCCTCAAAGCGGGAAAACGCTTTTCAAAGTTCGGAATCTTTGGCAAAGCTCGACCTGGCTTCGTTGGCTTTACGGAAGTCAGCCAGCTAGTCAGCACCTTTACAATTGGTCCTGTTGGTCCTCTCAACCAAGTGTTCACAGTGGGCAGATTCAGGATCGGGAAAGACGTTTATTTCTCGGCTGACCTGGGAGGAGTTGTCGAGTTCTACCCGTCGCGGAGGATTGTGATGCGCTTTGACGTTGGAGATACGATTGTTCGTTATGGAACTTTCCGGCAACAGGGAGTAATCCTCTCGCGGGCTATCATCGAAAGATCTCCTGAGACAAAACATAATCCGCAATTCAGTGCCGGCGTAGGGTTCAGGTTTTAGCCCAGGAGCGAGCATAACAAAATCGTTGGACCGGAGCGGCGTAAAAGAAGTGCTCGCCCGCTACCGCAGGCGGTTCTGACAAATTGATGCGGCGAAGGTTGCGTTGATA
>JBKPEE010000237.1:0-4906 GCA_046728235.1 Acidobacteriota bacterium
GCGTCAATGTGACGTACGAAAGTACTGTGGCATACCCGTACATTCAATTTGAATGGGGGTGGAGTTTCCCCGGCATTTAAATGGCGCGACCTTTTGGGTTCGTTGGTTAGTGCGCGGAGCGCACGACAGCATAAAGCGTGGGGCGTAAGCCCCACGTAATCGTGTTCGCAGATCGATGAAGCCCGCGGAGCGGGCGACAGCCGTTAGCAGAAAACCACGGGGACGCTCAAAATGATTGATGCCGAGATGGTTAGTTTTGCGAGTTGCTTTCATCATGGGCTGTCGCCCGCTTCCGCGGGCTCGGCTAATCGTCTTGGATGATCCGGGGGCTTGCGCCCGGGCTCTATGCTGTCGCGCGCTGCGCGCGCTCTTTCCTGACATCGGGTCGCAGCGGCTTTTGAAGCAAAGCCAGGGCGACCCTCATGACTTTCTTCGTCCATCTCAGACATCCTCGCGTCTAATTGTTCGGCAAGGGTTCGCCGCGAAAGAAACGATGAAGTTATCAGCCTATTTCGGCTAAATCGTTTTTCTCCTCCTGCCTCTTCGGAGGCGGACCTTGGTTTTCCAAACTAAGGCTCGAATTCAGAATTCAGGAGGAATCGAAAAATGAAGACGTTACTTTCTCGGAGTCTATTTTTGACGCTTACGATCGCGGCCTGTGCTGTCGCGGCCGTCGCCGGTCAGAGGGGGCGCGACTTGCGCGCTGACCGGCGAGATATCCGGCAGGACACGCGTGATATCCGCCATGACCGGCGCGACATCAACCAGGACGTCCGCGAGCGCCGCGCAGACGTTCGCGATTATCGGCAGGATAGAAGGGACGGCGACTCGAAAGCGGTTTTGCGAGCAGACCGTCAGGAAATTGCCGGCGACACCAAAGACATTCGCTCGGACCGGCGCGACCTGAGGAGCGATGTTCGTGATCGGCGGCAAGACCGTCGCGACGTGCGCGAGGACAAAAAAGAGCCCAAATGATATGCGTGAATCCCTGTTGGACTGGAGCGCAAGCGAGAAGCTTGCGCTCCAGTCCCGGCGCTAACGAGGATCTGGGCTAAAGATCAGCGCGACCAAAGTTCCCGGAGGGGCTGATTCCGGATAACCTGCTTGGTTACGCTGTGGGGACGAGCGTTGAGGCACGCTTGTCCCCTTTTTATTTTTGGATTGCGCCGGCCTTGACGGCGCTTTGGTTTATTACCACGAGATTTGAAGCAGGCCGTTTGCGACCGAAAGCGGCGTCAAGCCGCCGCACTCCAAATAGTCCCCACACTCTGCTAAACTCAGTTTTTTCCACGGAGGTGAACAAGTGGCGCTGGTTATCTACACCAAGCCAGGTTGTCCGTATTGCCAACAGGCGCGCGACTACTACAACTCAAAAGGGGTTTCCTTCATCGATCGGGACGCGCAAACGAATCGTGCGTACCGCGTCGAGATGTTTAAGTTTTCCGGTGGTGATCCGACCGTGCCCTGCATCGTCGAAAATGGAAAGTATGTGCAATCAGGCTGGGGCGACCCGTTGCGAGGTTGAACCGTCCATGATTGACGAGCAGTTTGCTCGTCGACAAAGCAATAGTTAAGAGGCGGGTGACCGCCCGCCGGTTCTGGAGATTTGAAACCACGGCGGGCAGAAGCCCGCCTCTCCGACATAGGAACAAATAATGAAAACTTGTCTTGTTGTGGCGCTGCTGCTTATTTCAACTTCGACCCTCTCGACAGTCGTGGCCCAGGACGGAAAGTCATCAATGATGCTGCAACCTCCAACTACTGAAAAGAAGCCCAGGGTAACCAACATCAACGGCGACCGGATGGTCGATGATTACTTTTGGCTGCGAGAGAAATCAAATCCGGCGGTCATCGCGCATCTCGAAGCCGAGAATGCCTATGCCACCGCGATCATGAAGCCGACCGAAGCTTTGCAGGACAAGCTTTACAACGAGATTCTCAGCCACATTAAGCAGACGGACGTCAGCGTGCCGTATCGCTGGGGAGATTATTTTTATTACACGCGCACGGTCGAAGGGCAGCAATATCCGATTTATTGCCGCAAGCATGGATCGACGACTGCGGCGGAAGAAGTGCTGCTCGATCTAAATCAAATGGCCAAGGGCCAGAAGTTCATGGCCATCGGCAGCTTTGCACCCAGCGACGATGGGAACATTCTGGCTTACTCTACTGACAACACCGGTTATCGACAGTACACGCTGCACTTCAAGAACCTGAAGACCGGCGAGTTGCTGTCAGACCAGATGGAACGTGTCGATGACCTCGCATGGATTACCGATAACAAGACCATCTTTTATGTGACTGAAGATGAAGTTTCCAAACGGAACGATAAGTTGTGGCGGCACGTACTGGGCACTGACAAGTATGAGCTTATCTATGAAGAGAAAGACGAATTATTTGACATCGGCGTCGATCGCACGCGTGACAAAGCGGTGATTCTGCTGGGCGCTTTCAGCAAAACGTCGACTGAGTTCCGGTACATTGCGGCAAACGACCCCCAGGCAACCTGGAAAATAATCCTGCCGCGCCAGGCTGACCACGAATACGATGTCGATCACCGCGGCGATCTTTTCTACATTCGCACAAACAAAGGCGCGAAGAACTTTCGCGTGGTAACGGCGCCGGTGGCAGACCCGTCAGAGAAAAACTGGAAAGAGTTTATTACCCATCGTCCCGCGGTTAAGGTTGAGAGCCTCGATCTGTTTTCAGATCACGCGGCCCTGTCGGAATGGGAAAACGGACTGCAGCAGATCGAAATCGTGAACTTCAAGGATAACAGCCGGCACCGCGTCGCTTTTCCTGAGCCGGTCTATGCCGCGGGGCTGGCCGCGAACCGCGAATTCAACACCAGCGTAGTGCGCTACAACTATCAATCCCTTACCACGCCCAGTTCAGTTTTTGACTACGACATGAATACGCGTAAAGCGACGCTGCTTAAGCAGCAGGAAGTCCCCGGCGGGTTCGATAAGGCGAATTACAAAACTGAAAGAGCGTTCGCCACGGCGGCCGACGGCACGAAAATTCCCATGTCCGTTGTCTATCGCCGCAACGTAAAGCTCGACGGCTCGGCGCCGCTGCTGCTCTACGGCTATGGCTCGTACGGTATTTCAATTCCGCCGACATTTTCTGCCGGCCGTTTGGCCCTATTGGATCGCGGAGTTGTCTATGTCATCGCGCACATTCGCGGCGGCGGCGAACTGGGCGAGCCGTGGCGCGAAGCCGGCCGCATGATGAATAAGATGAATACGTTCACCGACTTTATCGCCTGTGCGGACCACCTGGTGAAGAACAAGTACACGTCGAAGGATCGTCTCGTGATCCAGGGCGGCAGCGCCGGTGGTCTGTTAATGGGCGCAGTCACCAACATGCGTCCCGATCTGTTCAAAGCAGTAGTCGCGCAGGTGCCTTTCGTTGACGTGCTCAACACGATGCTCGATGCGTCGTTGCCACTGACGACCAGCGAGTACATCGAATGGGGCAATCCCAACGAGAAAGCGGAGTATGACTATATGAAGAAGTACTCTCCGTACGACAACATTCACAAAGCGAGCTATCCGGCGATGCTGGTGAAGGTGTCACTCAATGACAGCCAGGTGCCGTACTGGGAAGGCTCGAAGTTCGTTGCCAAGCTGCGCGACTACAAAAGCGACAACCATCCTCTGATCCTGAAAGTGAACATGGGCGCGGGTCACGGCGGCGCCTCAGGGCGATATGACGCAATTCACGAGACCGCTTTTGATTACGCGTTTATGCTTTGGCAGATGGGAATCAGGAATTGATGTGGAGTGCGCCGGCTTGACGGCGCTTTAGACTTCAGAGCGGCCGCATAGCCACCGGAAAAGCGGCGTCAAGCCGCCGCACTCCAAAGTCATGCGCAAGATCAATCTCGCTGAAAAACTCTCAGTCATAAAAGATCACTGGAATCCGCGGATCGCCGGCGAGCTGAACGGTCAACTCATCAAGCTGGTCAAATTTCAAGGTCCCTTCACCTGGCATCATCACGAAAATGAAGACGAAATGTTCCTGGTCGTGAAAGGCCGGTTTCGCATGGACTATCGCGAAGACGGCAAGAAACGGGAGCAATGGATCGAGCCCGGCGAATTCATCATTGTGCCACGCGGCGTCGAGCACCGCCCCTTTGCCGAAGCAGAGTGCGAGGTGCTTCTATTCGAACCGGCATCGACGCTGAATACCGGCAATGTCGAAGACAAATTTACGCGGAAAGAACTCGAAAACATTTAGGGCGCATATTCAAAGAAGCAGAATGGGACCAATAGGACACATGGGACTCACAAGTCCCATAGGTCTCATAGGTTCCATTCGTCCCATAGGCCTCACCATTGTTCCCTGTGCAATCTGTGAACGGCTTCCCTATTCAACCCGCACCCGATCCGTTCTCCCTCTGCCAAAGGTTTCCGGGTGATACATCTCCTCGGCTTTCGCCGGTGGCACGATAAACCAGCCCGGCGTGGTGGCGCGCGCAACGTAAGAATACTTGTACACGCCCTCCCATAACAGCGACGTGAACGCTTCGACGCGATCGTCGCGCAGGTTTTGATGCTCGAACCATTCCGGCCGCCACCGCCACCAGCCGTAGCCATACGACCGGCTGCCGAACTCAGCAACACCGGTTTGCTTATCATCGCGAGGAACACTACCGGTCGTCGCCAGGACTGGATTCAGGGCTTCGAATCCGGCCGGCAAAGGATCGACGAGTGCCACATGATACCGCCGCGAGGTCGCGACCATCGTCAGACGCACGCGAACGCGCGCGCCGGCTTTAATGCGCCAGACTCCATCGGCGTCGCGCGAGATATCCTTCGGGTCATCAACTGCTTCGTACACGCGTTGTACCGTAAAGCCGTAATCGACCGGCTTCAAATTCAGATCCGCCGGCGCATAGTTC
>JBKPEE010000238.1:0-17870 GCA_046728235.1 Acidobacteriota bacterium
GTTTCAGTTCGCAAGCTGCCGCCAGCGCTTGCATTGAAGCGACCTCGAGCGCCGCAGAAGAACTGACGCCTTTGCCCTCCGGCACGGCAGACTTGATCAGGACGTTCGCTGCTTCATTGAACGATGCGTGCCGTTCCCGACTCAAGACCGAGTACGCGCCAGCGACATAAGCCGCCGAATGATTCTCCGGTTCATCTCTGAAGCGCGCACGCAGAGCTGCATAATCAGGTTCCAGCAACTCTTCGAGATTGATTTCGAACAAGCGGGGCGCACGGTCGGACTCTTCCGGCACACTGGCAATGCGTAGTCTCCTGCCGCTACAGGGCTGAATGGCGACGTGCGCGGCACTTTGAATAGGCCACTGCAAAACGAGCGAGCCAGAGTAATCGGCAATGCCCCCCATCAAATCCAAACGCCCTGGCGCGCGAGTGACGAGCAACTCGCGCCGCGCGTCGAATAAATCTTCCCAGCCAGGAAGCGCAGCGATTGCCTCATCCAGCGAGGCAATGAACGCGGAGCTGTCGCTTAACAATTGATTCACTGGTCCATTAAGTCCATTAAGTCCACTAAGTTCATTAAGTCCATTGAGTCAATGATTGAGCCCTCGCCGCTCCAGAGCCGCCCGCAATAACGGTTCGATCTGCGCGCGAATGTGTTCGTTGGCATAGCCGGCCCACGCAACGTCAGCCCCTACATCGAGCGGGGCACTCAGTCTCTCGCCGCGCACATCCGTAACGATAACGCCGGCCTCTCGAGCGATTAATTCCGTGCAAAGGTCATAGGGATGTGCGCAGATGCCGAGTGTGACACCACGTGCCGCGAGAACTTTCTCCATCAACGGCCGCAGATCGGCGATAAAACGATCATGCCCGCTCATCAACTCATAAAGCTGGCCGCCCGAAGAGGCGTACTGGTCTTCAAAACAATGCGCTTTACCCGGCGATACCGCGCCCAGCGCGGCAAACACAATCTCTTCATCGATCGCGGCGAGCTCTTCCCGCGCGCCGGGAAAGAAGCGGGCGATCTCGGTATAACCATGCGCGATACTCCTGGCGCATGATGGTTGCAAGCTGAGTTCAGTAGTCTCTTTGGTTAGTCGGTTGAAACGTTCAGCTTGAGTTCCCAGGCCGCGAATTGCCCAGATGCGATCGGATAAATGTTGCTTGATAAGCGGAATCTCGGTCTGAATCGCCAGATCGATGTCACTTAGATTTGTGTCACGCCCACGATTTTGCGCGACGCCGGTCAAAATCCACGCGCTGCGTTTCTGATACATCAAGCCGCGTGTGCCGTCGATTGGATCGACAATAATTCGCCAGACTGCTTCGTCTTCCGAACTCCCCTGCGGCAAGACCAGTTGGCCGTTTGGCAAACCTTCAGCAATCAACACCAGCGGCGCAGTCGGGGCAAGCTCGCGCGCGAAGAAGTCAATCAATAAATCCTCGGTCAGATAGTCGACGGCATAGATAGTGTCGCCTTCTCCTTCCCGGGCGATCGCCGCCACAGACTCGAGCGACATGCGCTCGCAGGCATCAAGCACCGTCTGCCGGATGGTATCGTGCAGTCGTTTCAGCGGCTCAAGCAGGGCTTCGGAGTTGGATAGAATCGGCATCGTGATGAAAGACGTTCATGTTCCCTCGGAGTAATGCACGTTGGGCAATGCGCGCAGTTCGGCAGCCTTCTCCTCTGGCGAAGTATCACTGAGGAAGTTTCCGCCGCCAATCTCCGGACCCGCGAGATACTTCAGGAGATTGGGCCGCCTGAGTGGCGGGTGAAACTCAATGTGAAAATGAAAGGCGCGATAGTCACCGTCGTCTGTCGGCGCTTGATGCAAAGGCATCACATAGGGAAAGGGCATCTGCCAAAGATTATCGAAGCGCACCACGGTGTCTTTCAGCACCTCCGCCAGATCGCGCGCTTCAGCATCGCTCAGCGAGGCGATGCTTGGGTGCCTCTGTTTCGGCGCGACAAAAACTTCGTAAGCATAACGCGCAAAGTAAGGAAGAAAAGCAATCGCAGTTTCGTTTTCGGCAATAATCCTGAGTTCGTCGCGCTGCTCAGCCGCAATTATGTCCGAAAGCAAGGTGCGTCCGGTTTCGCTGAAGTAGCGGCGACTGGCGTGACTTTCGGTTTCGATGGTTTTGAAGATGAAGTTGGTCGCGTAAATCTGGCAGTGAGGATGGGGATTCGAGACGCCAACGACCTCGCCTTTATTCTCAAAGATCAGGACATGATCAATCTCCGGTCGGTTTCCCAGATCCACATATTCGCGCTGCCAGGCAGCAAACAGGCCTTCGATCTCAGAGATTTCCAGCTGGGCGAGCGACAGATCATGACGTGGTGAATAGCAAACAACGCGCGCGATGCCTTGCGCGGGGCGATTTCGATAGACGCCGGATACCGTTACCGGCGACGGGGCATTCAGTCCCACGCAGGGATGATCATTATCAAAAACAAAGATGCCGTGATATTGCGGATTGACCGCGCCGCTAACGCGCGTATTGCCCGGACAGAGATAGCAATCCGAGACATATGGCGGCCTCGGGCGTTGCTCGTGGTTGACCGTCTCACCACTCCACGGGCGATCCTGCCGATGGGCGGCTACAATCACCCACTCTTCACGTAACGGATGCCATCGTTCTTCCCACGTCATCGTATCGGCTCTGAGCCTGTGCCACCGGAGTGATCTGCGGCAATTGGGTTTGGCGTCCGCAACACCTTAATTTGCCGGCGATTGCGGCGCTCGCTGAGAATTTGATCTGCCATCACGCCGAGCAAAATCACCGCGCCCATCACGGCAAAATCCAGCGAGCTCGGAATGCCTAAGAGATTGACGAGATTCCGCAACACCTGAAGCAGCGCCGCGCCAATGAGGATTCCGACGACTGAACCCTCGCCGCCACGCAGGGAGCAGCCGCCCAGCACTGCAGCCGCGATCCCATAGAGCTCATAAGCATTACCGTGGTTCGCCGGCGAAACTGAGTTGGTGTAGAAAGCGAAAATGATCCCTGAGATGGCCGTGAGGGCCCCCGAAATTACGTAAGCTATCGTGATCATCCAGCGCGTGTTGATGCCTGCGTATCGCGCGGCTTCCGGATTGCGCCCGGTCGCAAACAGATAACGGCCATAAACGGATCGGTGTAGCACGATCCAGGTCACCACGCTGATCAGAATCAGCAAAACGAACGGCATGGGGACCCCAAACAGATTTCCGTTTGCCAGAAAACGAAGGAAATCCAAACCTCCAACCGTGCCGAAACCCTTCGTTTCATCTTTGGTGATGAAACGCGCCAGACCCCGATAGAACAACAGCCCGCACAAGGTAACAATAAAGGGTTGCATGTTGACGCGGGTGATCAGCAAGCCATGGATCAGCGAGAGGAACATCGCAATGCCGGCGCATGCCAGCACCGCGGCAATCACGCCGAGATGCCATTCGGTCAGCATCATCGAAAGCAGCACACCCAACAGGGCCATCATCGAGCCAACTGAAAGTTCGATACCGCCGGTGATGATCACCAGGCCGAGGCCAATACTGAAGATACCGAACGCGCCAATCTGTCGGGCCAGATTCTGCAGATTGATGGCGAGGAGAAAGTTCGGGTTGATGGCCGCGACCACCACGCAAAGCACGATCAGCAGAATGAAGATGCCGAGCTCTTTTTTCATGAACGTAGTCGTCTGCCTGCCTAGGGCATTCAACATTGAAAATTGAAAATTACCAATTGCCAACTGCAAATTGGCGGTCAGTCGTGGTGCGTGTCGCGTTTACGATCCGGCAACCACTACTGAAATTGAACTTTGAAGTTTTCAATTGGAAATTTTCAATTTGCAATGCTTTCTCGATCAGAGCTGCTACCCGTTGCCAACCGCATCACTGCCTCCTCGGTGAATTGCTCGCGGTCGAGTATTCCCGTGATCCGGCCCTCGTGCATTACCGCGATCCTATCGCTGATGCCGAGAACTTCCTCCATCTCGCTGCTGATCGCCATGACCGAAACGCCTTCGCCTGCCAATTTGCGTATCAACGCATAGATTTCTGACTTGGCGCCCACATCAATACCTCTAGTGGGTTCGTCAAAGATTAGTACCTTCGGCGAAAGCGCCAGCCACTTTGCCAACACGACCTTCTGCTGGTTTCCGCCACTCAGGTTCGCAGCTTTCATTTCGGGCGAAGGCGTTTTGATATTGTTCGTTTCGCAGGCGCGTTTAGCGGCTGCTATTTCCTTTGCCGAGTTAATCAAACCGGCCGTTGCATATCGCTCCATACCGGGGAGCGAAATGTTTTCGCGGATATTGAAATCAACGATCAGCCCGGACTGCCGGCGATCCTCCGGTATCAGATAGATACCTTGTCTGATCGCGTCTCGCGGAGCCGTGATTTGCAAGCTCTGTCCGCCCAGTGTGACCTGAGCTGCCGTGGTCTCCTCGACGCCAAAAATCGCGCGGGCTACTTCCGAGCGTCCCGCGCCAACCAGGCCTGCCAACCCCAGCACTTCCCCTCGACCGACGCTGAAAGAAACGGGAGTGTTGGGATACCTCAAAGTGCGCAGGTTACGCACTGAGAACCAATCCGGATCAGCTGATTTCGGGCCATGGCCATTGCCCGCTTTGAAAAAGTCTTTCAAATCGCGACCGACCATCATTCTTACCATGCGATCATGATTGATCTCGTCGTGCGACAGCGCGCCGGTATTTCGCCCGTCGCGCAATACCACGACCCGATCCGCTATCTCTTCGATCTCGTGTAGTCGATGCGAAATATAGATGATGCTGACTTCATGGGCCTTCAGATCCCTGACAATATCCAACAGGCGACGCGTCTCCGTGAGGGTGAGACTGGATGTCGGCTCATCCATGATGAGAATGCGCGCGCCGGCGGAAATGGCGCGGGCGATCTCTACCAACTGTTGTTGTGCGAGCGAGAGTTTCCCGAGCGGCGTGCGACTGGAAATCTCGAGACCCAGCTTTGCCAGCAGGGCGTCGGCTTCGCGGTAAAGCCGCCGCCGATCGATCCACTTTAACCATCCCCCTTTTGTCGGCTCGCGATGAAGAAAAATATTCGCCGCCACATCCAGATTATCAAGGACACTCAACTCCTGATGAATGAATTCGATCCGGCGCCGCGCGGCTTCACTGGGAGAGTTAATCTCCACCTCTTGTCCGTCGAGTCGAATGGTTCCGGAATCGCGCCTGGTCACTCCGCCGAGAATCTTCATCAAGGTTGACTTGCCGGCGCCGTTTTCCCCGATCAGCGCGACAATCTCACTCGGATAGACGTCAAGGTTGACCTGTTCGAGCGCAAGCACGCCGGGAAAGCGCTTGCTGATGCCGGACATTTCGAGGATGGGGTTAGGCATTATTTGGAGTGCGCCGGCAAAGCGAAGCGCCGACGGCGCTTTGGATAGTTCCCTCTACCTTAATCTTCGACCAGGTCTTATTTTGTTAATCATATAGTTGACTCACCTACGCAGCCTGAGCAAAGAGCGCGCGGAGCGCGCGACAGCATAAAGCCCGGGGCGTAAGCCCCGGGATCAGAGGCAAAACGATTTGACCGAGCCCGCGCAGCGGGCGACAGCCCATGATTAAAGCAGCTCGCAAGACCAATCATCTCGGCATCAAGCATTTGAGCGTCCCCGTGGTTTTCTGCTAACGGCTGTCGCCCGCTCGCGCGGGCTTAATCGACCCGGGAACGCGATTACGTGGGGCTTACGCCCCACGCCGGGGTCCCCAGCCGAGCATCTCGGCTGGGGTGGAGGCTTTATGCTGTCGTGCGCTCCGCGCACTAACCATCTAATCCGCGAAGCGGGTGACAGCCGCGCCAAAAACGACTATCGCTCGCCTCGCAGGTCCCCCAATTAGCGACCGCGCAATTGATTGATCTTCCTCGCGAAATCATCGACCTGTTCCTTCTTGATGGCCAGCGTGGGCACGAAGATCTGCTTGCTGGCCGGGATTCCCGATCGATCGCCGTCGAGAATCCTGGCCATCAGCTTCATCGACTGATAACCAAACTCGAAGGGTTGCTGCACGACGGTCGCGTAGATGGCTCCGTCCCTAATGCCGTTCAGGGTTTCATCCTCTTCATCAAACGCGATGATTTTGACTTTGCCAACCTTACCAGCGTCGCGCACGGCGCCGAGAATAGCCGGGCCGTTGTATGACCAAAGTCCGACGAGCGCGGCCACGTCAGCACTGTTCACGAGGGTGTCTGAGGCGTTGGACTTGGCGCGCACGCGGTCTGTGCTGTCGGTGCGCACGTCGAGGATCTGAACGTTCGAACCTTGCAGCGCCTCCTTGATCCCCTGGTATCGTTGCTGAGCGTTGGCTGCATCCAGAGTGCCCACAAAGACCATTATCTTTCCGCCCTGCGGCAGCGCCTCTTTAATCAGCTCACCCGCCTGTCGTCCGGCGGCAACGTTGTCCGTGCCGATATAGCAGACACGATTGCTGTTGGGCGCATCGCTGTCCTGAGTAACTACCAGAGCCTGTTGCGCGGCGCGATTAAGCATTTGCGTTTGATTGACCGGATCAACCGGACTAATCGCAAAACCATTGACCCCTTTGGCCATCAGATCGTCAACGATGCGTTGTTGTTCCGCCGCCGTGCCGTCTGAATCAATCCGGAAGTCGATTTCTGCATTCGGGAGTTCCGCCGCGGCTTTCTCTGTTCCCTTGCGCGAGATCGTCCAGAAGTCAGAAGCGTTGTTCGTTACAAAAGCGAGCTTATAACGTTTGCCGGCGCCACTACCCTTGCAGGCTCCGAGCAGTGCCGTAGCCGTAAGCGTGGCGCAAACTAATCCGCAGACGACATAGAACGAAGGTCCTCTTGATTTCATTCTCTCCTCCAGTTTGCGTTTGCATGGTAAATGACAATTCTAAAATGTCAAATCATGCCCAAACGATCAAATAATCATGCATGCAGCGACCGCAGGGCGGGATACACGCGCCGAAACACTCGATACTGATTCTCCAGTACTCGCATTGCCTCCGGGTTTGGTTTGGCGGCCGACTTGATTCGCACAACTGAATCGCAGGCTTGATCCACTGATTGCCAGGCCCCGGCGCCCACGCCGGCAAGCAGAGCTGCGCCGTACGCGGCTCCCTCTTCAGCTTCCACTGTCTTTGCCACGTGGCCGTAAACATCCGCTTGAATCTGCCGCCAAAGTTCCGAACGCGCGCCGCCTCCGCCCAGCCTGACTTCACCCACGGGAACATTCATCTCTGTAAAGATCTCAAAGGTATCGCGCAGGCTGAAAGCGACGCCTTCAAGTATTGCTCGCACGACATGCGCGCGGGTGTGACTTGCGGTCAGACCCACCAGCGCAGCGCGGGCATAGGGGTCGAGGTGGGGAGTACGCTCGCCCATCAAGTAAGGCGTCCACAACAAACCGTTTGCGCCGGGTGGAACGCTGGCAGCCTCTTCAGTGATGCGCTCGTACGGGTCACGACCATCTTCGGTCCCGGCGCCGAATTGATCTCGGAACCAGCGCAACGAGAGTCCCGCACCCTGGGTTACTCCCATCACGTGCCAACGGCCGGGCACCGCGTGACAAAAAGTATGAACGCGTCCTTTGGGGTCGAGCGCGGGCTTGTCGCTGGCAGCGAAGACAACTCCGGATGTTCCAATCGTGGCGCTGACGGTTCCCGGTCGAACTATTCCCATGCCGACAGCGCCGGCTGCCTGATCACCTCCTCCGGCAACTACCGGAGTGCCGGCTCGTAATCCGGTGGCTTCGGCTCCTGCTGATGAGACCACACCGGTTATTTCCGGTGATTCGTAAACTCGCGGCAACAGGGACTCGTCGATTTCAGCCGCAGCCAACATCTCAACCGACCACCCGCGTGATGCTACATTAAACAATAGAGTTCCCGACGCGTCAGCCACATCCGTTGCTTTATCTCCGGTCAGTTGCAGGCGCACAAAGTCTTTCGGCAATAAAACTGAGCGCACCTGCCGCCAAATGTCAGGCTCGGCCTCGCGTACCCATAGCAGCTTTGGCAAGGTGAAACCGGTGAGGGCGGGATTGCAGGTCAACTCGATCAGCCGGCCAGCGCCGACCTTTTCCGTAATCGTCACACACTGTGTGCTGGTGCGCTGATCGCACCAGATGATCGACGGGCGTAGCACCTGTCCTCGCTTATCAAGCAAAACCGCGCCGTGCATCTGCCCTGAAAAACCGATTCCCTTTATCTCTTCGGGTTTGATTTCGCTTTTCGCGAGCACGGCGCGGATCGCCAGCGTAGCCGCCCGCCACCAATCTCGAGGGTCTTGCTCGGCCCAACCAGTTTCCGGCGAAGCAAACGGCGCATGCGCGCCTGTTGCCGACGCCGCAACTCGCCCTTCGGCGTCAATCAAAACGGCGCGGGTGCCACCGGTTCCGACGTCAATTCCGAGGAATGTCATATTTTTAAGGCCATCTTCTTAGCACAACTTCGGGGCGATGAACATAACTTTGTGAGGTGAAGTCCAAATTTCAACGCGGCACGCGCGTCTTGCACATGCATTCACGGCGGGACGCCAGGGCCACTTTCGCCACCAGGCGACCTTGACTCAAACTCAGGCGCGACCTAATCTCGCGCCTTATTTGACCGCCAGGAACGCGGTTTGCCAACAGCGGTTCAAAGAGGGGAGAGGGGCAAAGCCGAGCACGCTATGAAATACCGAGAACTAGGTCGAACTGGCTGGAAAGTCTCCGAAATTAGTTTTGGCGCCTGGGCCATCGGCGGCGCGTGGGGCAACGTTGACGACCGCGACTCGCTCGCGGCGTTGCACCGCGCCGTGGACCTGGGCGTGAACTTCTTCGATACCGCGGATGTCTATGGCGACGGGCGCAGTGAGCGCTTGATGGCACAGCTGAAGCGCGAACGGAGCGAAGAGATAATTATCGCGACCAAGGCCGGGCGGCGGCTGGAGCCGCACGTCGCGTCTGGATATAACCGGCAGAACCTGCGCGACTTTATCGATCGCAGTTTGCGGAATCTGGACACTGACGCACTCGATCTATTGCAACTGCATTGTCCGCCCACCGAGGTCTATTACCGCCCGGAGCTGTTTGCGGCGCTGGATGACTTCGTGAAACAGGGCAAGCTTAGGTACTACGGCGTCAGCGTCGAAAAAGTCGAACAGGCGCTGAAAGCGATTGAGTATCCCGGCGTGCAGACTGTCCAGATTATCTTTAATATTTTTCGCCAGCGCCCCACAGAACTATTTTTCGGCGAGGCAAAGAAAAGACAGGTAGGAATTCTTGCGCGCGTGCCCCTGGCTTCCGGGATGCTGACGGGAAAACTCAATCCTAAGTCTGAATTTGCGGCCGACGATCATCGCGCTTTCAATCGTCATGGCGAGGCTTTCGATCGCGGCGAGACATTTTCCGGCGTTGATTACGAAACCGGCTTACAGGCGGTTGAAGAGTTACGCGCGCTGGTACCGCAGGGAATGACGATGGCGCAATTTGCTTTGCGGTGGATCCTGATGTTTGAGGCGGTGAGCTGCGCGATTCCAGGCGCCAAAACTCCCCTACAAGTCGAGGACAACGTGCGCGCAGCAGAATGTCCGTCGTTTACTGACCAGACCATGCGGGCAACGCGCGAGATTTACGATCGCCGGATCCGACCGTTGGTTCATCACCATTGGTGATCACGCGTCGTAACCTTGCGGATGAGCTCGGTGCCAGTCCCAGGCGGTTCGGATAATTGTTTCCAGTTCAGGATATTTTGGGTTCCAACCCAGAATTGATCTCGCCTTCCCAGCATCAGCAACGAGGCGCGAAGGATCACCGGGCCGGGGCGGTTCGACTCTCACTTGGATTTCGCAGTTGGTTACCTGCCGCGCCGTGGCGATCACTTCCTTCACCGAATAGCCGCGCCCATTTCCGAGATTCAGCGATTCAGAAGCACCGCCATTCCGCAAATATTCCAACGCCAAGAGGTGCGCGTCACACAGATCGGCGATATGAATGTAATCGCGGATTGCCGTCCCGTCGGGCGTTGGATACTGATTGCCGAAGACAGAAACGTAGGCTTTCTTTCCCAGCGCCACCGCCAGCAGATTGGGAATAAGATGGCTCTCAGGTTCGTGATGCTCACCAATCTTTGCCGTGGCGCCGGCCGCATTAAAATACCTGAGCGCCACAAACTTAAGTCCAAACGAGTCGTCATACGCCTGCAGAATCTTCTCCATAATCAACTTGGACCATCCATACGGATTGGTGGGCCGTTGCGAATGTTGCTCATCGATAGGGATCTTTGTCGGTTCTCCGTAAGTGGCGCAGGTGGACGAGAAGACGAAGCGACGAACGCCGGCAGCTACCAAGGTATCAAGCAGCACGAGGCCCTGCGCGACATTGTTCTCGAAATACACTTCCGGCTGGGTGACTGATTCGCCAACGTAAGCCAGCGCGGCAAAATGAATGCATGAATCGATTTGATGTTCGGCACAGATAGATTGCACCAGTTGCCGATCTCCGACTCGACCCTGGTAAAAAGGAACGCCGTCACTGACCGCGGCCCGGTGTCCGCGACGCAGATCGTCGAGCACAACTACCGACGCGCCGCCGGCGATCAACTTTTCGACCATCGCACCGCCAATGTACCCGCCGCCACCTGTTACCAGAACCGCCATTGTTACCTCTCTACAAACAAGCAGAATCGAATCAGATCAGCAGGGAGGCAGCCATAATAATTGATTCATGGCAGAGATGGCGACGAAAAGGTTCGATGGTGAGACAATTGGACGCCCTCATCATTCCCTTTCC
This sequence comes from Acidobacteriota bacterium, assembly GCA_046728235.1. Taxonomy (GTDB): domain Bacteria; phylum Acidobacteriota; class Blastocatellia; order Pyrinomonadales; family Pyrinomonadaceae; genus UBA11740. The sequence goes on from JBKPEE010000238.1 coordinate 10,758, forward strand.
CTTTCTGGTAGTGGGGTAAATGTGTGTTGCTCGTAAAGTCGGCCGGTCCCGGAGGGACCAAATGCTTATAGCAGCTTGGTGGCTAATAGACTCAAGCTCCGGGGAGCGAAATATTTAATGGTTGAGGCGTGTCTGTTGCTCCTCCGGAGCTAGAATCATGGCGCAAACACAATCTAAACATTTGGCCGCGCTGCGGCCAGTTCGATGCCTCGCTTTACGACAGCAACACAGAATTACGCCTTCCCTTTCGCTTTCTTGACAGCTTGCGACCCGCTCTGTATAAGTAACAATTGGATTGAGATGAAAACCGGGCGTCTTTATTACTTCGCATATTCATATCGCTATCCTCTCAGAGAGGAGCGGTGCGAGCGAGGGGCGCGCGTGAGTTTTAATACCTAACACTAGACGCCACAAAAAGTTTCGCTGAGCCGGCCGCGACCTCCTGAACAGGAATCGCGGCCGGTTCTTTTTTTGTGGCGATTTTAGCAAGGACCGCGGCTATGACAATCGCAGACTGGCGAACACAGATAGACGATGTTGATAACGAGTTGCTACGGCTCCTGAATCAACGCGCCAAACTGGCGTCAAGAATTGGCCGGTTGAAGCACGACGCAAACCTGCCGCTAAACGACGAGCGCCGGGAACATTCTCTATTGGCGCGCCTGCGCGCAGTGAATGTCGGCCCGTTGGACGACGCGGCCGTCACCGGCATCTTTCAACAAATCATCGCGGAAACGCGACGCGTTGAAGCGCGACTCTTTGCTGCGCGCGCGACTAAACGAGGCGACCAGCGCTAATTACCGGCGTACCAACGCATCCGATTTACCGGAAAAAGGAGAGTTACCATCGTGATTATTACCATTTCGAACACCGCCACCGAAGACCAAATCAACCACGTCATTGAGCGCATCCGCGAGTGTGGTTTTCGCGAACACGTTAGCCGGGGCGCTGAGAAGATTGTGATTGGCGTGGTCGGCGCCGGCGCCAACCGGACTCAGATCGAGGCTTTACGAGCCGCCCCCGGAGTCGAAAGCATCACGCCCATTACCGAGCCGTTTAAGCTCGTGAGCAAACAGATCAAAGCTGACCGCACAAAAGTTCACGTGGCCGGCGTTTGCTTTGGGGGACCCGAAGCGGTCGTGATTGCTGGTCCATGTTCAGTCGAATCGCGCGACCAGCTATTGCAAACTGCTCGGGCTGTCCGCGATGCTGGCGCCGCGATGCTGCGCGGCGGTGCCTACAAACCGCGCACCTCGCCTTATGACTTTCAAGGGCTGGGGCTTGATGCGCTCAAGCTGCTTAGTGAAGCGCGAGGCGAAACCGGGCTCCCGGTTGTGACCGAAGTCATGAGCACCGAAGACGTCGACATTGTCAGCGAGTACGCCGATATGCTCCAGGTAGGCGCGCGCAACATGCAAAACTTCGCCTTGCTGCGGCGGCTGGCGTCTTCGTCGCGGCCAATCCTACTGAAACGCGGCCCATCGGCGACGATCAAAGAGTGGCTACTGGCGGCCGAGTATCTGCTCTCGGGCGGTAACGACGACGTCGTGCTGTGCGAGCGGGGAATAAAAACCTTCGAAACAGAAACGCGCAACACACTCGATCTGTCAGCAATCGCACTTGTCCGCGAACTTTCACACCTCCCGGTGATCGCTGATCCATCGCATGGGACCGGTCGACGCCGTTTGATCGCGCCGATGGCCAGAGCAGCGATCGCCGCCGGCGCCGATGGATTGATTGTCGAGGTACATCCATGCCCCGAACGCGCGCTATCCGACGGTCCACAATCTCTGACATTCGAGGAATTTGGTTCGCTCGTGAAAGGCCTGACACTGCCGCTGCGCTCAATCCTCGCGGCTCCGTGCCTGGTCTGATTGAGCCGGTTACCCCACAAATGACCCTGCGCAAATGGCGACAAGTTACGGTGGTTGGCTGCGGGCTGATTGGCTCGTCATTCGCGCTTGCGCTCAAACACAATCAAATTTCCGAGCGCGTGTTTGGTTGGGACGTCGCGACACCCGTTTTGGATGAGGCTCTCAACCGCGGCATTATCGACGAAGTCGATCAGTCGTTCTCAAAGGGTACGGTCTCGAACGCTGAGCTGATCTATTTGGCGATGCCGGTGCTGCAGATCGTGCAATTCCTGAGCGATCACGCCTCGCAGGTGAAGAGCGGCGCCATAATCACGGATTCAGGCAGCACCAAACGTGCAATCTGTAGCGCGGCCAAAGCGCAACTTCCGGCGGCTGTTCACTTCGTAGGCGGCCATCCGATCGCCGGAAGTCATCATTCGGGTCCGAAGTACGCGACCGCGGATTTATTCGCCGCGGCAGGTTACGTTCTAACTCCTGACAACTCGGTACCAAATAGCGCCGCTTTCAATGAAGTCCGGAACACTATCGCAGCGCTGGGAAGTCAGGTGCACATCATGACTGCAGCCGAACACGATCGCGTCCTCGCGCTGGTCAGCCATTTGCCGCAATTGCTCTCGAGTGCGCTGGCGACGACAGTGGCGCAACAGCCTGACAGTGATCTTCTTAACAGGCTGGCCGGTCCGGCCTTCAAAGACATGACCCGTCTGGCCGGCAGTTCCTGGTCGATGTGGCGCGACCTGCTCGCCAGCAATCCACGTGAGATCAGCACCGCACTCGATCTGGTTTTAGCAAAGCTGAGAGCTGCGCGCGATGAGCTATGTGCAACTTCATTCGCAGACGAGCCTGAATTTCTCGTACTGCGCTCACTATTTGAAGAAGAATGAATGTTCAGGCGGGCACAAAATTTCCAGTTCGATCCGCGAAATAACCCGAAACGTCAGGACGCAACCGACTGGAGCGCAACCGTCTCGGTTGCAGAACATGCAAGCGAGGACGCTTGCGCTCCAGTCACTTGATTTTGTCCAATAGTTGGCGAGCCTGTGCCTGTGCCTCATGAAGTTCCGGCAGGTAATTTGGATCAGGGGTCATGGAAAGAATCGCGTCGAGTTGCTGCCGTGCGTCGGCAGAGCGTCCGACAGCCGCATATGCTTCGGCCAGGTGCAAACGAAGAAACGCATTCCCCTTGCCAAACTGTAATCCTCTTTCCATCTCGGTGACGGCTCGTTGCGGATCACCGCCGACAATTTTCGGCGCTTTGAGATCAAGCAGGCCCAAAACCATATACGCGCTCCCGTCCTGATAACCTTCATCCAACTTCAGGACCGTCTCCATTTCTTTGCGCACATCCCCGAGCGAAGCCAGGCCGGAGATCGTCTCTGATTCCAGGCTGCCGCCGTAATTGGCTCCCAGCCAGAAATGACCATCAGGCCTGTCCTGCTGCAAAGTGACGGCTGTCTTGCCGGCATCGATACCTTCACGAAACGCGCGATCACGATACTCACCATCAGTATGTGTCGCCAGATAGTAGTTAAACTTCGCCAGCCGCCAGTCCGCATCATAGCTATTCGGATCGGCCGCCGCCGCCTGTCGCAACAAGACAATGCCCTGCTCCAGTTGCTTAAGATCATCGCGCCCGGCATAGAACTGATCAGCCTGCGTGATGAGTTGCGGAGCTGATTCTCGATTCGGAGTGAATGCAGCTTCGGCCCCGGAATGAGATCGGCACGCCAGCGAGGCGATTAATAGCATGCTTCCCAGGCTTATGAGGTTGCGGCTATGCATACTTACTCTTGATGTTTGCCGATTACAAAGTGTTTGCCACGATCATGCGATTATCGCTGCCGGGTAAGCGATTAGATTTGATGACCCACGACGTCGAAGTTGAAGACAATCCGGTCGCGCACACGCACCATGCCATGAAACGCCGAGGTGGCTTTGACTTTGAAATCGTCGCGGCTGATCGAGAATTCGCCGTGCGCTTTAAGGTCGCTTCCCGAAAGGACCACCCGCGTGGGAATCACAATATGGCGAGTTACGCCGAGCAGGGTTAGATCGCCTCCAATTCTCAAATCGTATTCATTGTTGCCCAGCGCCTTTCCCGTCACCTCAGTGCTCTTGAAGATGATTTCAGGATGCTGGGCGGGTAGCAACACGATCTCGCGCAACTCTTTGTCGATGATTTGCTTTTGCTGATCGGTAAAGACCGTATTTGTCTCAGCCATCGATTCGGACTTCACGACCAATGAAAGCGATGCCGGGTTGATCGAGTCTGCAGTAATTTCCGCTTCTCCGCTAAAATCGCGCGCCGCAACCAGATGGTCGTGGCCTTTAAACCATAAAAGGCCTCCGCGCAGGGCGTGGGCGATGAATTTGCTTTGCGAGGCATCCAGCCGGTATCGAGAAGTGGCTGGGACCTTCGCAGGAATAAAGATTCGGGCTGACTCAGTAATGCGGGCCTGAGTCAGAGAATGGTGGGTGAGGACAAGAACAAAACCAATTATCAGGATGCATCCACAAAGAAGCTTACTCCTTTTCATTACAATTCCTCCGCCGGGGCCTGGTCGTGACTGTCTATGAAGTAAAACCAGCGGCCGGCTTTTTCCATAACAGCGCATCAAGCGAAAAGCCGTTGAACTCAACAAACCATAGCAGCACGAAATTAATGACCACAAATTGCAGGTTATGAGCTACGATTGACGCCTGACCGAGGATCACCAACCCGAAGGTCAAACCAACCAGCAACACGCCGGAAAGCGTCAGCCCCACGCGTGAAAACAAGCCCAGTACAATCAGCCCCCCGGAAACAGTCTCGGCAAACGGAATAAAATACGCGAACGGCATAACCATGGCCGCCGGCAACTTGCCAGAGAACTGCTGGTTCATGCCGCCCACGAAATTTGCAAGGCCGCCGCGGAACTTGCCGATGCCATAAAACAGGAAAATCACGCCGTACGTGATTCGCGTCAGTACGTAAGCACAGGTGCGGTTATTCATATTAGCCCTATCAATCCGGCGGTCCTACGCCGCTCTCGACACATTATCCGGGGCGCGAGGCGCCGTCGGTTCTGATTTCGCCGGCGGCTGGGATGAAACCGCAACGCCATGGACGTACACCATCTCGCCACCGAGCCAACCTGAGATTGCGATCAGAATAATTCCGAACACAGATATTAAGAGCGGAATAATGATACTGCCGCTGATCCACTGTGAGCCACCGGTGGTACGCAGATAGAAGTCGCCGATGAAAACCAACAAGGCGATTACATTCAAGCGAGCGTGCCAGTCGGCGAGCTTCTTCGTCGGCCGATAGGTGATCGACAGCCAGTCGATAAATCCCGGCACTGCCGCAACCGCGGCGCCCAGAATTCCGCCTAGCAACGCGTAAAATGAAATGTAATCTTTCCAAACCGGATTGCCACGCCATAGATAGATTACGTCCGCCACCAGCGAGAAAATCCAAAGCGCAATCGGAAACGGAACGATCATTGGATGAACCGGATGCTTGCCAATACTTGCTGGACTTGCCATAACGTCACTCCTTTCTGGCTTACCGAAGCTTCTTATTTGAACTTGTCGGGAAATTGCTTGACGATTCCCTCCGTGAACCCATCAGCCATTTTCAAGATCTGTTGATGGACCGAATCGTAAGCCTTGATGTCTCCAGCCCAATCCCCCTTCAGCCGGCGACCGCCTCTTGCGTGGTGAGATTCAGATGGTCATGCATCATCGATCTCATCTCCGCCTGCGTCCAGTTTTTTGGATTTGCGCCGCCGAGAAAGTCGGCGATCTGATCCGCGTTTGCGAACCACCGCTTGTTTGCATCGGCGAGCTTTGCCTGATCATTCGCTTTCGCGGCGGCCACCACATCGGCAGCAGTCGTGATGTGCTCTTTCAAAAGCGCGGCCAGTTGATTGCCCGCGGCGTCGCCGTAGTAGGGCTTGATGGCGTTTCCGATGTCTACCTGATTCTGCAACAGGCGATCGGTCGCAGCGGCTTTGTCAGGCAAATCTCCGGCGGAGCAGATGATGAAAACTCTGGTCCAGGTAATGTGATCTTCCCAAAGCTTTCGCATCGCGTCGTGCAACGCGGCCTGCTTCGGCGATTCGCGATCGTCTCGAACGGAAGCTGGGCTGTTGCTAAGCACAAATGAAATAATTGACAAAAAACAGAGGACTATTAAAGTTCGCCGTACAAAATGCCGCCGCATACAAATTCTCCTTTCTGGCCCGAGCTAAGGTTTTGGCCGCACAAGCCGGGAAATCGCTATCGATCTTGTTCCGGAGGGTACTGAGGGATAGTTTTAGGCTACGTCCTAAAACCAGCATTGTAAAGTAGTTCTGCTTTTTGAGCGTACTTAAAATGTTGCGACGCTGTCGAGATTCTATTGAAAATTAGCGGCTTCATGGGAAGCGCTAATCGCCGACGAGTTTACATAGTAACTGCTTAGTTTGTGATAACGTCTATTCGAGTGGCACCTCAATAATTACCGATAGGAAGATCAGGTCGCGAACAATTATGACAGTACCTCGCGGTTATCAGGGCTTGCGTTTTCCCTGTGAATGCATTTCGGCGATAAATGAAAGCTACAGCGATCCCTGGGCCGAGATCGCCAAGCGCAAACTGCTCCCGAATGGAACGAAAGAAGAAATTCTCAATCTGGTCGCCAGCGAACCCAGAACAATTTCGCAACTGGCGGAAGCGCTCGCGCTCGCGCCGCCCAGCGTCTATACCCACATTAACGACTTAATGAAAAGTGAGCTGCTGAGAGAATCGGTAGCGTGGGAAAAGAAATATCCCACTGAGCGCTATTACGAGCCGAATTTTCCAGTCTTCAAAACCGCCGAATGTGCGGAGTTTGGGTCCTTGTGTGAAGAGGTGGCTGAGCAAATCGCGGAAATATTTGCGCGTAAGCGAGCGAAATTGGAACGCGCATTTCGCAAGACCAAGCTGCCGGAACAGGGCTGGGAGTTTTCAGACGTGACGCATTGCTTGTTCGCGAACATGCAGCGGCACGCGCGCACATTGCTCGAGCAGCGAGGCTTGCTACCGTCCCGTCAGAGACATGCGAACGGCGCCGAATGGATCTTTTGGGCCCAGGAACAGGAATCCAAGGGAAAGAGGTGACCTGCCGGCGGAGTACTGGGAGCGCGGGCGCCCTCGCCCGCACTGAGCGCGCAGCGCGAACATAGTCGCCCGATTTTGCTCGGAATCTTCGCGTGCTATGCACGCGGTGCGGGCG
>JBKPEE010000239.1:0-7606 GCA_046728235.1 Acidobacteriota bacterium
TGGGCCAAAGCAATGTTATCTCCGCCGTTCTTGATGGTCGCTTCCATCTCAGCTTGCGCTTCGTCCCAGCGCTTTAGCTTTAGCAGCGTCAGGCCGAGATAATAGTGTGCCGACGGACCGGTGCTTTTTAGCTTCAAAGCTTCGCGCAGATGCGATTCGGCCAGCGTCATCTTCTGGGCGGCTTCATCCGCTTTGTTTTCCTTAAACAGCAACATCCCCTGGTTGTAGGCGACCATCCCCATGTCGACGTGCGCGGTGGCGTCGTTTGGCTTCAATTTCAAGAGCGCCTCAAACGTCTCGGCGGCCTTGTCCCATTGTGAGAGTCTGATGTATTGCGCGCCAAGGTCGCTCAAGGCCGGCGCGAAGGTGGGAGAAATTGAGACAGCCTTGCTGAGGAATTGAGCCGCGTCCTTCGAGTTCCCTTTTTGCGCTGCCGCCGTTCCCTTCTGATAGGCTTCGAGCGCGCTCTGCGGCACGCCGGCGAATGCCGGATTTGAAGCATCCGCTTTCGGCCGCAGTTGGATGGTCACCTGAACAATGCGGCCCCGCCCGACTGCGTCGATGGTTACCGGCTCACGGGTAGATTCGTATTCTTTGCCACCGTCGACCACGACCGTGTAGTTTCCCGGGCTGATTCCATTAAAGCGGAACACGCCGTCCTGATCGGTAACAGCGTTCGATGCTCCGAGCGGCTCGTTGCTTTCCAGATGCAGCTTGATCGTTTTCCCCGTGCTGTTCTCGCCTGGCGGAAAAAAGACCCGCCCTTGAATAGTGTTGCTGCCTTCGCCGCTGGAAAGCCCGCGCGAAGCGCCCACGCCCTGAGCGTTCGCCAGGGCCACAGCTGATAGCAGAAGAATGATCCCGGCAGGAATTTGCCAGCCGAGTCGTCTTAAGTAAGAAAACGGGGAATTCATAAAACAGATCCTTTCCGAAACGAGATGTATTTGCTTCCGATCGGGCTGGCGGAGCGCAGGAATAGGGTATCACTTGCCGCGTAGTTCTTTAATTGTGCCGCGCACGCGTTCGGCGTCGGGAGCATTCGGGGTCAGGCGCAGATAGGTTTCAAACTCGTCAACCGCACGCTTGTTATCATGCTTCTGCCAGTAAATTCCTCCCAGGTACCTGTGCGCCTGTCCGAGGTTTTCACCGCCGGTCGAGATTGCCGCCTCTAACTCGTGCTGCGCTTCATCATAACGCTTGACGGCAACCAGGGTCAGCCCGAGATACATGTGGGCGGTGGGGGTCGAACTTATCTTCAAAGCTTCGCGCAATTGTGCGTCGGCTTCTGAGAACTCGCGGGTCTCGAGCAGAGCAATTCCCAGATTGAGTTTTGGCGAAAAGGCTTCCGGGCTCAACTTCGTGGCTGAGCGCAGCGGCTGCACCGCGCGTCGCGCGTCGCCGGACTTCAGATAGTCAACGCCCAGTTCATTCAAAGCCAAAGGAAATTTCGGATAGATCGAAATGGCGGCCTTCAAATCTTCAATCGCTTTCCCGGTATCTCCGTTCTGCGAAAGCGTGACCGCCTTTTCATAAAGCGAGCGCGCATCGTCCGGGACTTCCGCCAGCGCCGCATTTATCACCGAAGGTTTGCCGGTATTTTCAGGCGCCTTGAGGAGCAAGTTAATCATCACCGTGTACCGGCGCGTGGTTGGAACCGAAGCCAGTCCTGCGTCGTCGCCGCGCGTTCTCGGTGGTTGTAGTTCCTGATCAACGGTAACGCGCTCGCGCGCGATTTCATAGCCTTTGCCTGCGTTCACTTCAACAGTGTAGTTGCCGGGCGCGATTGAAGTAAAAGTGAACGAGCCACTGGAGTCGGCCAGGACGGAAATGTCGGCTGCGGTGTAGCTCGTCAATTTAACCTGAATGGTGCCGTCAGCTCGGCGGCCTGAAGGAAAGAATATCTTGCCGGTAATAACACTACTGCCGCCAGTACCCGTCGTGTCGCGGCCGCTGCCTTGCGCAGCTGCCTTCATTTGGCAGCAGACGAGACCGAGAGATGCAAACAGAACTATGAGAATCGTTCGCTGCCGGAGAGAATCGCTGGAACTGTAATGCATGGTAAAACCTCTTTCAGCCAAGACCCCGCCCACTGGGCATTGGAACTAACCTTTCCGGATGTCAAGACGACGTCGGGGTGATGGAAAAAGAAACGGGGGAGAGACGCATTTTATAGCGCCCCTCCCCCTCGAGGTCAATTGTCTCGTCCGTCAGGACGAAGGCGATTGAATTAGAAACTAAACTTGGCGCCAAACCTGAATGCCGATGGAGCTTGCACCAGCAAGGCCGAACCCCAGAAGGCATTAACTACCGGCGGCACACTTGAGATACCGCTGTTGATTGAGTAGGTCTGGTCCAAAGTCACGGCCCGCTGGGCATTGAAGACATTGAACCAGTCTCCCGTCAACCGCAGCTCTTTTTTCTCGCCGAACTTAATCGGATAGTAAACACCCAAGTCCAGATTCATGGTCGTCGGCGTGCGGTGGGAACCGATGCTGTCGACCTTGTTCGGGAATCCTGCCTGAGTGGCCGATACCACCGGAACGATGGCCGTGCCGCGCTGCACCGCGAACCCTTCATTGTTTCCATAGATCGGGTGCGGAATCAGTTGGTTAAACGGCGTGCCTGACTGAATGTAGAAGTTTCCGCTGATCATAAGCTTCCACTTCGTCTCATAGGTGCCGTTGAACTTAAACTGGTGCGGACGGTCGTTCGGCAGACGTCCGTAGGTGTTATCGAGCAGGCTCTGAAGATCGAACAGCGAAGTGATGTTCGGATCAGACTGCCCGTTGTCGTTACGGAACAAGCCTTCGTAGTTACCGGTCAGGCTCGAAAACACGTACGAAGTGATGAACTGATAATGATTAGTGAATCGCTTCGTGGCCGAGATTTCGAGGGCGCGATAAAAACGCTGCGCGCGACCGAAACAGCGTGGTGGGTGGACCGTGCCATCCGGATCGGTACTGCCCTGACAGGCAACTTGCTCAGTGGTCCCCGGCTCGTTACGTCCCGGGTTGAAGATGAAGTACGTGTTGCCATCGTCGAACGAACCGTCTTCGATGACGTTTCGCATGTGGCGGTAAATTCCGCGCACGCCAAGGGCGATGTCCTTGTGTACTTCATACTCAATTCCCATGCTGTACTCGCCGATGCTCTGTGGTTTCAAACCAGGATCGGGAGGGGTAGCGTCGTTACCGAGATTGACCGCACCCGTACTGACACCCGGAAGAATCAGCGAACCTGACGGAGCATTGAGGGTGTTGACGTTAAAGTTCTTGTCGGTCTGAACATTACCACCGGCTGAACGAACGTTAACATCAAGCGGGATTGGCGTTTCGATAAAGGTGGCATAGTTAGCAAACAGCTTACCTTTGCCCTTGTGGGTGAAATCCCAGCTCAAACCAAGACGAGGCGCCAGGTCATCCCAAAAGTTGTTTAGCTTGATGTAGGCCGTGTTGCCATTCGCGTATGCCTGTTGAAAGTCCCAGCGAGCGCCGATGTTGAACTGCCAGTCACGGGCAAACTTGTACTCGTCCTGGATATAGAACGCCTCGGCATTCGTATAGGTCTTGCCGACCAGTTCAAAGTCACGTACGCGCGTGGTGTTTCTGAGCAGGAAAGGATTCCCAAAGGCCTCCGCCGTCGTAATCGCATTCGCGGTTGGGTTCACTGTCAGTCCCAAGGCGGTTAATGTTGCCGCCGGAATTGCCTGGGCACGGATCACACCGGCACTGCTGGGACAATTGATTTCTGTGCCGCGGACAGTGCAGACCAGCCAGTTATTGGTGATGCGTGTCCCATTAGTCGCATTGGCATTTCCATTGGTATTGCTCAAAGGGACCAGATTGCCGTTAGCATCAACCCTCAAATTTCCTGGCGCAAAGGCGTAAGTAATTGCGGGACCCGTCGAGAGGGTGTTGATGTTGTAGTTGTTACGGAACCACTCAAACCCCCACTTGAAGGTGTGTTTACCTTCGATGTTCTGCATGTGAGCGTTGATCTCATAGCGGTTGCGCTTTTGATTCGAAAAAAGACCGAACCCCGGTCCGCGCAGAAAGTTGCGCTGCAACGAGCCTCCGCGGCCATCTACGAAATCAATGAAACCAGTTCCGACGCATCGACTGAGCCCGTTCGAGTCAACTGGACATGCAGTCAGACCGTTAACGCCTGTGGCAACGGGAGTCAGTACGGCGCCGCTCTTCAACACAGCAAAGTTATCGCTGACGAGCGACGTATTGGTTCCGCTGGCAGGAATTGTGTTCGCTCGCTGGAAGTGCAGACCGCCCGAAATCTCAGCGATGAAGTTGTTCCTGATCGTCGAATTCAACCGGATGGCGTAGTTGTGGCCCCCGGTCTCTTGTGTACCCGAGAAAGCGTTAATGTCATTGCCAAAACCTGAGGCATTGGTCAATGCACCGGTTGCCAGAAAACCTTTGACCTTAGTGAAATCACCGAAGGTTGAACCGGTCAGCGTGTTTTTCCCATTCAGGGCCCAGGTGAGCTTGCCCGCGTAGAATGGAATCGTCACTTTGTTTTCAGCGGGCGAGTGGAAAGTCTGCGTCAAATAAAAATTCTTGCGGCGCTGCGGATTGAAAGCGCCAAAGAACCACAGCTTGTCTCTCTTGATCGGGCCGCCAATGTCACCGCCAAGGTCCACTTCCGAGAAGCCATTGGCAGCCGCACCCGTGAACGGAAAATTCTTTACCTCTCGAACAAGCCCTTTTGTGGTGCCATAGCCAAACACGTCGCCGTGAAATTCGTTGCCGCCACTCTTGGTGATGACGTTGAAAATACCGCCGGTCGACTTGCCGTATTCAGCGCCGTAAGCGCCGGTCTTGATTTCAACTTCCTGCACAAACTCGAACGGCAGGTTAGCGCCCGATCCGCCGAAGGCCGGATCGGAGGTGTTCACGCCGTCCAGAATGTAGTTGTTCTCAGGACCCGAAGAACCACCCACCGAAGGATCGCGATCGCGGCCAGTGGCATCACGCAAGCCGGAACGGGTAACGGTCGGAGCGATCGTATAAAGACCCTGCACCGTGCGCTGCGTCGGGAAGTTCGAAAACTGTTCGGTCGACACGTTCGATCCAGTGGTGTTCTGGGCCGTATCGACCACCGCGCCTCCCGTGACCTGGACGGTGGCTGTCGCGGTTGCCAGCTGAAGTTGCGCATCAGCCGTCGAAGTCCTGCCCAGGTTCACGGCCACATCGCCTGAGGTGAACTTGGCGAAGCCTCCGGCATCAATCGCTACTTTGTAGGTTCCCGGAGGTAACGCCGAAATCTGAAACCGGCCATCATCACCGGTAGTCGCTGTCTTTGGGGAGATCAGATTCGGGCTGGTCGCGGTGACCGTCGCGCCCTTGACCGAAGCCCCATTCGGGTCAGTGACCAATCCTTCGATCGCTCCCGTCGTTGAGGTCTGAGCAAAGGCGCTGGTAGCAAAAAGCGCCAGGCTCAGGGCCACAACGAACATGAAAAATTTTCTCATCATCTCTGTCCTTTCTTAATAGCGCTCTATGAATTCGGCGCTTAATGTTTCTGCATTCAATCTAAAAGCCAACTACTCCAACAGTCTGGGGCAGTTGGCTATTCATTATTCCTTGTTAAGGCGGTTTTTCTCGGTAGATTTGGGTGGAAACTTGACTTGTCGCATTCTACCGGCCGCACTTACCTTCGAATCCTGGACAAGCGGAAAGCAACGTCGGTGCCAGAAAGCAAACCCGCTCTCGATACCGCAATTACGTCGTTTTAGGAGGCTTTTGGCCGGCTCATAAATCCGAAAATTCGGTTTTACTCCGAAATTCCGTAAAACCAGGGCAGGCGCACAACTTCGGGATGAAATCGGTTTCGCTCACATGCCAGTAGTCTGCCCATGCGTTGAGGCCTATGTTAGACTACGAGCCATTCTTGTCGAACGTAAGGCTGCGAGTTTGCCGCAAAGAATCTATCGCGATCCGATCCACCACATCATTCCTTTGAGCAACCGCAAACGCCGAAGGACGGTTGATGATTCACGAAAACATACGTTAGGAGGAATGTACCGATGAGATCATGTGTCAGCTTGGGATCATTGTGCGGTGCCTTTCTACTCGTTTGTCTGACGGTTTCTGATTTTTCAACCTGCGCGCAAGTAACTCGCATCACGAACAGGATTGAAGGAATTGTCTTCGATCCGGAACATCGGCCAGTCCCCGATCTGTATGTCGAACTTCAGAATGAATACTATTCGACAATCAGCCGCAGTCGAACGGACTCTACGGGGCGCTTCACGTTTATTGGGTATCCCGCCGGCCACTACAACATACGCGTCCTTACCACGGCCACAAACTATGCGGAGTACTCAGAAGGCGTGGATATCGTGAACGTTGTGCGCGGAGGGAGCGATGCTCAGTACCTGGATATTGTGTTGAAGGTAGATAAACGCAAAGTAAAGCCAGGCATTGCACCGATAACCGGATCCGTTTTTGCTCAAGACGTCCCGGAAGAGGCTCGTAGACTGTATAAGCAAGGAGTCCGAGACATTAATGAACCGGAGGGGAAAGGCTTCACAGAGATTGAGGCGGCACTCAAGATTTTCCCAACCTATTACGACGCGCTAGACACCATGGGTCGCGAGTATGTGGAGCGAAGCGAGTATCAGAAATCGCTTCCGTACTTAATCAAATCAATTGACGTTAATCAAAGAAGTTTTTCGAGTTTCTATGCTCTCGCTTACGCGTGTTATCAACTCAACCACCGGCCAGAAGCCCTGCAAGCAGCGCACGCTGCGGTAGTACTGCAAGGCGATTCCTTCAATGCCCAACTATTGTACGGCACCTTGTTGCGTCTTGACGGAAATTACACTGAAGCTGAGAAAGCGCTGCGTCAGGCTGAGAAGCTGAGCAAGGACTCACCCGTGCCCGAGGTCCATTGGCAATTGGCTCTGCTTTATAACCGCGTGGGCCGTAATAAAGAGGCTGCTGATCAGTTGGAGACCTATCTGAAGTTGGAGCCTGACGCTGCCAAGAAAAAGGAGATTCAAGACTTGATTGCGAAGCTGCGAAAGGAAGCAAGTACCAACAAGCCTCACTTCTCAAATCAGTAACCGCGATCAAAATGCGTCACGTGTTCAGGGGCCCTTGACGATTAAGGTGCTGCGACTGCGAAGGACGAACTCAGATCAGGCTGTTTGGCATCACTCAGCCGTTGCCCGCTAGCGACTTTTCCTATCAGGGCATAATTTCAAAGTCAGTCCACTGCGTCGCAAGCTGGTCTTTCTTTCCCGCCGATAAATCCTTCACGCTGATTTGTAAAACATAATCGCCGGGCAACATTTTCCGACCCAACTCAATCACGCCGGACGCGTCAACATTCGATGGGTCTGATTGCGCATTAACCTTTAGCGGCACTTCCGGCCCGGCGAAAATCTCCTTACCGTCTCGGTAGGCTTTGTATTGCATAACCAGGTTCGATTTGGCGGCGTTATCACAAGGCGAAGTTAATGCGGCCAGGATCTGTTGGCGCGGAGTCTTTGGCGCGGGTCTGATATCTTCATCTCTGACGCCGAAGAACCCGCTCCGATAGCGAACGTGTAAATCGGGACGCTTTAGTTTGACGCTCAAAGTGTGAA
>JBKPEE010000240.1:0-27544 GCA_046728235.1 Acidobacteriota bacterium
AAATCTGAATCCTGATTCATTGCAGGTATTGCACGATTGTAAAATAGAACCGAGTGTGCGAGACGCAGAGCGCGGGACAAAATATCAGTTTGAGCGCCTTGGTTATTATTGCGTTGATCGCGACTCGGGGAACAAATTGGTGTTCAATCGGACTATTGGCCTGAGGGATACGTGGGCAAAGATCGAAAAACGCGGAAGCGTCGGAGCATAAGCGAAAGCTCCAGGGCTGTGACTGGTTTTGCCCGAAACGGCTTAGGAGGCGCTAAGCGCCGGCTCATCACGCCACGTGCGGCCGACAAAATCGGTCGGCCGCATATGCTCCTCGATACTCAACAAGCTGCGGAGCAGCGGAGGTAGTTAAGCCCAAGGCGAGGCTTTGCGAGCCTTGGGTAACGAATGCACACAAACCGTCTGGAGCCGCGGAGCGGCGACCTAACCAAGGCAGAGTTTTGAGTTCAGAGTTTCGAGTGCCCGTAACTAGTTAGGCTATCGGATAGATCACTAACAGGATTTCTCTTCAGAATTGGACCACTCAACGAGGCAGTTGCGTTCGTTCTGACTCGAAAGTCTGAACTCGAGACTGAGATGTCGCCCGCTTCGCGGGCTCGGTTGATCTAAAAAATGGTTCCCCAAGGCTCGCAAAGCCTCGCCTTGGGCTTAGCTAAGACCGCTGCTCCGCAGCTCGACTTTTGTTTCGTTCGCGTCGCTGGACTTTTTGGGAAAGCCTCCGTGACTAGCAACTTATTTGATCGCGTTCTTTCGGCTTTAGCGATGGTTGCTGTCCCAGAGATTCATGAACAATCTCTGGCCGTTTCTCCCGACAAGTTTCTAAGTCATTCAGACTCATGAGACCTGAAACCATGTCCATGTAACCAACCGCGATCATTTCATTTTCCGTTTTCAACCAGACTACTTCATCCAGGTCGCTAACCTGGTACTCTTCCGGTCCCTCTTTCGTTTGTAAAGTAATCCACGACATTAAATTGTCCTTTCGTTTCCGCTAAACAATCTAGTGCCCGCGTAAGCCACGTTGCCGGGAGAGAGTTTATCATTTCCAGGAGTGCCCGTACGAATCGCAGTCGGCTGACAGGAAAGCTGCTTTTCGAATGCGTCTGATGTCAGGAACGTAGGAGTTGGCTCGACTATCCAGGTCACTTGGATTTCCGCCCTTGTTCCATCGTCATCTTTATTCGCGCATCGACATCTGATAGCAATTGAGTGTGATTGTCGGTGCTTTCCTTGAGATCCGATCCGTACCAGGCCGAAGCGTCGCTAATCTCCGGAGGCAAAGTATTAAGTGGAAAGCCCTCATCTAATAATGCCTGCCACAAATCTGCCACCACCAAAAAAACAAGCCGCCAATGCTGGCGGCCGTAAGTGCTTTGAAAATAAATGGTCGGGGCGAGAGGATTCGAACCTCCGACCTCACGGTCCCGAATTTTAAGGCGCGCAAAAACGTAACTTTTTTGCCTTTGAGAAAGTTGCAGCCACCAAGGTTTCATTAGGTTTTTGCATCCCTTCATATTCGCTCCCATCGCGTAACGGTCGAATGCTGTAAGTTTTGTCCACACCGACCTCAAGGTCCACGACCGTGTCGTCTATCAGCGAGTTCGATCAAATTCGGTATGAATATGCTGTGCCGCGCCTGGTTTCGAAGATTTATTGGAAGCCAGGTCCGGGTCTTTACAGGTATGGTTGTACTCAGAAACTGACTCTTTATTCGTAGAGAGAGCAAAAGGTATACGAAGGTCACGGACGACTTGTGCGCTTTCTAAGCAAGGCTACCTGATTGGACGACTTTCCATCTCGCCGAATGAGCGGCCATACGAAAAATCAGATTCCAGTTTGCGAGAATGGGACTCGGAATCCCACAAGCGAGCGCATCGAGCACTGTAACTCCGCGGGGGTTTTCGTCGCTCGTCCGCTTTCATGAGTGCTAATAGGCAGAAAACTGGGCAGAAGGGAGGGTTTGAGTCATCGGTAACACTCCTCGACTCCGCTGAAACTGTTGGCACACGCCTTGAAAAGGGTTGCGGCGAAAAGCTGTAGGCGCGACCCATCGTTTCGCTATGAATCGCGACTAATCCTGAGGCGTGCGTGGCGAGTAAAGCACAAAAGCCGGAAGTCAAAGACCAAAGACCCAAACAAGAGATTTCATCATGCACACCTTACTCCAGGACATCCGTTACGCCATTTCACAACGACGTATTTTCCGGGATGCTCGCCTATACCGATACGAGTTTGGGCCTTACCGCCGGGGATCAAACGGAACGAATCCGCGGCGAATTTGTCAGCGTCAATTATTTCTCGGCCCTGGGAATTCAAACGACCAAAGGGTTGACACTGGTTGCCTGGGGATCAAGTCTGGGCTTGATTGGATGTTACTGGCTCTCGCGGCTGGTCTCGAGCCAGCTATACGGAGTGAGTCCTAACGATCCAGCGACGTTGGTGATCGCCGCCTTGGTTTTGATCGCGGTGGCGCTAATCGCGAGCTATTTACCGGCGCGCCGAGCAACTAAAGTCGATCCCCTGTTGGCGCTGAGATACGAGTGAGGGGAACAAAAGAAAGAATAGGCTCTGCGCAAACTACCGTCTCCTTTTCAGGAGAGCTGTTATGCAAACACTCTGGCAAGACCTACGCTACGGCGTGCGAATGTTGTTGAAGAAACCCGGTTTCACTTTGATTGCCGTGTTAACGCTGGCGTTGGGCATCGGCGCGAACACCGCGATCTTCAGCGTGGTGAACGCCGTGCTGCTACGCTCGCTGCCTTATCACGAAGCAGAGCGGTTGGTCGTACCGGTCTCGGTCAACCCGTCGCGCGGCATTGACAGCTCCAGTGTCTCCTATGCGGATTACCTGGACTGGAAGAAAGCGGGCATCTTCGAGCAGGTCGCGGTGATTGATGGCACGGAGGACCACGCCGACCTGAGCGGCGGCGTGGGCGAGCCGGAGCGCGTGCGCCTGGCAGTGGTTTCCGAAGATTACTTCGCGGTGTTGGGTGCAACCCCGCTGCTTGGTCGCACGTTACAGCCGGATGATTACAGCACGCCGGGGCCAGCGCGCTCGCTCGTCATCAGCAACACACTCTGGCAGCGGCGTTACGGCAGCGATCCGCAGATCGTGGGGAAGAACATCTATCTGAATGGCCGCCCTTATCCGGTCGTCGGTGTGGTGCCGCGTGACGCGCTTTGGCCGAACGATCGGGATGTGATCTTCCCCTTTGCAGCCGGGGCGAATCCGGACGCTAATTTGTTGCGCCGCGATAATTTGCTTTTCATGGGGCTGGCGCGTTTGAAACCGGGCGCGCCATTGGAACAGGCGAATGCGGCATTAGCAGTCATCGCGCGGCGGCTCGAACAAGATCATCCCGAATCGCGCAAAGGTTGGAGCAATCAGGCCAAGCCGCTGCTCGCCTACATCGTAGGCAACCAACTGCGCACTTCGCTGCTCGTGCTGCTGGCCGCCGTCGGCCTGGTATTGTTGATCACCTGCGTTAACGTGGCCAATTTGCTGTTGGCCCGCGCGGCGACGCGCGAACACGAGATGGCGATTCGATTGGCTCTCGGCGCTCGGCGGCTGCGTCTGATCCGGCAATTATTGACCGAAAGCTCGCTACTGGCGCTGCTCGGCGGCGGACTCGGTTTCTTGCTGGCGCTGTGGGGCGTAGACCTGCTGAAGACCATCATCGCGGAAGACACGCCCAGATTGGCCGAGATCAAAATCAGCAGCGGCGTGTTTGTCTTCGCGCTGGCCGCAACGGTCTTGACGGCCATTCTCTGCGGGCTGATGCCAGCCTTACAAGCTGCCAGATCCGAACTCAACCAAGCGCTCAAAGAGACTGCTCGTCACGCTCTGGGTGGGGTGCGCGGGCGGCGTTCACGCAACGCGCTGGTGGTGGCCGAAGTGGCATTGTCGCTGGTGCTGTTGGTCGGCGCGGGTTTGATGATTCGCAGCTTCGCGCGCGTGCAGCAGATTGATCCAGGCTTAAAAGTCGAGGGCTTAATCACGATGGAGATCACTGCGCCACGCGTGCGCTACCCGGATGAGGTACGCGTGCTCACTTTCTATCGTGAACTGGTCGAGCACGTGAAGACTGCGCCAGGCATCGAGTCGGCGGCAGTCAGCTCGGCACTGCCATTGGGCGGCGGTGGCTTCTATCTGGGTCGAGTGTTCCTCGCCGAAGGGAGGCCAGAGCCGCCAGTTGGCAGCGATACCCCAGGTCAGTGGAACGTCATCAGTCCCGGTTACTTCAAGACCACGGGTACAAGGTTTGTCAAAGGGCGCGACTTCGACGAGCGCGATACTGCCGCCAGCAATCCAGTGATCATCATCAACGAAACGCTGGCGCGGCAGCTCTTCCCGAACGAAGACCCGCTGGGCAAACGCATCCGCTCGTGGCGTGACGAAAACAGACTGCGCGAGATCGTCGGTGTCGTCGCAGATGTGCGTTACTATGGGCGCGACGACGAACTGCACGGGTTGGTCTACGTGCCGCACACGCAGAACACCTGGCGCGCGATGGAGCTGAATGTGCGCACCCAGGGCAATCCGGCGGCGCTCATCGGCGCCATTCGCAGCCAGATCAAAGCGGTAGACAAAGACCTGGCCGTAGCTAACATCAACACGATGACCAGCCACCTCGCACGCTCGGTCGCACCCCGCCGTGCGAGCATGCTGTTACTGGCAATCTTTGCTGGCGCAGCGGCGTTGCTCGCAGCCATTGGCATTTACGGTGTTCTCTCTTACGTAGTGACGCAGCGCGTCTCCGAGATTGGCATCCGTCTGGCGCTGGGCGCGCAAAGGGCAGACGTCTTCAAGCTGATTATTGGGCAGGGAATGAAGCTGGCCTTGACAGGTGTCGTGATTGGGTTGGCCGCTGCGTTTGCGTTGACGCGCCTGATGAGAAGTTTGCTGTATGAAGTGAGCGCGACCGACGCGGCCACGTTTGTCGTGGTTGCGTTGTTGGTCACACTGGTTGCGTTGCTGGCCTGCTGGCTGCCGGCGCGCCGGGCGACGAAAGTCGATCCGCTGATCGCGTTGAGATACGAGTGAGTGATTCGATTCCCTGATGCTCTGAGAAAGAGAGGGTGAATGTTTCAGGATTGGCGACAAGCCGTGCGATCGCTCTTCAGATATCCCGGGTTTAGCGCGATCGCCGTAGTCACGCTGGCGGTCGGCATCGCGGCCAACATCATCATCTTTAGCGTGGTGAACGCTGTTCTGCTGTGCCGCTTACCCTATCCAGAGTCTAACCGTTTGGTCTTTCTCTGGTCTGAGTCGCCTAAGCAGAATATCAGAGAGAAGGCAACGGCCTATGCCACCTATTCAGAATGGCTTGGTCAAAATAAATCTTTTGAAGAGCTGGCAGTCTTTGATCCTACTTCGGTGACCTTAACCGGCGAAGCCGAACCCGAGCAGGTGATGAGTGTGCGCGCCTCGGCCAATGTCTTCTCACTGCTGGGCGGAGGGCCGGTGATGGGCCGCACTTTCACGGCGGATGAAGTGGAACACAAAGCCCGAGTTGTCATCCTGAGCCACGGCCTTTGGCAACGACGGTTTGGGGCGTCGCCCAATGTACTGGGTAAGTCACTCGAAATTGACGGCGCAACTTCGCAGATCATCGGAGTGATGCCGGAAGCTTTTCAATTTCCCGGTGAAGAGAGTCCGCTGTTCGAGCCGCTCACGCTGATGCGCGATTGGGAGTCACAAAAATTGCAACGTGGTACGGGCTCCTGGCGCGTGATTGGTCGGCTCAAACCAAATGTCTCGCTGCCGCAAGCACAAACCGAGATGACCAGCATTGCTCAGCGTCTCGAGCAAGCTTATCCGGAAGCCAACAAAGATCTGGGCATCAACATCGTCCCCTTCTATCTGCAGCTTACCGGCAGTAATTTGCGCCTGGCCATTTGGATCCTGTTCGGCGCAGTTGTTTTGGTTCTGCTTATTGCTTGTACGAACGTGGCCAATTTGATGTTGGCGCGCGGCCTCGCCAGACAACGCGAGCTTGCGATTCGCATGGCGCTTGGGGCCGGCAGGTTGCGGCTGATGCGACAACTGCTCACCGAAAGCACTCTGATCGCGCTGATTGCCACAGCCGTTGGACTCCTCATCGCCACGTGGGGCACGCGCGCGCTCGTCGCTTTGAGCCCGCCGGGCATTCCTCATTTAGACAGTGTGGCGATTGATGTGAAAGTGCTGGCATTCACTGTCTTCATT
Source organism: Acidobacteriota bacterium (assembly GCA_046728235.1). Lineage (GTDB taxonomy): Bacteria > Acidobacteriota > Blastocatellia > Pyrinomonadales > Pyrinomonadaceae > UBA11740. The sequence continues at coordinate 6,218 of JBKPEE010000240.1, forward strand.
TTATTTCTGACTGCGATCCTGTTCGGCCTGGTTCCGGCTCTAAAGGTTTCGCAGTCTCATCCCGGCGAGGCTTTAAAGGAAGGCCGCAGCACGAGTGGTGGAATTAGTGGCCGTCGTCTGCGCAGGTTGTTGGTGATCGCGGAATTTAGTCTCGCGATGCTATTGCTCCTGGGCGCGGGTCTGCTCGTCCGCAGCTTCATGCGTCTGCAAGCAGTGAAGCCTGGATTTGATGCCGCCGGAGTGCTCGTGGCACAGACCGCTCCACCACGAAGCAGCACGGTTGATCAATGGCGAGTCTTCTATCAACAAGCGCGTGAAAGCATCGCAGCCTTGCCGGGCGTTGAGGCCGCCGGCTTTACCGACGAGATTCTGGTCAGCGGCACTTCTGAGGGAGTCATCACTGTCGAAGATCGTCCGGCGGATGGTCCAGCGGCGCCGCGCATTCCGTTGAGACGAGACGCAATTACCGATGGTTTCTTTCAAGCACTACGCGTTCCGTTGCGCCAGGGGCGGTTCTTTAATCAGCAAGACACGCAAACAACGATGCCGGTGGCCATCGTCAACGAGACGTTGGCGCGCAGATATTGGCCTGACGGCGATGCATTGGCGAAGCGATTCAAACTGGGATCCGCGCAATCGGCAAACCCGTGGTTAACCGTGGTCGGTGTGGTCGGCGATATGCGTCGCCAAGGTTTGGAACGTCAACCGATCGCCCAGCTGTTCCTGCCTCATGTGCAAAGCCCCGAGCGCAGAATGAATTTATTGATTCGCACTACGGGCGAGCCAACGCAGCTCGCGCCGGCAGTGCGCAACGCGATTCATTCAATTGATGGGAGAGTCCTGATCTACGGCGTCTCGACTTTGGAAAATCAGATGGCTGGGGCTTCTGCTCAGAGGCGCTTTCAAACCTGGTTGCTGACGCTGTTTTCCGTGCTGGCACTGCTGTTGGCCTCGATCGGTATCTATGGATTGCTTCATCAGTCAGTCGTCCTGCGCACTCGAGAGATCGGCACCCGTCTGGCACTCGGCGCCCGTCCGACCGATGTATTGCGTTTAGTGCTCGGTGAAGGAATCCATTTGGCGTTCTGCGGAATTGCGGTCGGCATCCTGGCAGCATTTGGCCTGACGCGAGTTCTGGCCAGTTTGTTGTTTGGGGTCACGGCTACCGATGCGACGACGTTTATTGCAGTTCCACTGGTGCTGTTGTCAGCGGCCGCGCTCGCGTGCTGGTTTCCGGCGCGGCGCGCAACGAAAGTCGACCCGCTGGTGGCGCTGCGATGCGAGTGAATGGAAGCTCCGGAACTGATACGACCTGTTACTCGATTGAAGGAGATTAACCGATGTACGTCCTTCTAAAAGACATTCGCTATGGAATCAGAAGTCTGGCCAGGCATCCGGGCTTCACGGCGGTGGCGGTAATAACGCTTGCGTTGGGCATCGGTGCGAACACCGCGATTTTCAGTGTGGTCAATGCGGTGTTGCTCCGCCCGTTGCGCTTCAATGATTCCCCGGCGCGATCAGACACAAAAACGTCACTAATTCTTTTCTTGACGCTCATATGTGTCAGGAATATAGTCTGGCCTCTAAACTTCGGTAGACAAGCGTTCTTCCGAAAAGAGATTCTCCTTCCACCGGATTTCAATTCCCGACAGAGCAAAAGAATCGTAACTCGATGTAGCAATTCCCCCGAAAGAATGACGCTTCGAGCGCCGCTGGATAGAGCCCGACACATTCCCCGGCTCAGCGAAATTAGTTTTCAGCTTCCGCCGTTGAGAATGAGTTAACGGATTCCTTCAGGAGGGCAAAGAAATGAGAGGCAAAACTTTAAGCAGGATTTGGTACTTCATAGTCACAGCGTGTTTGTTGTTTTTATCAACCGCACATGCTCCTACGATAAGAGGAAGCGCCGGATCCGGCATTGAAAGTGTTGACATCAACAACCGCGGGCAGAAACCGAGCTTCGTCTCGAACGCCTTGCTCGTAAAGCTTACGCAGCCAGCCGCCGCAAACCTTAAGGTCATTGGCGAAGAAGCGAATCCTGCAGCGACGGGCCTGTCGTCCCTCGACAGCATTTTTCGCGAGCACGGTGTAAAGAACTTTCGCTCAATCATGACCGGAAATGCTCATCGCAACGCCGCGGCAGCGATCAATTTCTGGTACAAAATAACTCTAGCTGGGCCCGAACAGCGTCTTACTCTGGTGGAGCCTACTAACGACGACGTGCTGAACCTCACCTACTCGGGTGCAGAGCCATTGGGTCGTCTGATAGCACGCTTCAAGCAAGAGCCCGCCGTCGAGTCCGTGGCCCTCGACTATGTCATGCAGACGATGTTCGTCCCAAATGATCCCTATTACTCCACGCCCTATCCAACGTCTCACTACGGCAACATAGCCCAATGGGCACCGCAATTCATTGACGCAGACCAAGCCTGGGACGCTACCTTGGGCGATCCTTCGATTACCATTGCCATCGTTGATACCGGCATTGATGCCAATCATCCAGATTTAACGGGCAAAATCGTCCTGGCGAAAAACTACGTCAAGGGTGAGCGCGTCTCGGATTCGTTTGGTCATGGCACACACGTCGCGGGCATCGCTGCTGCCAGCATTAACAACGGTACGGGCACCGCCGGAATATGCGGAAGGTGCAGTCTCATGAACGTAAAGGTCCTTGGCGCCGATGGGTCTGGGCCGACCTCGGACGTTGCCTCTGGGATTGCTTATGCCACGGATTACGGGGCCCGCGTCATCAATCTGTCACTGGGATCTTCGTCGCGCACCACCATCATACGCGACGCTCTGGACTACGCATTGAGCAACAATGCCCTCCCGGTCGTGGCCATGGGCAACGCCAACAGCGATGAAGTTGGAGATCTTGCCTACTGGTACAGCGCCTTGAGCGTGGGAGCTGTGGACCAACGAGGAGCTAAGGCCTCCTTCTCGAATTTCGGACTTCAAACGGACGTGACTGCCCCGGGAGTCGCGGTGCTTTCCACCATGCCAACCTACCCGGTTACACTCAATACGCAGTACGGCTACAAAACAGACTATGACGCGCTCTCCGGCACTTCGATGGCTACCCCAGTAGTCGCCGGCCTGGCTGGTTTGATCCTGTCGAGAAACCCGAGCCTCACGGCAAGCCAGGTGAAAGGTCTGATCGAATCGGCCGCGGGCGATGGTGCGAGCTTCGACTTGACCTCTGGCTTTAGCCTCGTACATGCGTCAACGGCAATCAGCCTCACCGATCAGGCGGAGGGTACTCCTCCAGTATTGAGTTCGCTCACACCGGCGTTCGGTTCAGTACTGGTAAGGAATGTCGGCCTTTCTACAGGGGTCAGCGATAATGTGGCAGTTCACCACGTTGACTTCGTCAGCGCCGGAGCGAGACATTTCTTGCCCGCAACTTCAGTGGGTTACCCGGGTGGAAAGGGCAAGAACGGCCCGCCGCCGATTGCCCCCTGGTCCTCGCTCTTCTCCTCGACTACTCAGTGGAACGGTCTGTTTGATGTCACGGTGATTGCCTTCGACCGATCGGGTAACGGGTCGTCACCAAGCGCTGGAAATTACGACATCGAGAATGCCTATATAACGAAAGTGTTCACGACTCATCTGTGCGATCCCAGCCGAACGGGCTGCCCCAGGACTGCTGCGGATGCCACGTTCACTCTCACGTATCCGGCAATCGCGAAAGAACACATCGAGTGGTTCAATTCGAACTTCTCGAGCAATTATGCTGGGCTCGTATCAGGGCGGGTTAGCGACGGCCGGCATATTTTCTCGAGCGGAGTGTTTCCCCGATACTGGACCGGCAATGTCTTCGATTATGACTTTGGAAGGCCGGTCTTCTGCGGCGGATGCTCCACGAACTCGATCGGCGCAGCTCTGGGGGATCTCTATTTTTGTATCAACAAGGATTGCCCAATCACTCCGGGAACGGCTGAAACCGATATTACGGTGGCCATCACCTACCCCCAGTAGCTACGCCCCAAGTTCGCAGGCCACTGTCTCCGAAACCAAACGGCAAATAACGGCACAAACGACTAAGGCCACTCAACCGAGTGGCCTTTTTCTTCGAGAAAATGGTCGGGGCGAGAGGATTCGAACCTCCGACCTCACGGTCCCGAATTTTATGGCGGGCAAACACGTAAGTTTTTGCCTTTTCGAAAGTTGCAGCCACCAGGGTTTCATCGGGTTTTCGCATCCCTTCACATTCGCTCACCTCGCGTAGCGGTGGAGTGCTGTAAACTTTGTCCACAAATTGGCCACACGAACCTGGTTCAGCCTGTCGATATAAGATACATTTTCATTTCGGCACGAATAAGGTCCTTCTGAAATTGCTGCTCCTACTTGAGAACATTGTGTTTCTTTATCGAAGGTTAACCCGCCCCGTTGATAGATGCTTTGCCAACTGTGACCGTGGATATAGCGTACTTTCTTTGAGTTTCGGTTTCATGACAGAACTGCTTCAAACTCTCCGCACGCTCTCATCGGAGAACATCTGGTTGCAAGAGCTGCGGGTGCCGCTGCGACCGCAGCCGTTCCTCAAAACCCAACGGCTTACAAGGGCGCATTGTCGTTATGTATTACCGGATCGAACATGCCGTATTAGCTTCTTTCTCAAGCGGGGATACTGAGCGCCCCTGTCTCCTCTTGTCTTCCCATATGAGTCGAATGTATAGTCCTATGGCTACGCCATAGGAGAACGCTTCCGATGACAGGCAAAACTGAGATTTGGCAAGGAACACTTGCGCTGATGATCTTAAAAACGCTCGATGCCCTCGGACCACTTCATGGATATGGAATTGCCCGTCGGATCGAGCAAATCAGCGGCGATCGACTCTCTCTGAATTACGGAACGCTCTATCCATCCCTGCTGAAGCTGGAGCAGGAAGGCTGGATCGTCTCTGCATGGGGCGTTTCCGAAAACAACCGCAAGGCTAAGTACTACAAGCTCACCCGCTCGGGCCGCAAACAACTCGCCAGAGAAGCCAAAGAGTGGAATCAGACCACTGCAATCGTCGCCAGGTTTTTCGCACCAGTGGAGGATCAGTCATGAGACAACTTCGTGTTTGGCTGTTGAGACTCAAAGGAACGTTTCTGAAAGATGCGCGCGAGCGCGATTTCGCCGACGAACTCGAGAGTCATCTGCAAATGCATACCGACGACAACATCCGCGCCGGCATGTCGCCCCAGGAAGCCAGGCGGGTTGCGGTAATGAAGTTAGGCGGCGTCGATCAAGCAAAAGAAGCTTACCGCGATCGATCTACCATTCCGTTTCTCGAAAGCGTAATGCAGGATCTGCGCTTCACGCTCAGACAACTCCGCAAGCAACCAGCCTTCACCACTGCTGCTACCGCGATGGTAGCGCTTGGCATCGGCGCAAGCGTGGCGATCTTTGCTTTCGTCGATGCAGCACTCATCAAACCTTTGCCCTATCAGAATCCTTCGCGTCTCCTCTTTGTGACGGAGACAACCCCGGATATTCCACGCGCCGCGATCTCATATCCTGACTATCTCGATTGGAAGAAGCTCAACAGAGTTTTCGACTCGATGAACGTCTATAGTCAACGCGGTTATCTGATGAGCACCTCCGCAGGAATGGAAATGGTTGACGGCGCCCGTGTAAGTGCCGGCTTTTTTCAAACCCTCGGTGTCGGTACTTTTCTCGGTCGAGACTTCTATGCAGGCGAGGATCTGCCCGAAGCGCCGCGCACTTTGATACTCAGCTATGCATCGTGGCAAAAGCGTTTTGGCGATAAACACGAGATCATCGGTCAGTCCATAACCTTAGATGAAGATCCCTACATCATCATCGGAGTGCTTCCTCAGAATTTTCATTTCGCACCTGTCGAAAATGCCGAATTCTGGACGACTCTTAATCCTGGCCGCGGCTGTTTTACCAGCCGCAGTTGTCACTTTCTAAACGGCATCGCCCGTCTCAAAAACGGTGTGTCGGAGGAAGCAGCGCTCGCTGATGTGACGCGCATCGCTAAAGACCTCGAGGCTCAATATCCAGACTCAAATCGGAACCAGGGCGCGACGGTCGCACCGCTGTCAGAAATAATTGTCGGAAACGTTAAGCCGATTCTGCTGCTCTTACTCGGCGGCGCGGCGTTGTTGCTGCTAATCGCGTGTATTAACGTCGCAAGTCTCTTGCTTGTAAGGTCTGAAACGCGTCGACGAGAGTTGTCCGTTCGACGTGCCCTGGGCGCAACCAGGATGCGCTTGATTCGTCAGTTTGTGATTGAGGGCATGGTGCTTGTTGTCGTCGGAAGTATCGTTGGTCTGGTCAGTTCTCATTGGGCCATGCAGATCTTAAAAGGACTCATTCCCAGCGACATGATGGCCGGCATGCCATACCTGAACGACCTTGGATTGAATTCTCGTGTGCTCATCTTCGCCTTGGCCCTCGCTGGATTTGCTGCCGCACTCTTTTCACTGACTCCAGCACTTCGTCTATCGTCGTTGGACGTGGGAGAGGGAATGGCGGAAGGCGGTCGTGGTGCTGCAGGTAAAGTCTGGACGCGAATCGGTTCCAAACTCGTGGTGTTGGAGTTAACAACGGCGATGGTGTTGTTGGTTGGAGCAGGACTTCTCGGCAAAAGTCTTTATCGGTTGCTGCAGGTAGGTACAGGTTTTGAAACAAAGCATCTGATCACGATGCGAGTTTCGGCACCCCATACGGTTTACAGCAAAGATGAGGAAGCTTTGGCACTCGGACGAAAAGTAGTGGACCAGATCAGGACTCTTCCCGGCGTAACCTCGGTCGCCTTAGCGACAACTTTGCCATTGAGCTTCAACGGTAATACAGCCTGGATCAGGTTTGTGGGTCGGGCTTACAACGGGGAGCATAACGAAGTCAATGAACGACCAGTGAGCTCAGATTATTTCACAACGCTACAAGCGAAGCTTTTGCGAGGTCGAACGTTCACAGATTCGGAGGATGAAAGCAAGCCTCAAGTCGTCATCATTAATCAAACTCTAGCGAAGAAGTATTTTCCTGGTGAAGATCCGATTGGCCAACGTATTGGCGACACCGAACTGAGTCCGAAATCTATAAAGGAGATTATCGGCATCGTCGACGATATTAGAGAAGGACCGTTGGATTCGGAGATTTGGCCGGCCGTTTACGAGCCTCTCAATCAATTTCCTCATAGCGAATTTTCTGTCGTGGTCCGGACTGCGCAAGCAGAGGAATCGCTCATTCCAGCCGTTGGCGATGTAGTACGCGGAATCGACTCAAGGATCAATATTTCAAATCAGACAACTATGAGAGAGAGAGTCAACAACGCTCCTTCAGTCTACTTGCGTCGTTCTTCGACGTGGCTTGTTGGAGGGTTCGCGGCGGTGGCGTTACTGCTTGGAGTTGTTGGGCTCTACGGAGTGATCGCTTACTCCGTGACTCAACGCACGCGTGAGGTCGGAATCCGCATCGCACTTGGTGCGCAACGAGGCATGGTTTATCAACTCATCCTGAAGGAAGCGGGGGCCTTGGCATTTGCAGGAATTGTGATCGGGAGCGTATGTGCGATCTTTACCGCCGCACTGATGCGCAAACTGCTCTTTGGCACTCCGCCATGGGATATCACGACGCTTGTTTCTGTGGCCGCTGTGCTGGCAGCATCTGCGTTATTTGCGAGTTTCCTTCCCGCGCGACGCGCGGCCTCAGTAGATCCTATTTCTGCTTTACGAGCTGAGTAAAGTTTCCGAAACAGCCGGGCGATAAGCAGGCACGGCTCTTCAATCACGAGTGCCGATTCTGACTCGGTAGGAACCGCCCGGTACCGGTGCGCTGAACCTGTATATCGATCGCTTCTGTTGAGTCCCTGAACCAGCTATTAAATGGTGAACTTAGGTCTGCACCAACCGCAAGCTATCCTCAGTAGATCGCATATTTAGATTCTGACCGAGCGCACGGTTCCGAGCGATGAGGAATTGAACCGCGCGCGCGGACCACCGCAGCTTTTCACGTGCTTGCGCTGTTTTTTCCAAGTCTAAACGAATGGTTAATTCTATAAATCAAAAAAATTTGTCCACAAATTGGCCACACGGCGAAAAAGCACCCTTACCGCTCGCGACGGTAAGTACTTGACGAGATGAAGGAAAATGGTCGGGGCGAGAGGATTCGAACCTCCGACCTCACGGTCCCGAATTTTATGGTGCGCAAAAGCGTAAGTTTTTGCATTTGAATAAGTTGCAGCCACCAAGGTTTTATTGAGGTTTTCGCATTCCTTCACATAGGGCGCCATCGCGTAGCGGTCAAATGCTGTAAATTTTGTCCACAAATTGGCCACACGGTGATGGCGTGAACCCCTCAGTTGAGACAGTTTTGAGTCGGCACAGTTATGATTGAAAAAGTTTCTCTTCTCAAACTCGTGCTACTTCCTTAGGATGATCGCCGGCTGGTGAAGCGGAGGCGAGCTCTGCTGGAGAGCAACTCGCCAAGGAATAACCAGCCGGAGACTCATCGATACCGATGGTCTGGAGAGCGGTCTGCGGGCCGCTCTTCGTTTGTGCTATCGCATGGCTTCCTGCTTTTGCATCTGCCTCATCGGGTCGATAGCCCTCCCCATGCCTGAAAAAACTCATGGTGGCGCCGGCAAAAGTTGGAGCGGACTCGAGTTGCTGCTCGAACTCATCCGGCGGTCGATAGCCGAGCGCCGAGTGCAAGCGACAGCGATTATAGTACTGCTCGATGAAGGCCTTTGTAGTGCCTCGCGAGCCCTCGGTCCTTTCTGGGCCTCCAGCAAAAATGCCCGATGGACGCTGAGCCAACGTAAAGGTGAACTAACAGGGTTCTCCTTTCGGGACACACCGATGGAGTGCCGAATGACTCCACGCTACTCCTGAAGGAGGCGCCCTTTCATAATTCGTGCGGTTGACCCTTATGTTGTTTTTGGATTGAAAGGCGGCGGGGCATTGACATCCAACTCACCGCGGTTAGTTTCTCCGGACAGTTACACTTTTCGATCAGCGCTTTTTACTTTGGGGCAATGGAGTCATTTCAAACGTCTGAGGCAAGTCTTAAGGAATTACGATATTCCCATCGAATGTGCCTGAAGTAACACCCGTGGTCCTATTAACCAAGCGCACCACGGTAAAGCTCCCGCCAGCTCCGGCAAACCGGCCGGTGCCGTCTGTGATGGTGTACGTTTCCACAATCATAGAGACATCAGCTATCGCAGTCGGCGTACCTTGTCCAAACCCTGTTGCGAAGATGGCGTCCCCGTTAGCCGCCTCCAGTCGGATGGATGCAGGCCCTCCGCCGCTCACGAGGCTGACAGTAACATGATACTCGACTGAATATCGGCCCAGCTGGGTGGCATTTCCCGAACCGTTGCCAGTTACGAAAAGTGTCTGGTTGGGGAAATCGAATTCATGGGTTTCAAATGCTTGCAAGGTGCCTTTAAAAGGCAACTGCTCCGATGCGTTTGCTGGCGTCGCGAACACCAAGCCAGTAAGAATGCTGAGTAGCAGAGGTGTCAAAAGAATCGAGGTGTGTAGTTTCTTTATCGTGGCGGTCAACATTTTGTTTCTCCTTCGATTGATTGGAATTTCAGTTGCGAGTAACACCGGTCGTGGCGGCCCAGGACCGCATCACCGCTGCCCTTGCGCTCGTCGCGCTCGAAGGCTCGTTCCTGGCCTTCATTAATTAGCGCGACGCAGGCAGCCAAACTGTCTCAAACTTTTTGCAGGGACCAGACTCGTATGGGCGCGCGGGTCCGTGCGGATTCGGAAGAAACGTTGACTTGCCGTACCAGCGCGTATAAGAATTGGCAGCAGTTTCGATAATGTCTCCGAACCTGAGAACCAGAGTGCGATGGACCAGCCGGCGGCCACACTGTCAGATATCTCACGACTGTTGCGCCAATGGAGCGAGGGCAACCGCGCGGCACTTGAAGAGCTGCTGCCCCTGGTCTACGACGAGTTGCACCGCCAAGCCGCACGCTACCTGCGGCGCGAACGCGCCGCGCACACTCTCCAAACCACAGCCCTGATCCACGAGGCGTACCTGCGACTGATCGACCAGCGCGACGTGCACTGGCAGAGTCGCACACATTTTTTCGCCATCGCCGCGCAAATGATGCGCCGGGTGCTAGTTGACTACGCACGCGCGAAGCACAGGGAAAAACGCGGGCGGGGCGATGTGTGCTTGCCGCTCGAAGTTGCGAAGCTCGTCGCCGACGACAAGAAGGGTGTTGATTTGATGGCATTGGACGAAGCCTTGACGCGCCTTGCAGCCATGGACGAGCAGCAGGCACGCGTGGTCGAGCTGCGGTACTTCGGTGGACTGAGCCTGGAAGAGACTGCGGAAGCGCTGCACGTTTCGCGCGCTACGGTCGCGCGCGACTGGGATGTAGCGAAGGCTTGGCTGCGCCGTGAACTGACCAGATAAAATTGCGATGAGTCCCGGACAGTGGCAACGAGTGAAAGAATTATGCGGGGCAGCATTGCAGCGTGCACCCGCCGAGCGCTCTCGGTATCTCGCCGAGGCGTGCTCCGACGATGGCGTGAGGCGCGAAGTCGAGGCGCTACTAGAGGCCTACGAGTCGCACTTCCTGGAACGACCGGCCGTCGGCGAAGTGGCGGAAATGATCGTCAAAGGATTGGGCAGCAAACTCTCGGCTGGCGCGCGCCTTAGCCATTACGAGATCGTGCGCCCGGTGGGAGCGGGTGGCATGGGCGAGGTTTACCTGGCGCAAGACACGCGGCTCAAGCGCAAAGTTGCGCTCAAAGTTCTGCCCGCCGATTTAATCAACGACCGTGACCGCTTGCATCGCTTCGAGCAGGAGGCCCAAGCCGCCGCCACGCTTAACCACCCTAACATTGCGCACATCTACGAAATCCGCGAATCCGAAGGCACAAATTTCATTGCGATGGAATTCATTGACGGCGCGACCCTCCGCGAGAAAATCCACCGCGACAAAAGGGATTTGGAACGATTGCTCGAATGGCTAGCACAGGTGGCCGACGGACTTGCCAAAGCGCACGGCGCCGGCATTGTCCATCGTGACCTCAAGCCCGACAACATTATGATTTCGCGCGACGGTTACGCGAAGATTCTTGATTTCGGTCTAGCGAAGCTCATCGCACCGAAACTGCCCGGAAGCGATGAGACGCACGCCGAAGCGACGACCGCAATGATCCCGCAGCCACTCTCAACGCCGGGCGTGATCCTAGGGACCGTCGGTTACATGTCGCCGGAGCAGGCGCGCGGTCAGGCGAAGATTGACGCGCGTTCGGACATCTTCTCGTTCGGCTGCATGCTGTACGAAGCGGCGACGGGGCGTCAGCCGTTCGAGGGCGAGACGGTAATTGATTCCCTGCACAAAATCATCCATGCGCAACCACCTCCGATCAAAGACTTCAACGCCGCGGCTCCCGTTGAGCTGCAGCGCATCGTGCGGCGCTGTCTGGCGAAAGACCCGGAAGACCGCTACCAGACGATTAAGGACGTGGCGACTGAACTCAAAGAATTGCTCCGTGAGGTGGAAAGCGCGGCAGAAGTCGAGCTTTCGATTACTCCTGGAACAACAAGCGATTCGCAGACCTCCGAAGCCGCCACACAAACGAGGTCAAGTGCAGAGTATTTAGTCGGCGTTGCCAGACGGCACAAACTCAGCGCAGCGATTGTCGTCGGGCTGCTGATCATTGTCGGTTTAGCTATTGTGTACTTTCGTCGATCGACCGTTGGGACAACGCCCATCGAAACAATCGCTGTCATGCCTTTCGTAAACGCGAGCGGTAACGCTGATCTTGAGTACTTATCGGATGGCATGACCGAAACACTTATCATCAGCCTGTCACAACTTCCGCATCTGTCAGTTAAAGCGCGCAGTTCCGTCTTTCGCTATAAAGGCAAAGAGATCGACCCACACCAGGTGGCTGCGGAGTTGTCAGTGCAGGCAATCGTGATAGGGCGCATGGTGCAACGAGGAGACGACCTGACGTTGTACTTATCGCTGGTTGATGCCCGAAATGGCAATGAGCTTTGGGGTGAGCAGTACAATCGAAAAATGACCGACCTCGTGGCTTTACAGAGCGAGATTGCCCGCGATGTTTCGCAAAATTTGCGCTTCCGATTGACAGGCACAGAGCAGCAACGACTGACGAAACAGGGCACGCAAAACACTGAAGCATATCAGGCTTACTTAAAGGGACGGTTTTACTGGAACAAAGGCGTTGCACCGGGTTTTGAAAAGAGCCGTGAATATTATCAGCAGGCGATTGATCTTGACTCGACTTACGCGCTGGCTTATGTCGGCCTCGCAGATTACTACGGCTTCGCGGTAGGTAGTGGCCTCTTGCCGCCAAACGAGAATTGGCCGAAGGCGGAGGCGGCGGCGAACAAAGCGTTAACCTTAGATGACACTCTGGGTGAAACTTATAACCCGCTGGCCGCTGTTAAGCTGTATTACTATCAAGACTGGCCTGCCGCTGAACGTGCGTTTCGTCGTGGCATCGAACTGAGTCCTCACTTTGCTGAATTACATGCTCACTACGCCATATTTCTGACGTTTGCCGGGCGTAACGCAGAAGCCCTCGCGGAAGCGCGGCACAGCGTCGAGCTTGATCCTGTGTCTCCTCGCGTCAATTATGTCCGGGGGAGAATGCTCTACTTCATGCGCCAGTACGACCGCTCGATAGACCAGTTCATCCAAACGTTGGAGATAGACCCGAATTATGTACCGGCCCATGAATTACTCGGTTACGCCTACGAGCAAAAGGGAATGCAAAGGGAAGCGGTCGCCGAATGGGGCAAAGCCCTCATTTTGAGGGGAGCGGGTGAACAGGCGTCGAGTCTCGAACGCACCTATGCCGCTTCGGGGTTCGAGGCAGCCGTCCGCACTCTGGCCCAGCATCAGCTTGAAAATTTGAATGAAAGGCTGAAGCGAGGCGAGTATGTTCCGGCGTTTGAATACGTGACCACCTACATACGGCTAGGCGACAAAGAACAAGCCTTTGCCTGGCTGGACAAAGCTGTGCAGGAACGGAATGGTTTCGTGTTTCGAGTCAAGATCGATCCAATCTACGACAAGCTCCGCGCCGACCCTCGCTTTTCCGATTTGCTACGTCGCCAAGTGCTTTAAGCAAGCCAGACAGACAGCGAGACGGCGTTAAGCATAGACGATAAACTTGTCGAGGCCCGCACGGACGCAAGCACAGATTAAAGCTCAGTTCGATTGGGATCTTGCCCGCAATGGCCCGCTTGAAATCTTCCTCCGCACTGGCCTGGACCACAGCGAGATAGTTTCCGCAGGCACCGACCGCACGAGTCCGACCCGTGAGGTTGGTCGCCCGGCTCGTACTGCAAAGTCCCTGTGTCTTTAGTGTCACCAATTCCGCGCCTTTCGCGGCGAGACGCTTAAACTCGTCAAGCTTGCCATCATGGATTTGAGATTAGCCACACATTGCGTTCGCTCATTGCTCTTACCTCAAAACGTTGGATATCTAGCCGCGCCACTTGTTGCCAACACTTCTATTAGGCATCGCTCTCATCTAAAGATCATTTCCTGAATAGGACAGCCCAAAGGACTTATTGCACAATGGGAAATCAGGCACGATGTTCTTTAGCACGGCAAAGGAAAGAGCCGGCCAGTTGTTAAACGACGGGTCCTTGATCTTAACGCGATATAGCTTCCCAGTGTCGTCAACCATTACCCAATAGATGATGGTGCCACGCCAGCCCTCAACCATCCCAAAGGCTGGCATGAATGGCGCTAACTGTCCCAGCGGTGCAGCCAGCGGTCCAGGAGCGAGCCGCTTGCTCGCTTGCCGAATCAGCGCCACTGACTGTGTGGCCTCCTTCACTCTTATCATCGTCCGCGCATAAACATCACCGCTTTCGTAGACGGGCACTTTGAAGTCTAGTTCACCATAGGCGGCAAATGGGTGATCTCGTCGAGCGTCAGTGTCAACTCCTGAGGCGCGCGCGACATAACCAAGTGCACCATGATCCGACGCCGTCTGTTTCGTCAGACAACCTGTGCCTTCCAGGCGATCGGTCAGCATCGTATTCTGCAAACTGATGTCAACGACCTCATTGAAGTCAGCCAGAATCGAATAAAGCTCAGCGGAGAGATCGAGGTCGTTGGGTAGATCGAAGCCAACGCCACCTGGAATAACTCCGCCCCGCAGCAGACGATTGCCGGTCAGCCTTTTGTTCAGTCGGAACAGTCGCTCACGCAGACGAGAGCAGTGAGCATTGGCAATCGCAAAACCGGTATCGTTAGCGATCGCGCCAAAGTCAGCAATGTGATTGTAGAGACGCTCCATCTCAAGCAGGATCACTCGCAGATAGCGAGCACGCTCCGGTACTTCCATACCTGCGGCCGATTCGAGCGCCTCACAGTAGGCTAACGAGTGGCCTATCGTCGTGTCGCCTGATACTCGTTCAGCAAGTTCCAGCCCGTCCGCCGGTAAGCGTCCTTCAAACAGCTTCTCGGTTCCCTTATGCGTGAAGTAGAGTCGAATCTTTAGATCAATGACTGTCTCGCCTATAACGCTGAAGCGAAAGTGGCCCGGTTCAATGATGCCGGCATGCACGGGGCCAACGGGAATTTCGTAGACACCCTCGCCGCCGACTGGCTTGAAGGGGAAGGGCGTGCCATCGTCTTCGAACTCTGGCGGGACAGCGTCTTTGCGTAGCGGAAAATAATCCTTCGGCCAGAAGGCGTGCCGTACCAGGGGCCTCGGGTCTGGATGGCCGATCGCTCCGATGCCGAACAAGTCTTTAATCTCGCGCTCGAAGCGCGACGCCGGATAGTAGAACGTCGCCAGCGAGATAATTGCCGGCTCTTCGGGGGTCAGTTCCTTAGTGGCATGGACGAACCAGTTCTCGCGGGCGTTGGCGAAAAGGTAGTTGATTTCGAAAACGCCCTTATCCGCTCTGCGATCGTTGGCAACCATGAGGACGAGTTCAGCGTGGAAATCGGCGCGCAGCAGGTTAGCGAGCCGGGGCGCTGCGCCGCGCTGAATCCGGCAATGCAATTCGTTGCCGCGAGTGATCTGACTTTCGTAAATGCGGCCATCGAGGTATCGTGCAATGGCGGTTTGCACTTGAGATAAATCGCTCATTTCGAAACGATCTCCACGATTCGATTAAGCAAGGCCAGAAGCGGCGCTGGTAACAGCAAGCCGAGCACGGCGAGCACGGCGACGTTAATCGTCAATGGGGCCAGCGTCCAGCCATTACCTTCGCCCACCGTCACACCTGCGGGGGCAGCGCCGTATAGCATTCGGTTGAGGTGATTGATGAGCGCGATGAAAGCCACCGCGAGCAGCGTTAGCACAATCGCCATCACCCAGGGATTACCTGCCGCGAATCCTGCGCGGATTAAGGCGAACTCGGACACGAAGATGCCGAACGGCGGAAGGCCGATGATGGCCAGCATCCCGACGGCAAAAAGCCCGCCCGTGAGCGGCATCACCTTGAGCAACCCAGACACTTCTTTGATCTCGGTAGTTCGATAGCGGTGCATAACCCGGCCCGCCAGCAAGAACATCATGGATTTCGCAGCCGTATGATTCACCAGATGCAACATCGCGGCGAATGTGCCGAGCGGACCGAGCGCCAAGCCCACACAAAGCAGTCCGGTGTGCTCGATGCTGGAATAGGCGAGCATGCGTTTGTAGTTGCGTGAGAGCACAATGCTAAAGGCCGCAATGAACAACGATAACAGGCCAAGGGCCATCAGTAGGTGTTTGGAATAACTACTGCCGACCGTTGCGTCCACGACTACCTTCCAGCGCACGATCGCGTAAAGCGCCACCGCCAGCAGCACGCCGGACATCGCGGCGGAAAGTTGCGAAGGCGCTTCGGAGTGCGCGTCGGGAAGCCAGGTGTGCATGGGCGCAAGGCCTGCCTTGGTGCCGTATCCAATGAGGATGAAGACGAAAGCCAGGCGCATGACTTCCGGGTGTAACGACGGAGCCGTGGCCAGCAGGACAGGCCAATTCAGCGCGCCCTGCGTGTGCCCGGAGAGTGTCACGAAATCAAAGTAGCCCAGTACGGTCCCGGCGAAGGCCAGCGCAATCCCGACCGAGCAGATGAGAATGTATTTCCAAGAGGCTTCAACTGAAGCAGCGCTGAGCGAGAGTGGAATAATCATCGCCGAGAAGATGGTGGTGGCCTCAAGCGCAATCCACATCAAGCCGACGTTGTTCGCCGAGACGGCGAGCAACATGGCAAAGATGAACAGGTTAATGAACACATGATAGCGGCGCAATTGCGCGGCATTGTAGTGAGACTCGCTGTTCAGGCCGGGACTGAACCAGAGCGCGAGCGCGGCGACAGCACTGACGCAGACCATGAACAGCGCTGAGAGACTATCGGCCCGCAGCATTTCACCCGGTCCAAAAGTTGGCGCATTGCCTCCGGCGAGAATATGGCGACAGAAAAAAAGCGACGCGCCAAGCGCCAATAGAGATAGCGATGCATTCACCCAGCCAATGAAGCTGCGGTACGGGCGAACGGTCAAGGCCAGTAGCGCGGCGCAGAGCGAGGGCAGCAGCAAAAAGAGGAAAGTCATACCTGGAATTAAGTTGCTCTCAGTGTTTGAGTTGGTCCAATTGATCTACGTCGATGGACTCGAAAGTGCCGTGGATGTTGTAGATGAAAACCTGCATCACCAGAAAACCCATGAGCACATCGAGAAACACGCCGAGTTCGATAATTAGCGGAATGCCGTAAGTCCCCAGCACGGCCAGCATGGCGAGGCCATTTTCCAGCACCAGGAAGCCCACCACCTGCGTGAGGGCCTTTCGTCGCGTGATAATCACAAAAAGTCCGACGAAGATCAGGCCCACGGCCAAAGGAAGTCCGGCGCGCGTGGGCAACGCGCTTACCCTCACAACTGGGCGCGTGATGACGTAGGCCAGCAGCACCAGGATCCCGGCGCCGATCAGCGAGGTCGCGATGTTCAAGTACGGCTGCGATTCCCGTTCCCCTCCCACTTGCCTTTGCAGCCGATCGAGGTACCACGGAATGACGAGCACCTTAAGTACGAAGAAAAAAACTGCCATGAGATAAAGTTGCGGATCGTGCCCAAAATAACCGACCAGGATGAACATCGCTGAGAGTACCAACGACTGCCATTGAAAGGCCTTCGTGTAAGCGCGCAGGCTGTGCCGCCAGAGCAAGGCGATCCCAAACAGCAGGACCAGGCTGGCGCCGAGGGTCGCGAGTTGAGCAAAGAGTGCGTCGTGTTCATTCATCGATTCAACTCAGCAAGAACGATGATGTAACTGCCAGCAGCGCCAGCACGAAGGAGACAGCGAGCAATTCCGGCACGCGAAACAGTCTCAGCTTGGCAAGGCGCGTTTCGAGCAGGGCGACGACCAGACCGAGTGCCGCCAGTTTGGTAATCAGCGCCACGGCAGCCACGCCGAGAGCCGCCGGCGTGAGAGTGGTCGCCACGCCCCACGGCAAAAACAGATTCGTAAGCAGCGAGAAGAAGATGAGCAGACGCAAAGCGGCGGCCCATTCGATCAAAGCCAGGTAACGGCCTGAGTATTCCAGAATCATCGCCTCGTGAATCATCGTCAACTCGAGATGCGTCGAGGGGTTGTCTACCGGGAGTCGCCCGGTTTCAGCCAGCATGACTATAAAGAGCGCGGCGAAACCCAACAGATGGCCCGGACTGATCACGGCGCCGGGATGCACGAGCGTTTGCGCCACGATACGTCCGAGGTTGGTTGAGCCAGCGCCAACGGCGAGGCCGAAGATCGAGAGCGCGATGGTTGGCTCGGCGATCGCCGCAATCGTCATTTCGCGGCTCGCTCCCATGCCGCCAAACGCCGTACCTGGATCGAGGCCCGCCAGCGCGAGAAAGAAAGTACCAAGCAGCAACAAGTAGACGACCAGAAGTAAATCACCGATGCGGTCGAACGGCAGCGGTGCGGCGATCAGGGGGACCAGCAACGTGACGGCCAGCGTGCTGGAGAAAACGAGAAATGGCGTAAAGCGAAAGAGCCATGAAGCGTTCGTCGAGACGATCACCTCTTTGCCAAACAGCTTTCGCAGATCGTAGTACACCAACCAGGGCGGAGCACCCCGCCGCCCTTGCAGCCGCGCCTTCCACCAGCGCACCAATCCCACCAGACCGGGAGCCAGCGCGAGCGCCACGAGAGCCTGACTGATTTCAAGTACGTAACCTGTCATCTCTACGACCACCTCGCAATCAAGAGAAGGATCATTAGCGCAACGAAAATGTAGAAGAGGTAAATGTGCACCGAACCGGATTGCATTCTCCGCGTCACCGCCGCGCAAAGCCGGATGAACCAGAGCAGCGGACCGTAAAGCGCCTTCTCGAACCAGGGCGTGATCTCACTCCGGTACTCGATCGATTGAACGAAGTACTTCGAATCTGGATGAAAGTCTATACTCAGCTCTTTGGTCGGACGGTAGAGTTCAGCAAATACTCTTCTTAACGGCTCGGCGAACGCAGTAGCCGTGTATTCCATCCGGGGAGTCTGGCCCAACCGGCCGCAACCCCACGATTCGCTCACGCGCAAACGCTGGTTCACTCTGAAGACCAGCATCACCAAGGGCACGAAACCTAAGAGCAGGAGTAAGCCGAACGCCACCAGAGTCGGCGACATGCTGGCAAAATTGTTTGGAGTAACCAGGGACAGGTTGAGCGCAAAAGCCGCATGCGTGTCCGGCAGACCACCGAGTCCAATGAGTACGTGCCCAAGCGCCGGCACTACGACGAACGGCGCTAGTCCCAGAGCAATGCAGGCGATCGCCAGTAACGCCATTCCGGCGAGCATTGACGGCGGTGACTCGTGCGCGTGTTCAGCCTCAGCTGAGCGCGGGATGGCCAGGAAACTGATACCAAATGCTTTGACGAAACAAGCCGCCGCAAGTCCGCTCGTCAGCGCCAGCATTCCCACGGCGAGAGGCATGACGACCGCCACCTCTGGCGTGGGGAGGTTCGAGCCGCCGAGCAGTGACTGAAAGACCAACCACTCTGAGGCGAATCCGTTCAAGGGCGGGAGCGCCGAGATGGCCGCCGATCCAATAAGGAAGAACAGAGCAGTCCACGGCATGCGCTTGATGAGGCCACCCATCTCTTCCATGTTGCGCGTGCCTGTGGCATGCAGCACCGATCCAGCGCCGAGAAACAGCAAGCCCTTGAAGGTCGCATGATTGATGGTGTGATACAGACCGCCGATAAAGCCCAACGCGGCCAGCGTCATGAGTCCATAGCTGTGAAAGATCAGTCCCGCGCCAACACCGATCAGGATGATGCCGATGTTTTCGACCGAATGATAAGCAAGCAGCCGTTTTAGATCGTGCTCCATTAGGGCGTACAGCACTCCGAGTAACGCCGAAACTGCACCCACACCGAGCACGATTCCACCCCACCACGCTGGGCCACCGCCCATCAGGTCGAGCAGCACTCGCACGAGACCGTAAATGCCCATCTTGATCACTACGCCAGACAGCAGTGCCGAGACGTAGCTGGGTGCGACGGGATGGGCCATGGGCAGCCAGACGTGCAGCGGAATAATTCCGGACTTGGCGCCGAAGCCGAAGAGTGCGAGCAGGAAGACTACGTTCCGCGACCCTGGCGAGAGCAACGCCGCGCCCGCACGCATGGACGCGAACGAAGTTGTCAGGTCTGCGCCAGAAAGGAGCAGGAACATCGCGACCAACGCCGCGAAGCCGGCATGCGTCATGGCCAGATACCACACGCCGGCACGTACCGTACCGCGCTGGTCGTGTTCGGTTAAGACCAACCAGTAAGCGGTGAGCGACATTGCTTCCCAGAGCACGAGAAAGGTGAGCGCATTGTCGGCCATGACCTGCAAGCTCAACGCCAACAGCAGCAGGTTGAACATCACGCCCATCAGGCGGAGCGAATAACGTCCCGCATACTGTGCCGAATACCCAAAGGCGTAGATCGCCGCGGCGCACCCGACCAGTCCCTCTACCACCAGAAAGAAAGCACCGAGCCCGTCGAGTTTGAGCGCAACGCCAGTGATGGGAAGAAGCCGCGCCGAAGTGAACGTCAACGAATTCCCTGAAGCTATAACAAGAAGTCCCAGCGTCAACCCAGCGGCCGAGCCGACTGCCGCGCCCGCGGCTACACACCAGCGCCCAATTACGCTGCGGCCACCCAATAGCGCCGCGAACGCGCCCAGCAGGTAAGCCGAGATCATGATCTGAAAAAGGGTAAGCATCATCTTGATTATTAGATTTGGGCTCACTTTCGCGGCAACCGATCGAGCGCCGACAGGATTCCCCGCAAGATATCGGCTGGCTCCGGCGGGCAACCCGGCACCCACACGTTCACAGGGATCACCTTATCGACGCCGCCCACCACGGCGTAGCTGTCTTTGAATACGCCGCAGTTGATCGCGCAGTCACCGATGGCAATCACGATTTTGGGGTCGGGTGTCGCCTCATAGGTGCGCCTGAGTGGTTCTGCCATATTGCGGGTTACTGGCCCCGTCACCAGCAGGCAGTCAGCGTGGCGCGGCGAAGCGACGAAATGAAGGCCGAACCTTTCCATGTCGTAATAGGGATTGCTGAGTGCACTGATCTCTAATTCGCATCCATTGCACGAGCCCGCATCAACCTCGCGAATGTGTAGTGAACGGCCAAAAAGTCTGCGCGCGCGTACTTCTATTTCATGCGCGATCACTTCGACCTCTGGGTCCGCATCACCTCGCGCTAGCGGCTCAGTAACCGTGGGCGTTCTCAGAATCTTGGCGAAGAGTGACATCGTGAAATCACTATTGCAGGAATCCGCTCAAACAGTTCGATGGTTGAGGCTTTCGGCTCCTTGCTCCGTGTTACCAGTAATCCTCGCGATGTTTTTTTTCATCGCAAGCGGCCGTGCGGCAGCGACAACTTGTCTTGTCGGAGTACAACTCGTACAGGTAGTCAGTCGTGATTTCTTCGCCGGGAGCGATCTCTCTAAGAGCATGGATGAAGATCCGCCCTTCAGAAGCAATCACATATGAGTTCGGCTGGCATGAGTGATTGATGTACTGTGTGCCGTTGCCTCCCCGGCTTCCATCAATGGACCAGTCGGCATCAACATCACAAATGCACTGTTCACTAGACGCGGTTCGTCTGCGCTCCGCCTCGGCCCCCGAAATTCTTTCTCCCACGTATTCAGCGATCCGCTGCTGCTGACGGAAGTAAGTTGAGGCGAAACACCCTTTTCCGTGAATCTTTGATTTTTGTATTGTGAGTCCTAACTCGAGTCTGTGATTCATCTCTCGGAAAGACTATCTCCCCCTGATTGGTGGCCCGTCGAGTAAACCGTGTGCAATGACTATCGTCGGTCATGGTAAAGGAAGATTACACAC
>JBKPEE010000241.1:0-7127 GCA_046728235.1 Acidobacteriota bacterium
GCACCCAAGCCGGCGACGGTCTGGCCAACGAGCTGGCCCTCCTGGGCACCCACACTATGTTCAGCCGCTTCGTTAGACCGCGTGATTCTTCCTTCAAGATCAACAAGCAGCACTGGGAAATCAATTGCGTTAAAAGTCTGCCGCCACTCTATTGCTGATTGTTGCAGTGCTAATTCGACCTGCTTGCGCTCGGTAATGTCGCGGGCTAAACCACGAAAACCCACGGTTTCGTCCATCTTATCCCGGATGGGCGACATAGTGAGGTCAAGCCACCGTTCTTCACCAGAAGCCCGTTTGGCTATAAATTGATGTTTAAACTCTTGGGCGGTTTCAGGATGATTGAAGTAGGACGCGAAACCATTGCTATTCGGGTCGAGACCGAGCAAACCGAAAACAGAAGCGAACGACTCTCCAATGAGCTCCTGTGACTTTCGGCCTACAAACCTGGCGCCGGCAATATTCATGCTAGTTAATCGTCCGGAAAGATCTTGAGTGAAAATGACATCGCTAGCCTGTTCGACCAGATCCCGATAATTCGCTTCCAGGCGCGAGCGCTCCAGCAGCCTGGCCACCTTCGCCACCAAACGGGAACCATCAAAAGGAATCTCCAGATAATCATCAGCGCCGGCGCGAAGACCCTCCACCACACTTGCAGTATCTTTCTGTCGCGCACTCACCAACAGAATAGGCACCGAGCGAAGCTGATTATCGGCGCGGAGGAACCGGCAAAATTCCAAGCCGTCGACGACGGGCATGCGAACGTCGCTAATCACCAAGTCAGGGCGTTTTTCCTTAGCTATATTGAAGGCTTCGAGACCGTCTTCCGCGGTGAGGACACAATAGCCCGCTTTACGCAGAAGCGCGTCCATTAGCGCAAGATGCTCGGGCAAGTCGTTGACGATCAGGACCGAATTCTCTTCGTGTCTATCGGAGAATTGTACCCCACTCATTTACAACTGCACCTCAATCTGCTGTATGTATAGGGTTGGAAACTAGCTAGTCATCGCGCCTTACTACTCTGCGGAAATGGGGCCGTGCTGTGTCCAGATTCGATAGGGTTCAAGGGTATATTGAGCTTTTCGAACGCCCGAATATACCACAGTGGTCAAGTTTCACGACTGGAAACTCGCCCACAATGCTTCGAAGGAAGTGAGTGTGCTGTCCGTCCGACCCACATTCCCAAATTAGTCCGCTACATCTAGAGACACTCAATCCTAATGATTTTCCTGCACCAGGGTTAAGTGGTCTGCCCAGAGTTTGCCACGTTTTCGCGCTTGGCCAGATGGAGTTTACTTTGCTGGGTGGGGTTGCTTGGTGGTTCTCCCTGTCCTGAGGCGCATCACTGCGCCGAGCCGGTTAAGGGCCGCTTTCGTGATTCGGCACAACAGATTGCTGCCCTTAAGTCCTTCAACGAGGTCGATTCCTGGGGTTCCAGGAAAGCAACTGCTGGGCGCGAGTGATATCGGGTTTACGCTGTCGCGGGTCGTCCTGTGGTAATGGGCGGCAGTACTTGATGTGTGGGCTTACGACACAAACACGAAATACCTCATCAGCTAAATTGATGGATGCTGAACTCATTGGGGGTGCCGAGGTTAACCGGTTTATGCAGACCCCTCCGTATTTATCAATCTAACCGGGTGGGTGTGGAACGCCTGATCATCTGCAAACTAACTCGCGGTAACTGCAAAAACAAAGAAACGCAGGCGGCCCCGCGCTTCCCGTAATGTCGATCCAATCCAACGAGGCGAAGACTTATGCCGGCAATCCTTCGCTTTCGATCGAGACCATCGTGCGGACGCGCTCACGCAGGGCCAACTCAAACATGCGCGCTTCCTCAACTTCGGTAAACGACAACGCGCGCAACTCCTGCTCAATGCGGCGCCGGTAGTCGGATACCAAAGAATCAGAAACGCCTAGTGTGGCCGCAACTTCCAATTGCGTAGAGTGGTCTGTGCTCAAGTAACAATGCCACAGCACGCCCAGCATCCGGTTATATTGTTTAATTTTGCCGCGCACATTACCGCGTAAATTCGTCAGAAACTTATCAACCGAGCCGGCCGCTTCCTGTTGAGATTCGTGCCGAAGCAGGCTCTCTTCGGGATTTTCTCGCAGGTCTGCGGGGTCGTAGCGCGGACCATCAGAATCGGCATCGTCGCCACCCAACGGGACCAGATAGATATCCATTACGGGCAGCCGTGACATTACCAGGCTACGCAAGGTGCGAACATCGGCCGGCGCATCGACTGCCTCCAGCACACTCACGATCAGATCTTCCAAATCGGAATTGCTGATCACAATCTGTGCGTCGCCGGTGCAACCTACCATGCGCGTATCACGCTGGCGCACCGGAATCACATGTGAGCGCTGTTCCATTTCGTGTGATCCGCGACCTGGTTTATTGACTGGCCACTCGCTCAACCCATAGACGCGATCAGCCAGACGGCGATGGTTCTCTTCATCATTGCCATTGCTGTCGAAGCGGCGGAAATTCGCGCTCGACTGGATCAAAGTAGAAATACGGCGGGCTAAACGGTAACTTTCCGGATGACGCTTGCGCAGCTCAGCAGTTAAGAGATTTGTTAATTCGATTTGGCCGATCTCGCACTCGATCTCGGCGTCGGTCATGGCCGTGTCGAGATAGTGTTGAAAACGGGACTTCGTCAGCAATTGCACAAACAGTTCTTGAGTGAGATCGGTATAGGCGCTTGTCGCCCCTTCTTCGACCAGTAAGCCCGCACTGCGAGAAGCGCGGACCAGGGGATGATTGCTTACGATGCGATGAAGTTCAGCCCAGAGCCGGTTGACGTCGGAGTTCTGCAGACTTTCGACCCAATGGCCCGCTCTAGCGCTGCGTTCGGCGGCCCGGCTCGACCGAGTTACTTCGCGCGGCACGGCCATAGTTGAGTCCTGAGCCTTTTGTGTGATTGATTTCACGATAGTGTTAGTCCCGAAAGATGAGAATGGATGCAAGTTTATCGGCAGTTTCGCACTGCTGCAGCTCTCTTTAATGACATCCTTATTGCTGGTTGGCACGATCATCCGCTGCAGAGATTTGCAGGATGCTGGGGCAACGGCTGCGCAGAAAGAGAGCCAGCGAGTAATCGAGATGCCTACAGCTTTTGTGCTTACATTTTCAATCCCGAGAGGTGCTTTTCCCTGATTGGCAAGTCAGATCCAAGCGCGGGGAAACTGCGGTTCGATGATTCAGAACATCCGTTTCACCGATTGTGCGGCACCAAGGAGTAAAATGCTCCCCAGTTAAGCTACTCGTATACTAACAAACGATACCAACTCGGCGCAACATTTTTTTACTCAGCGTTTAACTATTGAGAGGATTAGGGAAAGTGCTTGCCGGAGCAAGATTGGTCTCTGGAAGTTAAATGGAATTAGATCTTTTGTCCAACCGCATGAATCCCTGACGCGCGAGCTATGAACCCTGCATCCCCTGCCCGAAACTTCTGCAAAACAGCGCAGTGTCCGTCGTCCGAAATACTGCTGCGGTACCGGCGCTCACCAATATCAATCACAGATCGTTTTAGCGTTGAGAGGCACCTCCGGAACTGCGATTTCTGCAGCGCGGAGCTGCAGTTGCTGGAGCGTTACCAGAATGAAATAGTAGAGTGTGCGACGGTCGAGATGCCATCACCACTTCGCGTTTTCGCGGACATATTCTTGCGCAATCCGACCAGAGGTTTGCCCCAACTAAGCCAGCTCATGAATGGCAGCCGGCTCTCACACTAAACCGCCAGAGACGGTTAATTCCTGGCATTAGGCCTGGCGCGGAAGTTCGATTGTGAACTCTGAGCCTTCCCCGAACTGCGATCGCACGCTAACCTCGCCGCCATGCGATCGGGCAAGATGCTTCACAATCGCCAACCCCAGTCCGGTTCCGCCAAGGTCGCGCGAGCGCGCCCGATCGACGCGATAAAAACGCTCAAACAGACGATCGAGATGGTGTGAAGGAATTCCTTCGCCGCTGTCAGCAACGATAATCCGATCGCGATCGTCCGCAGTAAACGTGATCGAGACTGCTCCTCCCTCACGATTAAATTTGATGGCGTTGTCAATCAGGTTAGTCAGCATCTGCGTGAGCCGATGCGGGTCGGCAAACACCTCGGCTTCCGCAGCCACCATGTTCCGGACTTCGATGTTACGAGACGCGGCCGCAGCCGAAAGACTACTGATCACATCATCAACCAGGGTTCTGACGGACACTCGCTCAGGATGCAGCTTTACATTGCCGGCTTCGATAGCGCTTAACTCCAGGATGTCATCGATAAGCCGATGCATACGCGCCGCGTTTTTCTGAATTATTGAGAGAAAGCGCCGGTTGTTGGCGGAATCATCGATCGCGCCGCCTTCGAGTGTTTCCGACAATGCCATGATCGAAGTCAGCGGTGTGCGCAACTCGTGCGAGACGTTGGAGAGAAATTCCTGTCTCACGATCTCCAGTCGTTCCAACCTGGTCACATCAAAGAAAACGCCGAGTGCTCCCGTAATGACGTGCGACGAAGCGCGCAGGGGCACAACCCGCAGATCGAACATCCGCCGCTCAGGACCATGGGTTTCGACCTTAACGCCGACACGCTCGACGCCCCGGACGCCGTCCAAAAAAGCGTCATAAATCGCCGGATTTCGCGTAATTTCGGTGATTCGCCGGGATTCAATGGCTGAATCGACATTCGAGAAGAGCCGCTGTGCGGCTTCATTCGAAGCGACGATCCGCATGTCGGTATCAATAACTACGAGCCCCTCACGCATCTCGTTGATGGTTGAGTTAAGCAACTCAGGTGTGAAGCTGTGCGAACCCGCGCCCACGCGACCAGCACCGAGTATTTGTTTATTAGCAGAGATCGCTTGAGCCACGAGCACTCCCGCGCCGAAGCTCAACGAGACTAAGGCAGCAGCAAATAAGGTCCACCGGAGGCTGCCGGTGGAAAAGAACGCGAAGATCACGAGTGCTGCGGTTGCAGCCAGACACAGGAAAAAAAGAAGGCGGGAACTAACCATCTGCCTTCGCGGAACTGGTGGATGATCCGCAGCCGATAAAGCGATACCCCACACCGACTACAGTTTCGATGCAGTCGCCGCACCCTTCCAACTTCTGACGGAGTCGCCTGATATGAACGTCGAGTGTGCGTGCATCACCGTAGTAGCTGTATCCCCAAACCTGATCGAGCAGCTGCTGTCGCGTAATCACGCGATCTTTCTTTTTTGCCAGGGTCGTTAGGAGCAGGAATTCCTTGTGTGTCAGCTTGACGTTTGCTCCGTCGCAGGAAGCGCGCACATCATCGAAATCGATCGTCAGGCGGCCATCATCATAACGCTCACCGGCCTCTTCTTCGGTTCTCCGCAGCACGGCGCGAACGCGGGCCAATAACTCTTTCACGGAAAACGGCTTGCCGATGTAATCGTCAGCGCCGACATCCAGTCCCGACACTCGATCGGTTTCGGATGTTTTCGCCGTCAACATGATGATCGGAATGCGACGCGTCTGATTTTCGCGCCGCAGCCGGCGGCAGATCTCGATGCCGCTCAACCCGGGAAGCATCAGATCCAAAACGATTACGGCCGGCGGGTTCTGCGGATCGAGCGCCATCGAAAGTCCGCTTTCCCCGGTGCCGGCGACCTGCGCTTTGAAACCGGCGCTTTCAAGGTTGTAGCGCACGCTCTCAGCGATGTCGGCATCATCCTCGATAATCAGAGCAGATCGCGGCATAACGTAAAGCTACTGGACTTTTCCCACCAGCCGGAGAATCAATTCGATAAACAGGAAGGATATCGCGGCAAACATCGCTGCCATGGGAATGGTCAAGACCCACGCCCAGACGATCCTGCCCGCGACTCGCCACTTAACAGCCGACAGACGAGTGGTCGAGCCGACTCCGGCGATCGCGCCGGTGATCGTATGCGTCGTCGAAACCGGAATCCCAAGAAAGGTTGCGCCGAATAACGTGATCGAGCCCGCGGTTTCCGCGCAGAAGCCTCCTACGGGTCGCAACTTCGTAATTTTTGAACCCATCGTGTGAACGATGCGCCAACCCCCTGACAAGGTTCCCAAGGCAATGGCGGCGTGGGCCAGCAAGACCACATAAAGTGGAATCGCCGGCAACGATCCCCTTTCGCCCATATGCAGATTGAACATGCCCGCCGTCGCGAGGACCGCGGTGATGATGCCCATGGTCTTTTGGGCATCGTTGCCGCCGTGGCCCAACGAATAAGCGGCTGCCGAAACCAACTGGCCGCGGCGAAATGTTTTGTCGACCTGCGCCGGCGTCCAATGATGAAATACCCAATACACCGCGACCATCAGGACAAATCCAATGACGAAGCCGATTACCGGCGACGCGACAATAAAGGCCATTGTCTTGACCCAGCCCTCGGGTTTCAGCAAGCCGCTGAATCCTCGATAAGCAGCGATCGCCGCACCGCCATAACCACCGATCAAAGCATGCGAACTCGAGGTCGGCAGCCCCAAATACCACGTGATCAGATTCCAAATAATCGCACCCAGCAATCCGCAACATAAAACGTAAAGTCGCAGCTCTTCTTGGATTAGATCGATGCGCACCAGATCGCCGCCGATGGTTTTTGCGACGCGCGTCCCGAAGATGGCAAAGGCGACAAAGTTGAAAATGGCGGCCCAGATCACCGCGTAACGAGGCGACAGCACCCGCGTAGACACCACGGTGGCAATTGAGTTCGCCGCGTCGTGAAATCCATTCGTGAAATCGAAAACCAGGGCAACCAGAACGATCAGAGATGCGATTATAACCGTCGCGTTGATGGAGGCAGACATAGATTTTCAGATCGTTAGTCGCTCGTTCACATGTTCTTGATTGCGATGCGCTCCACCAGATCGCCTACGTGTTGGCAACGATCGATCGTATTTTCCAAATTGTCGTAGATCTCTTTCAGCATGATTACGGCCGGCACCGGTAAGCCGCCGTTAAAGAGACTCACCGTCGCCTCGCGATAGATTTCATCGCCTTCTCTTTCCAACGGGCGAATCTTCACGATGTTATTCTTTATGTCTCGAGGACGTTCGATCGCAGGTACCAGTCGATCGATGACCTCAGCCATTTGCTGAATCACGCCGGCAAATAGCCTCATGTAAGGGGTATATT
>JBKPEE010000242.1:0-14656 GCA_046728235.1 Acidobacteriota bacterium
TAAATCTTTTGCATCTGTCCCCGGGGCTTGCGCCCCGGGCTTTACGCTGTCGCGCGCTCCGCGCGCTCTTTCCTGACGCCGTGGGTCACTCAACTATATAGTCGCCCTTGAAAGGCCCGGCTAAACTCATTTGCCGCTACGCGGCTGAAAATCAACATTGGTTCGCGAAGGCTTTTGAGGCAAAGCTACCCGAACAGTCTCGCGAAGTTCTCGCAGGTAATTCGGCCCAACTCGTCCGCTTCCATGGCGTGCAATTCAGCCAGACACTTCCCGGTTTCCACCACTCGGGCCGGCTCATTTCTCTTTCCCCGATACGGAACCGGGGTTAGGTAGGGACAATCTGTTTCGACGAGCAGCCGCTGGACCGGTAGTTGTCGAGCGATCGCGCGCAGGTCTGCGGCCTTCTTAAAAGTGAGATTACCCGCGAACGATATGTAAAAGCCGAGGTCGATGGCCTCTCGCGCCATCGGCAGATCGCCGCCGAAACAGTGCAGGACGCCGGCGCGATCATAACCGGCCAATTCGTCGCGAATGATGTTTATCGTGTCGTCGTTCGCTTCGCGTGAATGGATTACGACCGGGAGATTCAGTTCGCGCGCAATTCGCAGTTGGCTGCGGAAGACTGATCGTTGCACCTCACGCGGCGAGTGATCGTAATGATAGTCGAGGCCAATTTCGCCCCACGCAATTATCTTGCGGCTTTGCCTGACAAGACTCATGAGGCGCTCTGCGGCCGCCTTATCAAACAGCTTGGCGTCGTGAGGATGAATGCCAATCGCGGCGTAGATCTGCTCGTACTGCTCGGCAAGGACCACGGCGCGTTCGAAGGCGCCGCTGTGCGGGTCGCCGGTGGCGACGTTAAGCATCTTCGTGACCCCGGCATCGCCCGCCCGTGCGATTACCTCCTGGCGATCAGCATCGTATTCAGGACCATCGATGTGACAGTGGGAATCAATGAATTGACTCATTGGTTGATTGGCTCATTGATTCAAATGAAGCAATGAGTTAATGAATCAATTTATTTCAGACGAGCCCCATTTGGAACATCCTCGGCGAACGTGGCGATGACCGGCTTCCCTTCTTCTCCCACCGAGGCCGCAAGTAACATCCCCTGCGATTCATACCCACGCAATTTGCGCGGCTTTAGGTTCGCAACGACGACAATCTTGCGCCCGACGAGCTTTTCGGGCTCGTAGTATTGAGCAATCCCGGCGAGTATCTGGCGTGGCTTCTCTTCACCGATATCGACTGTCATCAGCAACAACTTGTCAGCTTTAGGTATCCGTTCCGCAGTCTTAACCTCGCCGACGCGCAACTCGATTTTGGCGAAATCTGTTATCTCGATATAGGTCGCAATGCCGGGAACTGCCTCGGCTTCAGTCGTGTGCTGGCCTGAGCCGGGGGGCTGAGCAGAGCTGTTCACCGCTGACGTCTGATCTTTAACTTCTGACTTCTGTTCTTTGATTTCTTCCATGGTCTTTGTCTTATCGATTCGCGGAAATAAAGGCGTCACTTCACGGATCTGACTTCCGGCTTTGATTTCTCCCCAACGCAACTGACGCGGATCAGTTTTGCCCACTTCGTCATTCAGGCCGAGCTGCTTATAGATTTCATTTGCCGAGATTGGCATGACTGGATAGAGCATGACCGCGAGCCAGCGCAGCGTCTCTGCCGCGCGATACAACACCGCGTTCAGCGGCTGTCGCTGGCCGGCATCCTTTGCCAGGTCCCAGGGCTTGGCGTCTGAGATCATTTTGTCTACCCGCGCAACTACAGCCCACGCTTCCTCTAACGCGCGACTGAAAGCCATTTCGCCGAAGTGGCGCACGAACTCGTCGCGTGCGTGCGAGATGAAATCGGAAACGGCCGCTTCGTCTTCAACACCGGCGCGTTTCGCGGCCAGGCGGCTTTCGTCGTCAATTGAGCCGGGCGGAATCTTCCCGTCGCAATACCGGTGGATCATCGTGAGCGTGCGGCTGGAAAGATTTCCCAGTCCGCTTGCCAGATCGCTGTTAGTGCGATCGATCAGGTTCTCGTACCCAAAGCGGCCGTCCTGTCCAAAAACCATTTCGCGCAAACAAAAGTAACGAATCGCATCAATGCGAAAGAACTTGTTCAGCACATCCAGGTCGATAGTGTTGCCGAGCGTCTTTGACATCTTTCGCCCGGTCGGATCGACCCACATGCCGTGGGCCACAATCGCGCGCGGTTGTTCGACGCCGGCGGCCAGCAAGAATGCCGGCCAGTAGACGGCATGAAATCGCAGGATATCTTTGCCCACCAGGTGCAAGGCGGGCCAGAATTTTTTGAACCCGATCTTCCGCTCTTGTTGCTCGTTACCAAAGCCGATCGCCGTAATGTAGTTCGTCAGCGCCTCGAACCAGACGTATATGGTGTGGCTCGGATCATCCGGTACCGGGATGCCCCAACTGACCGAGGATCGCGGACGGCTCACGGAAAGATCCTGCAAGCCGCCGGCGACGAAACTCTTAACTTCGTTACGCCGCGCCTCAGGCTGGACAAAATCAGACCGTGATCCATAAAGCTCGAGTAAAGCTTCGTCGTAATCTGAGAGACGAAAGAAATAACTCTCTTCCGAGATACGATCGAGTCTGGTTTCATGAATCAGACAAGTTGGCGGGTCGCCGGGATTCTCGGGCTTCGCGTATTCGTCTTCCGTTTTATAAGCGGCGCAGGCCGCACAGAACCAGCCTTCGTAATGGCCTTTGTAGAGCGCGTCACGGCCTTTCGGGGTTTTTGCTTGCGCCACTCGCCGCCACAGTTCGCCGGCGCCCTCGTAATGGAATGGCTCGGTCGTGCGCATGAAGATGTCGTAGCCGCCGTGCGCGGTATCGAGTGCAAACGCGGCAGTCATCTTCTGGAAATAACTGACGACATAATCCGCTTGTTCTTTGGGCGTGCGACCATTTTTTTGCGCGGCCCGTTCAATGTTGATGCCATGCTCGTCAGTGCCGGTGAGAAAGAAGGTTTCAATGCCTTGCTGCCGCTTGGATCGGGCAATCGCGTCCGCCACGACCATGGTGTATAGATGGCCCAGGTGCGGGAGGCTGTTGGCGTAAT
Source organism: Acidobacteriota bacterium (assembly GCA_046728235.1). GTDB lineage: Bacteria > Acidobacteriota > Blastocatellia > Pyrinomonadales > Pyrinomonadaceae > UBA11740. The sequence goes on from JBKPEE010000242.1 coordinate 3,082, forward strand.
AGATAGGTGTGGTGACGTAGAAGGTTTTCATCGCGCGCGGCGTGTTCGGACGGAACGGAGTCAGTACCGGGAGCGGTAGCGACCGGGTCCGTCTCTTCGAGAATGGGGAAGTCTTTTCGACTCCATCATTTAGGTCAACATACAGTTACCCGGTCGCTATCGCTCCCGGTACTGACGCCAAATCAGCGCCGCCCTGCTTTCGCAAACTCGTCATTCGGATTGAACTTTGGCATCATCAAGGCATCACCAACTCGTCTGCCGATCTCCAACGCAAAGTCAGCTTCCTGAATCATCCCGGCGAAATTCCAGTCATCATGAAATTCGTCTGAAGGCTGATGATAATGCGCCTCGTTATATTCCCTGAACTTCTGTTCGCCCCACTCTTTAGTATGTCCGATGTAATCGCTGCCCTCTTTGAGACTAATGGAAGGCACACCGACTTTCGCGAATGGAAAATGATCCGAGCGGTAAAACGATCCCTGCTCCGGCCGCGGATCAGGCGAAATGCGCAGGCTGCGCTCGCGGGCAATGTCAGCAACGATGTTCTTCAGGGTCGACCGTTCAGCGCCCAGTGGCACAAAGTCGCGCGTTGGTCCCAGAATATTCATCGAATCAAGATTGATGTCTGCCGCAGTCTTATTGAGCGGGACCAGTGGGTGAAGCGAATACCACTCGGAACCGATTAGGCCCTGCTCTTCGCCAGTGGTAAGCAAAAACAGAAATGACCGTCGTGGTCTATCTCTCAAGGGAAGTTGTGACAGTACGCGCGCAATCTCCAAAACCGAAGCGACGCCGCTCGCATTATCCAGCGCGCCGTTGTAAATCGTGTCGCCGTTTTTGTCCGGCGCGCCGATGCCAAAGTGATCCCAGTGCGCCGAATAAACCACATATTCGTCCCGCAGCTCTGGATCGCGGCCCGGAAGAATTGCGGCGACGTTGGGCGCTTCGACGTGCTTAACTTCGCTGGTCAGATCTATCGACGCGGTAAGATTGAGATCGACCGGACGAAAATCTCGCGTCGCGGCCCGCTTTCCCAGCTCATCCAGATTCTGGCCGGCCAACGACATCAGGCGATGACCGGCCTCATCCGTCATCCACGATCGTAGTTGGAGGTAGGGGGTCTTATCGCCGGCGGTTCGAGCGATGTCGAATCTCCATGATCCGTTTGAAGTGCGTACGACGCTCCAGGGATACCCGGCCGATTCATTCGTATGCAGCAAGATGGCGCCGACAGCCCCGCGGCGCGCGGCTTCTTCGTACTTGTAAGTCCAACGTCCGTAATAGGTCAGCGTGCGGCCGCCAAAAAGGTTCGGCTCTTCTTTGGTGGCGGGAGGATCGTTAACCAGCATTACCAGAATCTTCCCACGATAATCGCCGGCTGGACCTTTGTAGTCGTTCCACTTCTGTTCCGGAGCATCAATGCCGTAGCCAACGAATACCACATCAGCTTTGACATTCACGTGATCAGTCTGCGCTCCCGTGAAGACGACAAAGTCATCGGCAAACTTGAACGTTTCTGAGCCGCGCGACCCGCTTACTCGGAGCTGAGTTTTGGGATCCGCTTTGACGCCTACGAGTGAAACTGGCTGCCAGAAACTTCCCTTCGCACCGCCACCTTTCAATCCCAGCGCTTCGAATTGTTCGGCGCAATACAAGGCCGCCAGCTCACCACCGCGCGCGCCGGTGCCGCGGCCTTCTAGTCGATCATCAGAAAGGAACTTGATGTGAGCCCGCAAGGCATTTTCACTAATGGCACTCGGAAACAGCGGCGGTGCGACGCGTTGCGACGCGCAGGTGATCGCAAAAGCGAACACAAACAGATATGTTATCGCGACCCTTCCCATTTGCTTTCCAAAGAAAGTTTTTTGACTCATCACATATCACTCATCACGTATCACTTATTTGTTATGACCTGTAATCAACGCCATGGCCTCGGCGCGCGTGCGCGGGTCTTTGCGGAAGCCGCCGAGGACGGCCGAAGTCACCGTCATCGCTCCTGATTTCTTCACTCCCCGCAGCGTCATACAGGTGTGCTCGGCTTCAATCACAACCATTACGCCGAGCGGCTGTAACTTTTCGAACAAGGTATTGGCGATCTCGGACGTAAGACGTTCCTGCAATTGCAGTCTGCGCGCAAAAGTCTCGGCCAACCGCGCGAGTTTTGAAACGCCGAGGATTCTTCCGTTCTTCGGAATGTAAGCAATATGACATTTGCCGACGAAGGGGGCCAGGTGATGTTCGCAGAGGGACGCAATGGCGATGTCTTTTACGATTACCATTTCGTCGTGCTTGTTGCCTGTTAGCGGCACGATATGTGCCGCAGCGTCTTCACGCATGCCCGCCGTCAGTTCTGCGTACATCTCTGCGACGCGTTTGGGCGTATCGAGCAAACCCTCGCGATTTGGATCCTCGCCGATGCCTTCGAGAATCTGGCGCACGCCACTGGCGATGCGGTTCAGATCGACTGAGGGCGCGCGCCTCTTTCTCTTCGGCTTGATATTGGTGACCTTCGAGTTCATCGTTTGCCATCACCTTAGTTCGTGTAAATTCGTGTGGTTTCGTGGATCGGCGTGCTGTTTGACGAGAGCAGGATCCACGAAACCACACGAACTAACACAAACTTGCAAATCACGATCAACGCAAATCAAAGTATGCTTGACGCACCGCCTCCTGAACATCGCGCAGCGGCACATTGGCGGCGGCCGCGGCCGCGCGGCACTGCTCGAACTCGGGCATTACGTTGATGTGACCGTTATGGCTGCGAGCAACTTTAACATCGATTGCACCGAATTGCGTCTGGACTCTGACCGTCTCACGCGCCAACGCCCGGCGCTGCACCTCATAACTGCGCGCTCCCAGGGTGGTCGTTTCCGCAAACACCAGGCCCAGGAATTTCTCGCGATCGCCAGGCCGGCAAAGGATCGAAAGCTGTGTCCCGGGACGATTCTTTTTCATCTGTGTTTGTGTCAGGTAGCAGTCAAGCGCCCCTATCTCAAACGCGCGTTCCATCACATAACCAAAAAGCTGCGGGGACATATCGTCGATGTTCGTTTCGATCATCAGCAGGATTTCATCGCCGGCAATGGTTTCGGTCGCGCCCAGCAGCAGGCGCAGCGTGTTCGGAAAACTTCTGGGGTTGCGCGTGCCGGCGCCGTATCCAGTCGATTCGATCTTCATCGCCGGCACATTTTCAAAACGATCGCACACAGCCGTAATGATCGCGGCGCCCGTCGGCGTTACGAATTCGCCTTCAATGTCGCCGGCGTAGACAGGCTTTCCTTTCAGCAGCTCAGCGACTGCCGGTGGTGGGATCGGAAAGTGGCCGTGCGCCATTTCAATCATGCCAAAGCCAACGCGCAGCGGGGACGAGATGAAGTCTTCAATACCCAACAAATCAAAACCGATGGCCGCGCCACAGACATCAATGATCGCATCAATGGCGCCAACCTCATGAAAGTGAATCTTCTCGACCGGCTGGTTGTGCACTCGCGCTTCCGCTTCGGCGAGACGCGAAAAGATCTGCGCCGCGCGATCCTTTACACTCTGCTTCAACTCCGATTGATAAATAATCTTGTGAATATCACTGAGATGGCGATGCGCGTGCTCATGTGTCGTTTGCACTCGCGCATAGGTCGAGCTGATTCCCGATCGATCAACCTGTTCGAAAGCAATATTCCACCCCGGCAGCCCGAGCAGTCGTAATTGATCGACGAGCGCGCCGGGCACAACGCCGGTACTGACCAGCGCGCCCAGAATCATGTCGCCACTGGCGCCGGCGAAACAATCAAAGTAGAGAGTTTTCATAAGAATGTGTCAGCAACCCGCTCCGTTAGAGGCCGTGTCAGAACTCGAACTACTCTTCATGTTTTTCTTCGTGTTAGTTCGTGTGGTTTCGTGGATCGTGGGTTACGCCGCCAAAAAGAACGATCCACGAAACCACACGAACCATCACGAAACGCAGCAACGTTCACATCAGATCTCAAATTCGAGTTTGACACACTCTCATTATGGTCGGGCTTCTAACAAGAGCGGCAGAATCTCGCCTGCCTTACCCGTCAACACTTCATCGCACAGATCCGACAAGGGCGTTCTTTCTGTATTTACTTCCACAACATAAGCGCCCGCAGCTCGCGCAATCTCGGGAATAGACGCTGCCGGATAGACTACCGCCGAAGTACCGACAACCAGGCATAGTTCGCAATGCTGCGCCTCGCCGGCTGCACGCTCAAAGGCGCCCGCCGGCAACATCTCGCCGAACAAAACCACGTCGGGACGCAAGTGGCCGCCGCAGTCCACACATGCGGGTACGTCGCTTTCGATTTTCAGGTCGCGCAAATCGTGGCGCGTGCCGCAGTCGAAACAGCGGCCACGCCAAACACTCCCGTGAAGTTCAATCACGTGACGTGAGCCGGCGGCCTGATGCAACCCATCGATGTTCTGCGTTACGAGAGTAAGGTGCGGGAACCGATCCTGCCACCGCGCGATTGCCTCATGCGCCGCGTTTGGTTTCAGCGAGGCCAGCACTCCGCACCGGTAGTTGAACCACTCCCAAACCGCCGGCAGATCGCGTTCCAACATCTGTGCCGACGACATCACTTCAAACGGTATTCCCTTCCACACCGCACTGTTGCCGCCGCCGCGGAAGGTCGGCACGCCTGACTCAGCCGACACGCCGGCGCCAGTCAATACGACCACCTTCGAGGCAGTCGCGAACAGCTCGCGCAACCGGTTTGAAATCGTGACTTGTTGAGCCGCCTGAACCATCAAAACCTCTTCCCCACACTCCGCCTGCGCAGAATGAGTCAACGGTGAGGACGCAAATCCAACTGACCCCACCTCAACCCCTCCCCGCTGGCGGGGAGGGGAGACTGCGCGGATGGTAACAAAGCACGCGAACGACTCGCAATTTCGCGAATCGCGATCGATTCAATACAATGGTCGTTTCTGTGCCGAGGGAGATTAGTCACAGAAGCCCGAGCGTGAGCGAGGGCCTCTATCGAAAGATACCCTCCCTGACGGTCCGCCTTCAGACACGTGAATCTAATCCAACTTCAAACTACCATCCGTGACACCATTCGCGACGCCGCTCGCGACTTGTTCGGCATCGATCTCGAACAGATCGCCATGGAAGTGCCGCCGCGCACCGAACTGGGCGACCTCGCTTTCCCGGTTGCTTTTGAACTGACAAAACAACTGAAGCAACGGACCGGCGAAAAGCGCGCCCCGCGATCTATCGCTGAGGCGCTCAAGCCAAAGTTAGAGTCAATTCCATCAGTCAAGCGAGTCGAAGTAGCCGGAGCGGGATATCTGAATATCTTTTTCGATCGCGCCACGCTACTAAGCCAGCTGACGGCCGGCGCCACCACCGGGACGGAAGTAACTCAGGATCGAAAGTTGATGGTCGAGCACACCAGCGTCAATCCGAACAAAGCCGCCCACATCGGACACGTTCGCAATTCAGTAATCGGCGATACCTTCGTGAGAATTTTGCAGGCGGCGGGCAATCGCGTCGAGGTGCAGAATTACATCGACAACACCGGCGTGCAGGTCGCGGACGTGGTGGTGGGCTTTATGCACCTTGAGCAGATGGATCTCCAGGCGATCAGGGCCTTGGATGCTTCCCTCCCGGAGGATCAGCCATTCGATTATTACTGCTGGGATTTGTATACGCGAGTCGGACTGTTCTATCGCGACGGCAAGGCTGACGGCGAACAAAATCCTGAAAAGCTGAAATTGCGCGCCGAACTCCTGCACGCCATCGAGGAAGGCAACAATCCAACCGCCGAACTTGCCGACTATGTCGCCACCCGGAATGTCGAGCAAATTCTCGACACGATGGAACGCCTGGGAATTCGCTACGATCTCCTCGCGCGCGAATCCGAGATTCTTCATCTCCATTTCTGGGAGCGCGCGTTTCAATTGATGAAAGAACGCGGCGTGATTCATTTCGAGAATGAAGGTCGTAACCGCGGATGCTGGGTGATGCCATTCGAGTCACACACCGGCACCGACGAGCATGAATCCGACAAGATCATTGTGCGCTCAAACGGCACGGTGACTTATACCGGAAAGGACATCGCTTACCAACTCTGGAAGTTGGGCCAGCTCGGGTTGGATTTCAATTACCTACCATTTCGATCCTATCCGGACGGCCACGCGACGTGGGTCACGACGACTGCGGGCAACGCCGAGGCTCAGCCTGAAGTTCCGCGGCCGAACTTTGGCGGCGGCGCGATCGTCTATAACGTGATTGACTCGCGCCAGTCCTATCCGCAGGAGATCGTGCGCAAAGGTGTGGCGGCAATTGTTCCCGAGTTTGGCGAGCAGGCCAGCGTCCATCTTTCGTACGAGATGGTCGCGCTGTCCCCGGCGGCCTGCGAAGAACTGGGGATTGAGTTGTCGGACGACGATCGCAAACGCCCCTTTATCGAGATGAGTGGCCGCAAAGGTCTCGGCGTCAAGGCCGACGATCTCATTGACCGGCTGGAAGCAGATGCGCTGACAGAGGTAAGGACCCGCCACCCCGATCTTGCCCCACCAGCGCAACGCGAAACCGCACATGACATTGCAGTTGGGGCACTTAGATATTTTCTTCTAAAGTTCACCCGGAATTCGGTCATTGCGTTCGACTTTAAAGAGGCGCTGTCGTTCGAGGGAGAGACTGGCCCCTATTGCCAGTACGCGGCGGTGCGAGCCAATTCGATCTTCAGGAAGCTGGGGGCGACGGCCGCAGACGCCGGCCATGAGGTCAGTACGGAGACCGATAGCGACCGGGTGAAGGGCGTCAGTACCGCGAGCGGTAGCGACCGGGTGAATCAGATCTTCGAAAGCGAAGCCGGCGATGAAATCTGGTCGCTGCTGATGTTGGCGGCGCGCCTCGCCGAAGCAAACGCCCAGGCGGCGTCAAGCGCTGAGCCGGCGGTCCTCGCTAAGTACACGTTCAACCTGGCGAAGGGCTTCAATCTTTTCTATCACCGCCATCGAATACTCGCTGAAGAAGATGCGGTGAAGCGCGCAGTCTTGATCTCCGTCGCCGATTACACGCGCAGACAGTTGACCGCCGCGCTGGCCACGCTGGGAATAAACGTACCGGAGCGAATGTGAGCCGAAACGATCCACGAAGCCACACGAACAAACACGAAGCCTTTTTTCACTTCGGGTGGGTAATTTCTCTATTTGACGATGCGGTCAATACCGGGAGCGGACCGGGGTCCCGGCAGACCGCGTGGGCGGTCCTGGACATTGGTAAGCTGCGACCCGGTCGCTACCGCTCCCGGTACTGATTCCTCTTTAATCGGCCGGACGCGATTTACTATTCACCGATTACGTTTTACCATCTATAGCAATGTTAATCGTGATGCAAGCCGACGCCACCGAAGCGCAAGTTGCGCACGTGTGTGACGTCATTACCGAACTTGGATTCAAGCCGCACCCAATGCCCGGCGCCACCCGCACGGCGATTTGCGTGACCGGCAATCAGGGAGCAGTTGATCCAACCCGTTTCGAAAATCTGCCCGGCGTGGCCGAAGCGATCCGCGTCACCAAGCCTTACAAGCTGATCACGCTGGACCTTCGTCCCGAGAAAACGGTTGTTCGCGTGGGTGACGCAACAATTGGCGGAGACCAATTGGCGATTATCGCCGGCCCGTGCGCGATCGAAAGTCGCGCCCAGGCATTTGCGGTCGCCGAAGCCGTGCGCCGCAGTGGCGCGCGCTTCTTTCGCGGTGGCGCTTTCAAACCGCGCACCTCGCCGTATGCTTTTCAGGGTCTGGGTGAAGAAGGACTAAAGATTCTCGCAGAAGTGCGCGAAACTTATGGTCTGAAGATTGTAACCGAAGCGCTCGACGAAAGCGGTGTCGATCTCGTCGAGAAATACGGCGACATGATCCAGATTGGCGCGCGCAACATGCAGAACTTCTCTCTGCTGCGTCGCGCGGGCAAGTCGCAGCTGCCAGTGCTGCTGAAACGGGGTCTCTCTGCGACACTCGATGAGTGGTTACTCGCGGCCGAATACATCATGTCCGAAGGCAATTACAACGTGGTGCTTTGCGAGCGCGGCGTGCGCACGTTCGCTCAGCACACACGTAACACACTCGATCTCGCATCGATTCCCGCGGTGCGGCGTGTCTCGCACTTGCCGGTGGTGGTAGATCCTTCACACGGGACCGGCAAGAACTATATGGTGATTCCGCTGGCCTGCGCCGGTGTGGCGGTCGGTGCGGACGGTTTGATTGTCGAAGTTCACGACCAGCCCGATAAGGCTTTATCCGATGGCGCGCAAGCACTGACGCTCGGTCAATACGACCAGCTCATTCAGGAAGTAAGGCCAATCCATGAAGTCGTAGCGCCACAGCCGGTAGCGTGACGGACTGAAGCGCAACCCGACTGGAGCGCAACCGTCTCGGTTGCTCTTTTAGTTCGCGCTGCGCGCTCATGGCAAGCGAGACGCTTGCGCTCCAGTTACGCTTGCGCTCCAGTTACGCTCCAGTTCCCGTTGCTCGTTCGCAGCAGTCTTACAGCTCGCCCTGAATAATCTGCGGAAGTTTGTTGGCGAAAACCGACCGCGGCATGACCTGATCAAAGCCGGCTTCCATGGCCCGCCTTTGAAGCTCTGTATCAACATGTGAGAAAAAACCGATCAAGGGAATCGATCGCAGGCCGTCGTCTGCTTTAAGCCTCTGGCTCAAGGTAATCGGATCGATTCGCGTCGCGTTCAGATCGCAGATGATCAATCCAGGCCGCTCGGAGCTCGCGGATTCAATCAACGAGTCCAGCGTACGAGGAAAACCAACCGTGAGGCGTAACGCTTCTGCCGTGCCGCGAATCTTCGACGCGAAAAAGAGATCATCAACCACGGCGATTGCTTTAATGGACATATCTAAAGTTGTGTCAGAGAAGCCCAGTTTTTGCAAATGGCGTCCGTTTCAAGTAATCATCAGCTCCTTGATGACCGTCACCGACAACCACGCAAACAATCGCATTGAAATCGGCAATCAAGTACAGTTGCCGGCCAGTGCGAACAGCTCGAGGCTAATCGTTGCTTCCTACAACATTCGTTATGCCGTCGGTTCGCACCTGATTTCATCGGGCCTGATGCGAAAGCTGGGTTACAACTTTCCCCAGCCTCGGGCCAAGGCAGTCGCGCAGAACATCCGGACGGCCGCGGAGGCGTTCTCTAATAATGCGTTGTTGCCGGCGCCGGACATTTTAGCATTGCAGGAAGCTGATAAAGCGACCGCGCGTTCCGGCGGCCGGCACGTGGCGGCGCAACTCGCGCACGAGCTCGGCCTTGCTTACGTACACGTGGGGGCCGGATTGCCGCGAGGAGTCAAACCAAAACAGCGCGAGTGGTGGCTCAACTTCGAAGAACAGATCGGCATCGATGAACAGAGCGATACCGGCGTGGCGCTGCTAAGCCGCGTGCGGCTTGATGACATCACCCGCATCGATCTTCCGTGGCACGACTGTGCCTGGCGGCCGCGTCTGGCAGTGGCGGGAACAATTGATCTCGGCGATGAGAAGTTGCGGATTTTCAATGTGCATATCGATCCGCATGGGCCGCTCGACAATCAGCACCAGCAAACTGAAGCGGTACTGCAAGAGGCAGAGAAGCACGACGGCCCGGTCATAATTCTGGGTGACTTCAACACTCTCTCGCGGCCGAAAGCAATCGAAATCAGAAAGCTGATGGAGGCGCATGGTTTCTCGACGCCATTTCCCACCAGCATCGCCACGTGGCGGGGAGCAGGTTTGCGCTTTCACGCCGACTGGATCTTCGGACACGGGCTGCGTTTCGATCGCTGGGGTGTGGCCAGGCCGCTGAATGTTTCTGACCATTGGCCCGTTTGGGCGGAAATCGCGGGAGTTTAAGATTCGCCACCGAAACCCGAAGGCACAAAGAAGCTCAGCAGGAAACAACTGGGTTAGAGTAGTCGAGTTTGAAGTTTCATTCTCACCGCGTTTTAGAGAGTGTGTCAAAACTCGGATTTGACGTCAGATCTGCGCGTTGCTGCGTTTCGTGATGCTTCGTGTGATTTCGTAGATCGTACTTTTTGGCGGCGTAACGGACGATCCACGAAATCACACGAAGCATCACGAACAAAAACATGAAGAGGAATTCGAGTTTTGACACGGGCTCTTTAGCGCTGTGACTCGCGCTCGAGAAAAGTTATTAGCCGTTTCAATGGCTTCTGTTAGTAAACCGTTTGAAAACGGTTGTGCGACAATCCGTTGCGAACCCCCACTTGGCTAAAGGCCAAGTGTGAATGACAGAACGCGAAGGGGCTGAGACTGTACCCGCTTTCTCTTTGTGCCTTTGGGTCTTCGTGGTAAAGCATTTGACTATTCTCAAATGAAAATTACCAGTCGCGACAATTCCCTCCTTCGCCGCGCGCGCGCCGTACGCGACGGAAAAGAATCTGACTCGATCTTCGTCGAAGGTTTGCGCCTGGCTGAAGAGGCACTGCGTTCGGGCTTGGCGATCGAAGCAGCCATCTATTCGGAGGAATTGGCAAAGAAGGACCGCGCCGGCAGGCTCATTCGCGACTTGGAAAAGTCGGCAGTGAAGTTTGCATCCGTCAGCGAGAAGCTGCTGCAGTCGATCTCCTATACGAAGACTCCGCAAGGGATCGTCGTGCTGGCGTCTCCACCTGCACTCGATCAGAAAGGATTCGAAGCACGGCAACCTGGGGCGCCGCTGCTCGTGATTTTGCATCGCCTTAACAATCCGGTGAACGTTGGCGCGATTGTCCGTACGGCGGAAGCGGCCGGCGGGACAGGTGTGATTGCCACCGTCGGCACTGCCGATCCGTTTTCACCAAAGTCTCTGCGCGGCGCGATGGGCTCGGCGTTCCGGCTTCCGATTTGGGCGGGCCTCGATTACAGACAAGCAATCGATTGGTGTCACCGTATGCGAATTCAGACGGTCTGTGCCGATGTTCATTCCAACAAAGACTTCACCGAAAATGACTGGCGCTTATCCACCGCGATTATCATGGGTCCGGAGTCCGAAGGATTGTCTCGGGAAGAGATTGCCCTGAGTGGTAAGGCGGTGAAAATCCCGATGAAAGGCCGGACAGAGAGTCTTAACGTTGCGGTCGCGGCAGGCATCCTGCTTTACGAAGCAGCTCGTCAGAGATAAGAAAATTCTCATTCTCGCCGCCGCTTTAGCGCGGCGACTATCCATTCGCCCGAAAAAGGAAACCGTTTAAACGGTTTCCTTTGACTTTTCGCGCCTCGGACACCGGGCTAAAGCCTCGGTGTGAATGAAAGAGGGAACCACTACCCTCCACGTGGTTTCTTTATATCCTCATGTTTCAGCTAGAATGAATATGAGTCAAAGCAGATTTCGGCATAAACCCTCTCGAACCTGACGGAAGCGCAACTCGTATTCTGATCCATGGCTGACGAGCAGAACCAGACACCAAAACCAAAGCGCGACACGATCCTTCCGGAAAGATTGATGCGTCGCGTGCTCGAGGGTGTCGGCGAGGTGGTTGATCGCAAACTCGGACGCACGGCTGGGCCGGGTGCCGGGTTGACCAGCGATCAGCTAATCCTGCGCATGAATCACCTG
>JBKPEE010000243.1:0-20350 GCA_046728235.1 Acidobacteriota bacterium
TCTAATGCTGCTCGCACCTCAGGAAAATCTTTGGCGCGGCGCTTCACCGCAAAAGGATCGAGAATCAGGCCGCCACCGATGGTCATCTGCGGCGAATATGCACGCACTATAAACCGGTCATCAATACAACCAACGATGGGCGTTTCCAGGCGCAGTTGTGCGAAACCCTCCTGGCCGGGAACGATTAGGCCGCCGGCGTCGAGCACGCGCACGCGGGCCAGCACTTCCGCGGCGCCAATGTGAAGCCGCACCCGCTGTCGTGAGCGGATTCCGCGCGGCGCGTCCTCGAGCACCTGGATCGAAGCGTCAATAATTTGCGTGGGACGTAAGCGGCCGGGCGCAGCCAGCACCATCCCGCGCTCCAGCGCGGACGCTTCTACCCCGCCCAGGTTTATGGCCGTTCTTTGTCCGGCAATTGCCTGTTTTATCGCAGCGCCGTGAACCTGAATTCCACGCACGCGAACGCGGACGCCCGACGGCAGCAGATCCAATTCATCGCCTTCATTGATCTCGCCCGCTACCAAAGTTCCTGTAACAACTGCCCCGAATCCCTTCATCGTAAAGGCGCGATCGACCGGCAGGCGCGCGACAAAGTCACCAGAGCGAGCAGCCACCCGTGAGGCGACATCACGCAGAGCATCTTTCAGGTCCGCAATCCCCTCGCCGGTGCGTGAGCTCACCGCGATGATTGGGGCCCCAGCGAGAAATGAGCCCTTCACCAGCTCCCGCGCTTCCGCCCCTGCCAGTTCCAGCAATTCTTCGTCGACCAAGTCTTTTTTGGTAAGGACGACGACGCCGCTGCGCACGGCGAGCAGGCGGCAAATATCAAAGTGCTCGCGGGTCTGCGGCATGACACTCTCATCCGCCGCAATCACCAGCGCGACCACATCAATGCCATGCGCGCCGGCCAGCATGTTCTTCACAAACCGTTCGTGGCCCGGCACGTCGACGAAGCCAATCCGCACCTCGCCGAGATCGAGATCCGCAAAGCCCAGGTCGATCGTAATTCCGCGCCGCTTCTCTTCCGGCAAACGGTCCGCATCGATGCCCGTCAGCGCGCGCACCAGTGCAGTTTTGCCGTGATCGATGTGTCCGGCCGTGCCAATAATGATCGCTTTCATAGTGAACTAAGGAGACGGAGTATAATACGATCCCAGCAATCATCTGATCGAGATTCGGACTTACGATTGATAGCGATCGCGAGACGATCCTGCACTTTTGCCAGCATGAAAATTGCCGCAGCTTATGAAGTCTGGTCCACGTCTTACGATGCAAATCGCAATCTGACCCGCGACCTGGACGAAGAAATCACCCGCCTCGTATTGCAGGGCCGGCGCTGGCAGTCGATTCTCGAGCTCGGCTGCGGAACCGGAAAGAATACGTGCTGGCTAAGCCAAATTGGCGATCGAGTCCAGGCTCTGGATTTCTCACCCACGATGATTGCCCACGCCCGGCAAAAAGCAGCGTTGGCGAACGTGACCTTCACCGTCGCTGATATAACCGGCTCGTGGCCCATAGCTGCCGGCTCAATCGGGCTGATCTCTTGCAACCTGGTATTGGAACACATCAGTGATCTGCGCCCGGTGTTTGCCCAGGCAGCACGAGTACTGTCAGCAGGCGGAGAGTTCTTCGTCAGCGAGCTGCACCCGTTCCGGCAGTATCAAGGCGTTCAGGCGCGCTTCGAACACGACGGTGGCACCATCGCGATTCCGGCTTTCGTGCATCACGTTTCAGATTTTCTGGGCGCAGCAGCCGGTGCGAACCTCTCATTGCAAAGACTGCAGGAATGGTGGCATCCCGAAGATAACGGCAAGCCTCCGCGATTGATCTCGTTTTTGTTCAGGAAATCGGAGTGAACATTTATGGAACCCACAGAACTCACGGCCGGCGGTGCAGGTACGCTCGCGCTTCGCCGTGGCAATTTATTATTGCTGATCTTGCTTTGCATCTTTGCCTGTCAACTGTGTCTGGCTCAGCCGCAACCTGGCGCCGGACTCTTTGCCGTATATAAGGACGGCAAAAGTGGATTCATCGATACGACGGGCAAAATCGTCATCCCCCTTCAATTCGACAGCGCTAATGGCTTTAGCGAAGGGCTGGCGCTGGTCACACTCAAGGGAAAGAAATTCTTTATCGATACCGCCGGCCGCACAGTCTTCGAGGCCCGGTTCGACATCATCCGCGATTTTTCCGAAGGCCTGGCCGCGGTCAACATTGGAGAGAAAAGAATTGCCAACATCGGATTGATTTCGGATCCCGGCAAGTGGGGCTACATCGATAAGACGGGCAAGCTCGTCATTCCCATGAAGTTCACGCACGCTGAGAGCTTTAGCGAAGGGTTTGCCGCCGTCACCGAGGGTGATAAAGGAGAGTTCATCGATCACGACGCCAAGCCAGTCTTTAATGTTCCCCTCGACGTAACTCTGGGTTTCCGCGAAGGGATCGCCGGAGTTCTATACCACGGCAGCGTGGCTTACTACGATCGGACGGGCAAAAAGATTTCACCGCCACTCGGTTATGGACCTGAGAGCCATTCTTTTTCAGAAGGCCTGGTACCGGTCGAAATCAAAGGGAAAAGTGGATACATGGATCGCACGGGCAAGTTGGTGATCGAAGCGCAGTTCGAAGACGCGGAAGATTTCAGCGAAGGCCTGGCGCCGGTAAAGGTGCGCAGCGACGAAACCACCTGGTGCCCGCCCGAGGAGTCCGGCTCGCGAAAGGGTTTCACCATGAAGTGGGGTTACATTGATAAGACCGGCAAGATCGTCATTCCGCCGCAATACGAATCAGCCGATGCATTCTCGGAAGGTTTGGCCGCGATCAATAATTGCGATCAGGCTTTCTTTATCGACAAGACCGGTAAAAAAGTGGTGCTGGGAGACTTCAGATACGCCTCTTCGTTTGCCGGCGGGTTGTCGCGCGTTAATGTGATGACCAAGCAGGGCCTGTTGTGGGGCTACATCAACCGGAGCGGCAAGATGGTCTGGGGACCGTGAAGGAGTGAGCAAGCTGGAGCGCAAGCGTCCTCGCTTGCAATGAGCGCGGAGCGCGAAAATGAGAAGAGCAAGCGGGACGCTTGGCTCCAGTCAATAACAAAGGCCCGCGGTAATCGCGGGCCTGGTGTTGCCGTTGCTGCCAGCGGAACGCTTGCGCTCCCGTCAATCTACTGAATCGTGTCGGTCGATCCTTTGAAGCCGTGCATAGCCTGCTTCAGCGTCCACTTCAAAACGCGTTTGGTGTCGTAGCAGTAAGCGAGAATGTAGTTGCAGGTTGAGAGGCAATGCTTCGAACATTCCTGCTTCATCTCGTCCAACTGCGCGTGATCGAACTTCGGATTCTCGATAGTGCCCCAGTCGTGCGTGACTGAGTACATCGGGAAGCACGGCGCCAAAGTGCCGTCGGTCCGAATAATCAACGAGTTCTGACCCGCGCGGCACTTCCAGGGCGGCACTTCGCCGCGCATGAGCTGCTTCATGTCCTGCATGTGCTTGCTCTGGTTGACCATCTTGTAGCCTTCGTTGTGCCGCTTGTCGTCGAGATAATCGAGCAGGTCATCCACTTTCGACCAGTCATCGGGAGTGAGATAGGTGACGTTCTCGTCCAGATGCTTGAAGTGCGTCTGCTCAGTCATTGGTGACTCGTTGATGTGATAGTCGGTCGCGATGCCGTGGTCGTGAGCGATCTCAGTCAACTCGCGGACATCGTCCATGTTGTTGCGGCAGATATTGATATTGAACATCACCGTGTAGCCGTAGTGATGTTGCCGCTTCACCAGATATTCAAAATACGGGCGAATTGGATCGAGCGCTTTGGGCAGCGACTTGCGATCTTTCACCGAATCGACGGCCAGGTTAACCGTCGCCACGCCCGCGTCACCGAGCCGGTCAATTACGTCCGGCTTCATCAAGCGCCCGTTTGTCGGCAGGTAGACGAAGATGTCTTTCTTGGCGCTGTAGTAAACAATCTTGTGAATGAACTTTGGACGCAGCAGCGGCTCACCGCCCATCAGCGCCAGCACGCGCGAACCGATTGAATGCAACCAGTCGATCGAGCGCTTGGCCGTGTCTTCGGTCATGCCCTTCACTTTATTGTTGTACGACCAGCAGTAGTGACAATCCAGATTGCACTTCCATTCAGTGAACAGGTAAGGAATGATTGGCCGCAGGTCTTTGTTGTACCAGCGCGATTTGAAATATGGCGCACCCCAGGTCTTCCAGGTACGGATTGCGTTCAGCTTCTGATACTCCGACTTACTCATCGGCTTGGGATCCGCGTGAATCGGGTATGGCGGTTCCGGCAGCACTGCGGGCTCCGGAAGCGGCTCAAGAACTGACCGCGGCTCAGGCTTATAAAGAATCTGATGAAGTTGCTGATCTATTCTGAAAGCCGGCGCCGACGATGCGGGGGCATTCTCTTGCTGTAATGCTGGTGCCATATTTCCGTGCTACCTCTTTGAGTGTTGGTCGTAAGCTTACTTCCGTTTGCGTCGTGAAGGCACACGGGCGCAACCGGTTGAAAAATCAAGCGCACATATTCGCTGATTTGCCGAGTAATTGCAAGCCTCTTTGCCGGAGCAGCGGAAAAATCCGCATCTCCTTCGATGATGCGCGTCCGTCAAAACACAAGTAGGATCCACGAACTGACACGAAACTCGCGAAGAATGCAAGGTTCGTGTTTGTTCGTGTGTTTTCGTGGATCATTCCGGCAACCCAACTGAAGGGCGAATTAGCCCAGCGCCGTATTGCTCGTTTGCTCGATTCATTGAGAACAGTTAAGCTTTGCCTTTTGCTTTGCCGCAGGTTTTCTTCGCAATAATGGCAGCGCCACAGAAACAGACTTTTGCCGACAAGCCGATTTTGTCCAACACCACCCCGGTCGCAATTACTGCCGGCCTGACCCCACAACTGTTTAAGCCCACGATGACGACCGTGTTCGGCCGGAAACTGCTGATAGCCGCCTTGAGCTTCCTCGTCGTCGCCGGCTTTGCTTTGCGGTCGAGCGGCTTGTCCAGTGAGGGCTTAAGTGACGATGAGCTGAACAAGCTGGCGGCTGTCAACGACTACCGCGCACACGGCCTCACCGGCGCCAACGGCGAGCATCCATTTTTGATGAAGGCGCTGTTGGGCGTTAGCCTGATCGCTTCGGAACATTGGAATCAAACCTCGTTCGTCGCCTCGCATCAACAACTGAATGTACCTGTTGAAGCCTCTTTGCGTTTGCCGGGAGCGATCCTCGGAGCCATCACGCCAATCCTGATTTTCCTGGTAGCGTCGGAACTGTTCGGCAACGAAGTGGGATTAATCGCGGCCGCGCTTTGGGCTTTTGATCCGCTGGTGCTCGGCTTCAACCGGATCGCCAAGGAAGACACATTCTTCATTTTTTTCTTTCTGTTGGTCTGCGTTTTCTGGTTGCGCGGACAACGCGTGGCGGAAGGCCAGCCGGCGAAAAACGCGGAGCGATTCTACTGGGCCACCGCCGCCGCCATGGGCGCGATGCTTGCGTCCAAGTTGATCGCCATGATGATCGCCATCCCCGTTTGCTATAACTATGTCTTTCAGAAAATCCCGGCGACAAAATGGGTGATTGGCAAGAAGCGATTCATCATATTCTTTTTAATCGTCGGCGTGGCTTTCGTTATTCTCAGCCCTACGATTCTCGTGCCTGAAACCTGGAAGTCGATGTTGTCCTTTACCACCAGTCATGTGATTGGACACGATAGCTATGAATTCATGGGCCGGCTCTATCCACACAGATTCACTGATTGGCTTCGGGGCGAGCCCTGGTATTTCTATTTCGTGCTGTTGGCGACAAAGTTGCCGTTGCTCTCGTTCGTTTCGTTTGTGATCGGCTGTGCTTTGCTGCTCAACAGGAAGATCGGCGATGGCCGTTATTTTCTGTACGTGTGGCTAATGCTTTGGGGACTGTCGTTCATGTTTGTCGGCGGGAAGTTTACGCGCTACATCACCACGGTAATGCCCGCCGTGCTGATTACGGCGGCCGTGGCTATTCACTTGACGGCGCGTGCCTGCGCGCGGCTGTTCCAGAGTCAACCGGTAAGAAATCTCGTTGCCACGGCAATTCCTCTCGTGGTGATACTGGCAAGCTTCTGGGCAGCAGTTAATGCGGCGCCGCATTATCGCCTGTATGCAAACCCGCTGGCCGGCGGCCAGATGCTCTTTCCGCAGGACGACCTCTATGACGCCTACATGCAGCAGACGATGTTCGAGATCGCCAAACGTGCGGCGCCTGGCGCAAGGGTCTCCAGCGAACTGCAAAACGTCGCGCAGTATTACGCGAGTCGCGCTAACAGATCAGATCTCGCCTGCCTCGAAATGTCCGATCCGGATGATTTGAAACAACTACAGCCTGGCGATTTTGTGATCGACGCGCGCGGGCGGACCTATCTCAGTAATCAGGCTATGTTGATGCGGTTGCGGGCGGTTAGCAAACCCGCTTTTACGATCTCAGTCGGTGAAGTACCGGCCGCCGGTGTTTACGTCCTTGATCAGAAGTCGTTGGCCGCGCTAAGGGGCGATACCGAGATTGATTCATTGATTCATTGATTCATTGGTTCATTGAATCAATGGGTAAATGGATCAATGAATCAATGATTCATGGATCAATCGTTCTGTGTTAATCTGCGGTTGTAAGTTCATGCCGACTCTCGAGGAAATCCTCTCCAAATCAATCCCGGAACTGCGAGAACGTTTCGTCGACCGCGCGCGTCCCGTTCCCAAAGGGCTGGTCGATGCGCTTGAAGCAGACAACAGACAAGGAGCGCACCACCTGGCGAAATTGATTCGCGAACGCTGGCGCAAGAACCGGGCTGAAGGCCAGCGGCTTCACAACCTGCTGCGATTTGAAATCGATTTGTGGGAGCAGGGTTTCAACCTGATCGCCGGTGTCGATGAAGCAGGAATGGCCCCGCTCGCAGGTCCGGTCGTTGCCGGTGCAGTCATCCTGCCGCGCAATTACAAACTGAAGCGGCTGAATGACTCAAAGCAGATTCTGGACATGGCCGTGCGCGACGAATTGGCCCAGCAGATAAAAGCCGACGCCGTTCGTTGGTCGGTCGGCATTGCGGCAGTTGAAGAGATCGACACGATTAACATCTATCATGCCGGATTGCTGGCGATGCGTCGCGCCGTGGAAGGACTGACATGTCAACCAGACTTCATTTTGGTTGATGCGCGTCGCATCCCGCATTGCTCGACGCCGCAGCGCGGCATTATCAAAGGCGACGCGTTGTCGGCGAGCATCGCCGCCGCGTCGATCATTGCCAAGACCACTCGCGACGCGATTATGACTGAGTTCGATGCAATTCATCCCGGATACAACTTTGCGACTCACAAAGGCTATCCCACGCCTGAACATTGCCGCTCGCTGAAAGAACTCGGCGCGACGCCGATCCATCGCCGCAGCTTTGCCCGCGTGCGCGAAGTCCTCGGTCTGGATCCGATTCAGGATAATCTGTTTCCGGAAGAGAAAGCGGAAGCTGCAGCTAATTAGCCGCGGATGAAAGCGTGCCCGCCTAACGCGGCCTGACGGTCGAGGTCATAATGCCCGTCTCAGAAGCTTAACCGTAATATTTGGAGTGCGCCGGCAGAGTTCCGACTTGTCGGGACGGCGACGGCGCTTTGAATTCCGACTGGAGCGCAAGCGTCTCGCTTGCTCTTTTTGGTTCGCGCTTTGCGCTCATTGCAAGCGAGACGCTTGCGCTCCAGTCCGCAACTTGAAACTTCAAACCCAAAACCTGAAACTTAGGTTATGGGTCTCGCTGAATACAAAAAGAAACGCCGCTTCAACAAAACGCCTGAACCCGGACCGGAAGAGAAGACTTCTGAATTCGGAAATCTGTTCGTGGTGCAAAAACATCGCGCAACTCAACTGCATTACGACTTTAGGCTGGAAGCGGACGGCGTTTTGAAATCGTGGGCGGTACCCAAAGGCCCGCCCATGGACCCGTCCGTCAAACGGCTGGCGATGCAGGTCGAAGATCATCCCGTCGACTATGCCGAATTCGAAGGCGTAATTCCGGAGGGCGAATACGGCGGCGGCACCGTGATGGTCTGGGACATCGGCGTTTACGCGCCGGAAAATACTGAGAACGTTTCGCGCGCGCTGGCCAAGGGCGAGTTGAAGTTTGTGCTGCTGGGTAAAAAGTTGAAAGGTTCGTTCGTGCTGGTGCGCACGCGCGAGCGCCAGTGGCTTTTGATAAAGCACAAAGACGAGTACGTAAAGGAAGGCGAAGACATTACTGAAGCGCAGCCATACTCAGTGCTTACTAAACGCACCCTCGCGGAAATCGCCGAAGACGAAGGTGGACTAGTTGAGAAGGCCGCCACCGGCGATCCGAAAAAACTCCCGCGTCGCACCGGCACCAAACGCCGCAAAAAGAGCGCGAAGAAAAAGGTTTGGCACAGTAATAAGAAGTAGGCAGTAGGCAGAAAGCAGTAGGCAGAAAGCAGTAGGCAGAAAGCAGTAGGCAGAAAGCAGTAGGCAGAAAGCAGTAGGCAGAAAGCAGTGAAGTTGCCGCCTGCTTTCTGCTTTACGCCTTCTGCTTTCTGCTTTACGCCTTCTGCTTTTTACGCAACGCGCCTGACCTGTCGTACCGGCTGCAACCCGCCATCGTGCAGCAGGTCGGCGAACAAAGCGCGGTAATGCAGCATCGCTTCGCGCAGCTTTTCCATACCGACGCCATCCTGTTCATTGTGGATCGCGATATCGTGCGCCAGCCGGTAGTTCTGCGCCACCGCGGGGTGGTCCACCGAAATATCTGCGACGCGCTGCTCGAAATCGGCTACCGGATAGCCGCGAACATTCATCACTTCCTGGACCAGCGTATCAGCGTGTGTCACGGCAGCCGTCGGATCATCGACAAACTCCGCCTGCGCGTGCTCCCACTGGTCAGCGAATTGATTGCGTTGCGCGTCGCTGAGCGGTTTGATTTCCAATTTCTTCACGCGCTTCTCGCGCTCCAGAAGGATGCTTTCCGCCTGGGCAGCATCACCTTCAGCCCGGGCCATGCGCCGGTATTCCGGACCGAATTTTGACCTGAGTTCTTTGGTGCGACGGTTACGAGTGTAAAGCCAGATGCTGGCGATGATGGCGACAAGTACCGCCACTCCAAAAAAGATCACGACAGCAACTGTAACTGGATTCGTGGTTATTGCGTTCATGTTATCCTCCAAAACACTTCAGGGGGAGGCACTATTCGACCAGTGCATAAATCAAGAACCGATCCGGTCAATCCAGCGCTCACATTTGCTCAGAGATTGGCGAGTTTTACGATATCGTTCATCGCGCAACAGGGATGTGCTCGTTAAGTACAGTACTAATTCGCAACGGCCTGTATTGCATCAAGGCGATCAAGTAAAAGATAGTCTGGCCACCGCGCTGTACAATCCTTCATGGTCACAAATATACTGGCATAAATCACATCTGTGACGACGGAATAACCTGATCCGGTAAATGAGCAAATCAAGAGAACTTACCCGCGAAGAAGGTGGGTTGCCGGCGATCACATTGCCGATCTGTCCGGTCTGCGATCGTTATTGTGATGGCGAACTTCATTCAATCGATACGCTTCACGAGAGCCTGCATCCGATCATCAGATCAAACGCCGCCCTTCCCGACGCCGGCAAACTTTGCCGCCGCTGCGTTGAGATCTTCAATCGCGCCCGCCGGCAAATCGAATCACACGCCAGTATCTTTGAACAGAACAACTTCGTACTGCCGACACCGCTGCGGATGGACGCCGACGAGAGGTTTCGCGGGCGCGGCGTGACGATGGCATTTCTGGATTCCGGTTTCTACGCGCATCCCGATCTCACTCAGCCGGCAAACCGAATCGTCGCCTACCACAGCATCTTTGATTCGAATGGGGATCAAACCTTACTCGAGACGAATGACGTCGCGAGCTGGCACGGAATGATGACTTCCGTAGTGGCCGCGGGAAACGGCGGACTCGTTGACGGCTTGTACCGCGGCATCGCTTCAGAATCCAAGCTCGTGCTAATCAAGATTGGTCGCACCGGCCGTATCATTGAAGCGCAGATTCAGGAAGGGCTTGAGTGGGTGCTGGCCAACGCGACGAAATATGAGATCAAGATCGTAAACATTTCTGCCGGCGGCGATCACGAAGAAAGTTATTTGACCAATCCGCTGTCGCAGACCGTTGAGCGTTGCACGCGCGCCGGAATCGCGGTGATCTGCGCTGTCGGTAACGCGGGTTACATTCCCGGTCATCCGGTTTTGCCGCCCGCCAGCGCTCCATCGTGTATTGCCGTCGGCGGGCTCGACGATCAGAATTCGCTCGATCGCGCGCGCCGGGGAATGTATCGGTCGTCGTATGGCCCAACGGTTGACGGCTTGCAGAAGCCGGAAGTGATCGCGCCCGGCATCTGGGTCGCGGCGCCGATCTTGCCGCACACACCCACGGCCGAAGAGGCGGAATTGTATTCGCGTCTGGACGCAGCGTCTGATGAAGAATTGCCGGCGCTGATTGAGCAGCACCGGGGCGTTGATGAGGACTTCGATAAAGCGATTGATTTACGCATACCGATGCTACGCCAGCTCATCACCATCAAGCTGCGGGAAGGAAACGTCATCAACGAGCATTACAAGTATGTCGATGGGACCTCGTTCGCGGCGCCCATCGTCTCGTCAATCGCGGCCTGCATGCTGGAAGCAAATCCGCGACTGCAGCCACCGCAAATTAAGCGAATCCTGATCGAAACCGCCGAACGGGTCCATGACGTCGAGGTCGATCGCCAGGGCTGGGGCGTGGTAAATGCGAGGAATGCGGTCGCGGGCGCGCTGCACTTTAGCGCATAGCAGCTCGCTAGACACTAGCTGGCCGCTGTGCCAGAATTCTCGCCAACAATCGAACAGGAGAGATTTTAGGTTTATGGCTGAGGCTGATTCCGCGAAGACGGAAAATCAAACTAACGAAGAGATAACCTATCAGGCGGTTGAGAAGGACGGCGTCGTCACCGCGATTTGGGAGATGAAGGGGCGCAAACACCTGCGCACTATCGATCCCCGTTCACGGCAAGGCCGCGAGATTCTCAACCTCTATACGACCGAGGAAGTGGACCACCCGGCGAGCGAAGCCGCCACCTCATCGTAAAAACCTGCCAGAACGAAATCCATTTTCAAGTCAGCAGGTTCCGCGGCTTTCCCGCGACAAACCCCTCGATGTTGTCCATTACCTGGTCCGCGAGTGTCTGCACCGCTTCATTGCTGGCCCAGGCAACGTGCGGAGTGATGATCAGGTTCGGCAGGTGCAAATCAAGCAGCGGGTTTCCCTTGGTTGGCGGCTCGTCGCGTAAGACATCCAATCCGGCTCCCGCAATCAAACCACTCTTCAAAGCCTCGATTAATGCCCCGTCATCAATCAGCGCCCCGCGCGCCGTATTAATTAAGAGGGCGCTGCGCTTCATCATCCGAAATTCACGGTTCCCGATCAGATCGCGAGTTTTGTCAGTTAAAGGACAATGCAGCGTCAGCACGTCGCTCTGGCGTAACGTCTCGGCAAAGGCCGTGCGGCCTGCGCGGATGTCCGGCGCCTGCTTACGTTCAGAAATCAAGACACGCATGCCGGCGGCTTCACCGAGACGCGCCACGCTGCGACCGATAGCGCCATAGCCGATAACTCCGAGGGTCGTGTTACGAATGTCGTGCAACTCGTGCGTCAACAGACAAAACTGCTTTGATTCATTCCACAGCCCGCGTCGCACATCCTGACGATAGGCAAGCAGGTTGCGGCGTAAGGCGAGCATCATCATCAAGACATGTTCGGGCACCGCGTTCCCCGCGTAACCACGGACATTGCAGACCCCGATGCCGCGCGCGCGACAGTAATTGAGATCGACGCAATCGGATCCCGTGGCGGCGATGGCGATTAACTTTACGTTTGGCGCCGCGGCCAACTGCGGCTCACCCAGAGACAGTTTATTGCTGATGATGATCGTGGCGTCACGCACTCGCTCGACGACCTGGTCCGCCGCTGACTCGGCATATTCGATCCATTCGTGATCGAAATTCGGTCTGCGAAACTGCGCTCGGATCGTGTTCCGTTCAAGAAAGACGATGCGTTCCATTGGTTTGAAATACCGCCTGCAGCCGGACGCAGAGTCTAACGCAGGCCGCCCTAAAGGCGGTACTCCAAACCATCGTCGCGATAATTGAGGCTTTGCGATCCACGAAGACACACGAAAAATCACTAAGACGACAAGGTTCGTGCTTGTTCGTGTCATTTCGTGGATCGTTTCGCGTGCTAGACTAGAACCTGATCATGCTACTCAAAATTCGCCATGCCAGGCCCGACGAGGCTGAAGCCCTGACAGCCCTTGCCCACGCCGCCAAGCAACATTGGAATTATCCGGACCAATGGATTGCTCACTGGAAGGATGATCTCACGATCACCGGCGACTTTATTGCGAACCACGAGGTTTTTGTCGCTATGATCGACAAAGAGATCGCCGGGTGTTGTGCGCTTGTGCTAAGCGACTCACTTGCAGAGTTGGAGCACATGTGGATCGACCCGAAACAGATGGGCAAAGGTATTGGGCGGGCTCTCTTTGAGCGGGTTCAAGCACGAGCCAGAGAACTTGGCGCGGCTATGCTTGAGCTCTCTGCGGATCCGCACGCGGAAAAGTTTTACGAGCGGATGGGAGCGAGACGTGTCGGCGACGTGCCGGCCCATATGTTTGGGCACGCGCGCGTCTTGCCGCGGATGCGAGTTGAGTTTGGAGTCCCGCCTTCAGACGGCGATTAATGAAAGCGTTCCGCCCTAACAGGCCGCACTCCAAAACCCGGATCATGTGGGACACAAAGCGACAGATCATCTGGCTGGTTGCCGGTGTCAGTTTCGGCACGTTTATCGTCTACCAGGATGCGAAAGATGAATTCGGGCGCTTTCAACCAAGTGTCTTTGTGTTCTGGGAGATAATTCTGCTGGCGATTATTGTGACGTTGTTCTGGTTGTACTCGCGGCAGAAAACCTGATTGTCAGTATGGAGTGCGCTGACTTGTCAGCGCTTTGGAAAGCGGCGACTAGTCGCCGCACTCCAAAAGACAGGGAACACGATTGCTCCTCAATTCACCGGCTGCATCGTCTTGGACCGCGCATCAATTCCGCGCTCGCCCATGACCAATAACCGGCGCGGCTCGCTTAGCGGGACACTCTGCGGCAGATAGGACAAAACGTAGCGGTTTTTACGCAGCTCATCGCAAATGGCTTTCGCCGCTGCGCGCGGATCATCAATTGGGAAGATGCGGCCGCCGGTGCCTTCCGCGAGTTCATCGATCACCTGACGCGGCTTGGGCACGTCGCGACGAATCGCGCCGCGCGTGCGGTCCTGCGCCTGGACGCAATAGACAACAATGTCCAGTGATTGCAGCGAATTCAGTACCTGTTGGAATTTTGCCTGGCTGCCACGATCGAGGCCGTCACTGATCACCACGATGGCGCGCTTCTGCGCCGTGAGTGGCTGCAAAGCTTCGTTTACCACCGCAGTAATCGCGTCGAACAGATGCGGGTCACCCGTCTTGCGAAACGCCTTCAGTTCCTTCTCGAGCTTCTTCGCGTCGTCGGTCCAGTCGGCAACGATCTCGGCGCTATTGTCGTAACCGACAATCAGCAACTTGTCGCCGTCATATATTTCATAGGCAAACTCAAGCGCGGCCGCCTCGAGCTTATCGACCTCGGCGCGAATCGTCAGTGAGTTATCGACCAGCAGAACGATCTTTCCGGGCGACAGATCAGGCGTAAAGTTTCTGATGCTCTGTTCGACCCCGTTATCGAAAAACGACATCTCTTTCGCAGTAATAGGCGTGGCCGTTCCCTCGGTGCGGACCGCCACGACGTTGACGAGCGTTGATGCGCTTGCGTCAGGATGCGAACGACGGCCGGCCTGTGCAAACAAGCTCCCAGCCAGGAGCATGGCCGTCAGTCCCAGTGCGCTCAGCCGCCACCAGCGGTTCCCTGCTCTCGCAAACCTGCTCGCAAACCTGTACGAGTAACGCATCTGCGGAATCGATCTTTAACTTTTGTCTGATCCGGTCTTTTTCACGGGAGACTTCTTTGTTTTCGCGCCGTCATCGCTCTTCGCGGAAGATTCAGGCGAAGACAACTCTTTCTCGACCTTTTCGCTCACGCTGCCCTTGCGGGCGTAATCGGTGACATACCAGCCTTCGCCTTTAAACTGAATCGCCGGCGACGAAACCATTTTCTCCAGTCGGCCACCGCACTTCTTACAGCGCGTCGGCGACTTGTCGGAGAACTTCTGAAACACTTCAATCTGGTTACCACATTTTTTGCAACGGAATTCGTAAATTGGCATCGTTAATCGTTAATTTCTGATCCGGGTTTTGAGCTGATTATACGAGACCGTTTCCGAACGTTACAAACTGCTCGGTTCCTGAGATGCAGGAGGACGGAAATTCGAAGCCTTGGTCGTTAAGCAAGGTCCGAAGGACCGCAAGCTAGTGCTCAGAGGTCTTGGAAGTGATTTGTTCGTGGTGTTTCGTGTGAATTCGTGGATCCCATCTTTGGTGAGGTAAGAACGATCCACGAAATCACACGGAATTGCACGAATCCGGAAGAGGTCCGAAGGACGGCCATTCATTAGCCATCAGCCGTCCCGGCCGTGAAAACACGCGCCCAAGATGCGCGTGCCACTTCGACATTTTTGCAAGTTACGCAACCCTTCCGCTATGATCGCGAGTCAAAGTTGTTCCCTATGCAGCCGGCTGCCGAAACACAACACAGTCTGTCCCTCGAACGTAAGCTGAAGCTACACGAAGCGCGCGAGTCGATCATCTCCCGCCTCGCGTCGAACCTTCCCAAGTCCGTCAATCTCGACACCTTCCTGCAGGTCATCGTCGCCGAGCTGGGTCAAATGATGGAAGTCGACCGCTGCGACATCATTAAGTTGAGTCCTGACGGCGAGTTCAGCGTCAGTCATGAATGGCGCGCTATTGATACTGTGCCGTCCGGCCTCGACATGCGCATTCCCGTGGATGTTGAGACACTGTCGCAATATCTCGATGTGCGCCAGCCAATCAAACTCGATGACACCTCGGCGCCTGAGCTCGATCATAAAATTCGCTTCTTTGCCAGGAGCCTGGGCACTCGCTCCTTATTAATTGTGCCGGTCGTGCTTGCCGACGAAGTCCTCGGACTCATTGGCCTGCATCACACCCGCGCGCCGCGACATTGGTCGGATGAAGAGGTCGCTTTCCTGGTCTCAATCGCCCGTCAGCTGGCCATCGCTTATCAGTACACGCGGATTTACACGGACAAGAAACGCGAAGCCGAGACCACTAATGCGCTGCTGGAGATCGCCAACGCGCTCAACGCGCGCTCAGACTTTGGCGAAGTCACCTCGGCAGTGCTGGAACGCGCGCTGTCACTGGTCGGCGCTGATTACTCGGCGCTCGGTGTGCTGGACGCGGACGAAAAGCGGATCAGTCTGGCGGCTTTCAAGGCCGCGCCGCACGCCGTCACCGACAATGTGCGGGGATTAATTGAAGCGCACGGGCAGTCGCTCGACATTACTGAGTACCCGGCGATGGTCGACATCCTCACTCAGGGAAAGACCGTGAAGCTGCACGAATCGGATCTCCCTCTGCCTTTGCGCATGATGTTCAATGCAACGCTCGGGGGACGAGCGGCGTTGATTGCGCCCGTACGCATCGCCGGCCACGCGTTCGGCCTGTTGGGGTTTGTCTGGAGCCAACAGCGCGATCGTTTCAAAGATCACGAGGTCGCGCTGGTAGAAGGCATCGGCGATCAAATCGGCACAGCGCTGGAACGCGATCACCTCTCCGCTGAGATCATGCGCCTCAAGTCGGCGCTCCATGAACGCTATGGCGAAGAGCGCATCATCGGCCAGGCCACGGCAATTCGTCGCGCGATTGAGTTCGCGCTGAACGTCGCGGATACCCAAACCTCTGTACTGATTCACGGAGAATCCGGCACGGGCAAAGAGTTGCTGGCCAACTTGATTCACTTCAATTCCGGCCGCGAAGATCAGCCGTACATCAAGCTCAACTGCGGCGCGATTCCCGAGACGTTGCTGGAATCGGAATTGTTCGGCCACGAAAAAGGCGCGTTCACTGATGCGCGGGCGCGGCGGAGTGGCCGCTTCGAAGAAGCCAACGGCGGCACCCTGTTCCTCGATGAAGTCGGTGAGATGAGCCTCGGCGCGCAGGTGCGGCTGTTGCGTGTATTGCAGGATGGCGAGTTCACCCGCGTGGGCGGCAACGAAGTGCTGAAAGCAGACGTGCGCATTATCGCCGCTTCAAATGTCGATCTGGAGCGCGCCGTGGATCAGGGCAAGTTCCGCCGCGATCTCTTCTATCGGCTTTCCGTCTTTCCCATTACGTTGCCCCCTCTGCGCGAGCGCCGCGAAGATATACATCCGCTGGTGATCCATTTTCTCGAGCACTACAAACAACGCACGGGCCGGTTTGTGTCGGGAATTTCGAAGGAAGCGCTGCGCGCGCTGGTAAGCTATGACTGGCCGGGAAATGTTCGGGAACTGGAAAACGCGATCGAGCGTGCAGTGATCATCGCGGCGGGCAGGCAGATCGAGCTTGATGATCTGCCGGCGGCAATCGGCAACGTAGCCGCCGAGCGCGAAACCCTGGCGCGAGCCGAGCGCGCCCAGGCGGCCAGCGAAGGACGGACGGCATCGCTCGAGATAGAGCTGCCCATGTCGATGGAGGAGATCGAGCGAATCGCGATTAACGCAACTTTGGATTACACCTCGGGCGATAAGACTAAAGCGGCACGCTTGCTCAACATTGGCCGGAAAACGATCTATCGCAAGCTCGATCAGTATAACGGCAAGTCAGAGCCTCCTGCAGGATCGGCTGCGGAGGACTTGTCTCAAAATGAGGTTTAGGTCCGAAGGACCGCATTCTCTTTCGTGATTTCGTGTGTATTCGTGGATCATTCCTAATCCCCTAACGTATGAACTAGAAGATCAGCTGATTTGTTCGTGATCCTTCGTGTGGATTCGTGGATCATGTTCGGTCAAGGTTAAGAATGATCCACGAATTCACACGAAATGGCACGAAACAAATGGGTATGAAGCTGTGAACCCCCAATAACTAACTGATCCCTACCCTGTTAATTTCACAATCGCGTGAACGTATCGCCTGACATCACCATACCCGAGCACGCCGGCGTGCACGATCAGTCGCCGCTTGGGGTCACGAGAATTCCGCCGTGGTCTTTGTTGACCGCGGTGATGACGTGGATTTCGAGCGTGGTCCTCCTGTTTCTGCCGCAGGTGCTGGCGATTCCCTATCTCGCAGTGCATTACCACGGGACGCGCCCGACGGCCGAAACGCTCATGGCCGACAAGACTTTGATCCTGATTTTGGTCGCCGGAGTTCTGCCGGCCCACCTGATAACTTTATTCATCGTCTGGGCCGTGGTAACGCAGTTCGGCAAAGTCTCGGCCATCGAAACTCTGGGACTCACCTGGAACGGCAGGTTCAGACTGGCGGCATGCATAGGCCTGGCTCTCATGCTTTATCTCGCCGCCTTCCTGCTGACGCTGTTGTTTGGGGGGCAGGGTACGGCGCTCGATCGCCTGGTCGAAAGTTCGCGCAGCGCCGCCCTCATCATCGCTTTTCTCGCCGTCGCTACTGCGCCAATTGTAGAAGAGAGCATCTATCGGGGAATTCTCTACCCGGCACTTGAACGAGCGTCGGGTGCGACCGTGGCGATCGTGCTGGTGACGTTATTGTTTGCGATTCCGCACGTGCCTCAGTACTGGCCGAACCTCGGCGTGATTGCCTCAATCACGCTTTTGAGCGTGGCGCTGACGGTGCTGCGCGCGAAGACAGGCCGACTCTTGCCGTGCATTGTGGTCCATCTCGTCTTCAATGGCGTTCAGTCAGTAATCATCGTCGCCGACCCGTTCCTGCGCGCGGCATTAGAAAACATGCGGCACGGGAAGCCGAGCGGTCTGATCACATACCTGATTACTTTTCTCCACTAGACGAATTTGCCGAATGATTTGACTGGAGCGCAAGCGTCCCGCTTGCAATGAGCGCGAAGCGCGAATAAAAGAGCAACCGAGACGGTTGCGGTCCAGTTGGAAGCTCATGGACTATGAAGTCATCATCATCGGCGGTGGCATCGGCGGGCTGACACCCGCGGCCGCGCTCGCCAACCGCGGGCTGAGCGTCTGCCTTTTGGAAAGACAGTCGTACGCCGGCGGATGCGCCGCGACCGTCCTCCACGCCGGACAACAATTCGAGCCGACACATGGCTTGTATTGTGGCTGGGAGCCTGGCGGAGTTTACGAACGTCTCTTCACCGAACTCGGGGTGACCACGCCGCGCGCGCAAATTCTGTCACCCGCCTACGTGGTGCGCCTGCCGGATGGACTCGACATTCCACGAACGTCAAGTGTGCCGGAGTTCGAAGCAAATCTGCGCGAGGCATTTCCTGAATGCGCGGATGCCGCGATCGAGTTCTATCGGAATATCCCTAATACCGGGCGGACAGATCTTTCAAATTTGTCGCTTCGGTTCCGGCGTTTCATCGACGTGCAACTGCAAACTCTCCTGCAATGTGCGAGCGATGAATGTAGTCATGAGCTGGCAGCCACGACGCTCGATATGCGGCGCAGATTCTGGAGCATCGAAGGTGGCGCGCAATCGCTCGTCGATGGGCTGGTCGAGTCGTTTAAGCGCAGTGGCGGCAGGTTGCGATTCGACTCTCCAGTGCTGCGGCTCGCGCATCTATCGGATGGAACTCCAGCCGGCGTAGACCTGTTAAGCGGCGAACGAGTTACGGCCAAGCGCGCCATCATCAGTAACCTCACGATCTGGGACACGTTTGGAAAGTTGCTTGGCCCAGCGCGGACTCCCCGCGACGTGTCTGTGCAACTGAAAACGCTGAGAGGCTGGGGTGTGTACCAGATGTTTCTCGTCCTCAGTGAACCCGCCATTTCGCGTCTGCCGGCGGAAAAGATTCTCATGCTCACCGCCGTCCGGCCCGAAGGCACATACGATCCCGAAGATGTGCAACTCGTTCTGTCCCTGGCGGGCCAGCAAAATGGCGCGCGCCGCCCGGCGGTCCTCTCCGTCTACACTCGCGCCGAGGATTGGTTTTCATTTCATGAGGATCACAGCGCGCATGAAGAGCGCGACCAATCGATGCTCGAACAGGTTTGGTCGCGACTGCATGCCGCCATGCCCGAGCTCGGCGATGCAATTGAGTTAATAGAGACGGCGACCCCGCAGACGTACTATGAAGCGACGCGCAGAAGACTTGGCCTGATCGGCCGCGCGGTGGCGGACACCGCGTGCACCACCAGGAGCTCGATTACTTCCCCATTCCCCAACCTTTGGCTGGTTGGCGACACCGTCTCAGATGGAGTCGGCATCGAGGGCGTCGTCGAATCCGCATGGCGCATAGCTCGCCAAATCGTCGCCTAGAGTATCGACCTGCCTACGCAAAAACTTAATCGCCATCTGAAACGCGCCGCCTGATGCTGGGAGCGCGGACGTCCCCGTCCGCACTGAGCGCGCAGCGCGAATTCTGTTTTCGCATCAAAAATGGAGTCAGTACCGGGAGCGGGAGCGACCGGGCTTTGTCATTGCAAGTTGCCAAATTCCAATTGCCAATTGATCCTTTCGATTCACACCAATTGGCAATCGGCAATCGGCAATCGGCAATGATTTCACTTCCTTACTTTTTTCCATAAACTTGCCGGGTAATAATTTACCCAAGTATCGGCAGGCATATCCAATGTTATTTCATAGTCGCCTGCTTTGAAGGGAACAGACTCGACCACGAAATCCTTGCTCACCGTCTCTGCCAGCCTGGGCGTGTGAAACAGCAGGTTCATTGTCTGACCGCCGAGCGTGACCGACAGCTTCAGATCCGTTTGGAAGTTACAAAACGTCATCTTCCGAAGCGCCACTTTTCCATTCAACCTGGAAACCTCAGGCGGCACGGTCTTACTCCTCAGCTTCTGAGCATCTATGGCTTGCGCGTTCCAGTCGATACCTGGTTGTTTCGTCGCTTCGCCCTGGTACTTCAGGTCTTTGCGGTCAGCGCTGATGATTGCACCTTTCGCATCGCGCACCAGGTAGAAGAGATTACTGCCGGGACAGATTTGCGCGCGCGAGGCTGGCGCTGCGGTGGTGATGATGGCAATCGCAAACGCCAGCCCAAAAGTAATCCGCGATGGTGACCAATTCATGTTTCCTCCTGCTTTCTGCGTTCCGCCCTTCGCTGGGAACGCGGACGTCACCGTCCGCAACCAGTCAGTACCATCCGCGTCAGCGGATGGGTTAAGGAGCATCATTATCC
>JBKPEE010000244.1:0-30157 GCA_046728235.1 Acidobacteriota bacterium
GAAGGAACCCGACACATCATGCGCGACAGTGAAATCGAACAATGGGTGCTTAGAGAACTGGGACGGCAACGAAACGGCAGCTCTAAAGAAATCTGTGTTTACGCGACTGACGGAATTGTTACGCTGAGGGGAAGCGTCCGCACGCGGTATGAAAAGTCTACGGCCCAGAAGGCAGCGCTGCGCACCAGGACGGTGCTTGCAGTCAGAAATCACCTCAAAGTGCTGCGATGCGAACCTGCAATCGAACCGCCGGCGATACCAGTGCGGAATAAGGCGCGACTGCCGGCGAACCAGTACCAACTTCGCGCACGGGCATCAGTGGCCGGCACCCAACAAGCATAGTCATGTCTGCTGAACTCAACCGCGACCGCCGCACAACCGAAATTCCTCGCGCCCGTGCTGAACTACCTTCGTTCCCGTAACGGAACCTGGCGCGGGTTCGCGGCTGCCCTGCCCACGCCGTGCATGTTTTCCGCCAAAAAAGTAGTCATCATCGTTAAAAAACTCTTGACAGTAACGGGGCACGGGAATATTGTCCACATTGCGTACAAATTCCCCCCATGCGCAAGATAAACACTCGAGACTTCCGCATCGCCACCCGCTCTACTTCGCGAGATATTAACCGTCGCATCGCCCTAAATGTAATCCACGAACATCAACCGATTTCACGCGCTGAGCTGGCCCGGCGCATGAAAGTCACGCGCGGAGTGGCGGGCGTTCTGGTCCAGGAGCTGCTCGACCAGAACCTGATTTACGAAGGCGCGACTGGCGAAGCGGCCTTTGGCCGAAAGCCCACGTTGCTGCATGTCAAGTCGCAGGATCGGCTGGTGGTTGCCGTCGACGTGCGCTTTAGCAAAACGTTTTTAATGGTCTGCGATTTCGCCGGCCGGCAGCTGGCGCTGGAAACATGTGACACGATTTTTTCCATCCCGGAATTTATTCGTGACCTGGCCCAAAGAATTCGCCGGCTGATAAAAACCGCGGGAATAGCCTCGTTCGTAGAGGGTATCGGGGTCGCCGTTCCCGGCATGGTTGATCAACGCAGCGGCCGGGTGTTGAATGCTCCGGCGTTGGGATGGCGCGATGTAGAATTGCGAAATCCGCTGGCAGCGGCAATCGGTTTGCCGGTGGAAATAGAAAACTCCGGGCGCGCCTGCACGCTGGCGCTGCTCTGGCTGGAACGCGGCGAATCAACGCGGCCGCAGAACTTCGTCTATGTAGGCGTGTCTGACGGTGTCGGCGTCGGCGTGGTCATTAACGGCGAACTCCTCCGCGGCACTGACCACATCGCCGGAGAGTTTGCCCACGTACCTTTGAACCTGGATGGACCGAAATGTATGTGCGGCTCGACCGGTTGCTGGGAGACTTACATATCCAATCTGGCTACGCTGTCTCGTTATTTTGGGTGGCATTTGTCCAAGCTCAGTCCAAATAAGCTTCATGACGCAAGGCAGGGTTCTTTTACGGTGCCTGACCTGATCGTCCGTGCGCGCGAAGGTGATGCCAAAGCCATGGCAGCGGTGCAGGCGACAGCGCGGTTCCTCGGCCTCGGCTTGGGCACAATTGTGAACGTGATTAACCCTGAGTGCATTTACCTGGACGGTGAAATCACCACGGCGTGGGATCTGATTGCCCACCCGGCGACGCTGGCACTCGCAGAGAGGGCCTTGACCGAAAAAGGCAGCCGCACTCCTTTGCGGATTGCGTCAATGAAAGAACATTCACGTCTCAGGGGCGCCGCTGCTTTGATTGCGGCGCCTACTTTTGCCGCGCCGCGCGTCGCTTAGCGCAAGAATAGAACGCAGACGCCCTGGTTAGAACAAGCGGTGAACGCTTAGAGTTGTGCAGCCTGCCAATGCGGTTAGGAGTGGCGGCATCGTACAGTTCCTGGCGTTGATTTTTGTATTTGGAGGCCGATGACATGCGAAGCATAGGAAATTTTTCGAAACGGCTCAACCTGTTACGAACTTCAGTTTCAATTTCTTTTCTGGTTGCGTTGTGCCTGGGAACATGCGTCTCGGTAATGGCACAAATGACGACCGTCGGACGCATTTCAGGCACGGTAACGGATCCGTCAAAGGCGTCCGTTCCCGGCGTGACCGTCACGATCACAAACGAGGCTACGGGTGTCGCGCGCACTGCTACCACGGACGACAGTGGCTTTTATGTCGTTACGAATTTGCCCGTAGGTAGTTACCGCGTCCTGGCCGAGTTGAAAGGTTTCCGCAAACAGTTGAAATCCAGCTATCAGGTAGATGCCGATGCGCGCATTACCGTCGACTTCGTGTTGCAACCGGGCGACATCACCGAGACGGTTCAGATTACCGCCGGCGCCGGAGAAACGGTCAACACCGTCTCGGGCGAAGTGTCGCGCGTAATCGACGGCGAGCAGGTGCAGGACTTAGCGCTTAACGGTCGCAACTTCATCCAACTTGCTTCGCTGGTTCCAGGGGTCGCGCTCATTGACGAAGATCAAATGGCGGTGACTACGGGTCTGGGGGCCGCCAATCAATCTGTAAACGGAGTGCGGCCCGATCAGAACGGGCTCACGATCGACGGTGGATTCGATCTGGACTCGGGATCGAACGGCAGCATGATCAATAACGTCGGCGTCGATTTCATTCAGGAAGTAGGCATTAAAACTTCCAACTTCTCGGCTGAATACGGCCGGCATTCGGGTGGCGCGACTAACGCGGTAACGCGTCGAGGTGGCAATAGTTTCCACGGCGGCGGCCTGGAATTCCTGCGTAACGACGCACTCGATGCGAAAAATTCATTCTCTCCTTCCAAGCAGAAACTTCGCTTCAACGATTTTGGTTGGAACCTGGGCGGTCCAATTAAGAAAGACAAGTTCTTCTTCTTTGCCGGCGAGG
This sequence comes from Acidobacteriota bacterium, assembly GCA_046728235.1. Classification (GTDB taxonomy): domain Bacteria; phylum Acidobacteriota; class Blastocatellia; order Pyrinomonadales; family Pyrinomonadaceae; genus UBA11740. The sequence goes on from JBKPEE010000244.1 coordinate 2,874, forward strand.
AATGGAAAAAGATTCGACAAGACGCGGCGCCTACCACCAGAACGCTACCCACGACTGCGATGTTAAATGGCGACTTTAGCGCGCTTACTTCCGTGACTTTCAGGGTGCCTACCGGAGCGCCGGCCGGTTGCACGATCGTTAACCGCGTTTTGAGCCCACAATGCATTTCGATAGACGGAAAAGCGATTGCAGCTCTCTACAGCGCCATGCAAAAGCTGGCAGTTTCATTTACGAACACGTTCGCTGGCGCGAACACGACTTATCAGGTTTCCACACCGTTCGACTGGCGAGAAGATTTCATCCGGTTCGACTATCGCTTCAACGCGAAGCATACGCTCTTTCTGCGCTATCTCCATGACGCGTACAACATTCAACTTCCGTTTGGGTTCTCGTGCGCGGGCAGCAACGATGTGCCGGCCTGTCCGGAAAACAGAAGACGGCCGGGAACGAGCTATCAACTAAATCACACGTGGCTGATTAGCTCGACTCTGGTTAACGAGGCTTATATCAACGCTTCGTGGAATGGCCAGCGCATTCCGCCGTACGGCGATTTGTGGAAACGAGCTACTTATGGCTTTACTTTTCCGCAGGTATTCGGAACGACTGGTGGCGGTCGCTTTCGCAACAGCATTCCCGACATCAACTTCTCAGGCAGCGGCACGAGCGTAAGCACAGTAAGCGGCCAATCACATTCACTGCTTTCGCCGACTACTGACATTGCCGCAAATGAAAACATCACGTGGACGCATGGCAGCCACACGCTTAAGGTCGGTGCTGTCGTCATCCGCAATCGCAAGGACCAGAATGCGCGTTCGGTCTATGCGGGCAATATCACCTTCACAGGATCGACGAGCAGCAGTAGACCGAATTCAACCGGCTACTCATTCGCCGATGCGTTGATGGGTAATTTCGCGACGTACCAGGAAGCTTCGGACGATCCGGTCGGCTTCTTCCGTTTTAGCCAGTACCATGCGTTTGTCACTGACAGTTGGAAAGTACGGCGCAACCTTAGCTTGGAAATCGGGATGCGCTACCAATACATAATCCCGACTTACACCCAGGCCAATCAAATCGCGAACTTCGATCCCAGCCGTTATGATCCATCACAGGCTGTGACAATGTTGCTCAATGGGAACATTGACACAACTAAAGGCGGCAATCGCTTTAACGGCCTCATCCGCGCCGGTTCGGGCGTGCCTCAGAGCGAACTGGCGCGCGTGCCGAATGGCAACAGCCCCACCGTGCTGGCAGTTCCGGCCGGCGCGCCGCGCGGTCTCTATGATAACCAAAGTCTCTGGGCGCCGCGGATTGGTTTTGCCTGGCAGCCATTTAAGGACAGCAGGACGTCGATTCGTGGCGGCTTCGGTATCTTCTACGACACGCCTGAAGGCAACATGATTTTCGATGAACTTACGAATCCGCCTTTCACGCAAACCGTTAATTTTCAGAATGGCAACCTCTCGAACCCCAGCGGCGGGACTGCCCCAGCAGCGGCGGCGCTATCGCTCAATGCGATCGATCCAAATCTCAAGCAAGCCTATACAGAGAGCTATAGCTTGAGCGTCCAGCGTGAATTACCGAAGGGATTTTTCCTGGAGGTAGCTTATGTCGGTAATCAGGCGCGACATCTGGTCCGCAAACCTGACATAAATATGCCGAGTCCGGAGGTGCTGCTGGCAAACGAAGCGTTACCCACTGCGCAGCGGGCCACCAGCATGGATGCGTTGCGCCCCTACAAAGGGTACTCATCGATTAATATGTTCCTGAGTGATGCCATTTCGAACTACAACGGCTTGCAGATTTATGCGACCAAACGCAAAGGCAACTTGAGACTCACCGGGAGTTATACCTGGTCTCATGCGCTGACGGATTCAGGCGGCGGCGCCAACGACGTCAGAAACACCGGCGCTAACGACAATATTTTTGACGCTACGATGCGGTTTGTGAATTATGGTCCAGCGCCGTTCGATCGCAGGCATATCTTCGTTGGCACTTACAGCTACAACTTACCGTTCTTCCGCAAGGCAAACGGATGGCGTGGAGTTCTGGGCGGATGGGAAGTTAGCGGCGTGACCAGGGCTGAAACCGGCGAGCCTTACACGGTGACCGGCAACAGCACTTTCGGAACTTTCAGCGCCCGCCGACGGGCCTCCTATGCTACCACTCCGACTGTGGTTGCCCCTTGCACAGGTTCTACGCCTTGTCTCACCTGGTTTGACGGAAGTATCTACACCAATGCGCCAGCAGATGTTCTCGGAAACACTCAACCGGGCGCCGTCCGCGGGCCGAGCCGTTATCTGTGGGACATTTCCGCGCGCAAGGAGTTCAAGCTACCCAAAGAGGGATGGAAGCTGCGCTTTCAGACCGATTTCTTTAATGCTTTTAACCGCGTGAACTATCGATTCTCATCGCTCAACGCGCTGATTGCGAACAACACGAATCTGAACAATGGCCTTTACGGGAAAGTCTCTCCTCCCGGACCGGCGCGCCAGATTCAGTTTGGATTGAAGCTGACGTTCTGACGTCATTTCAGCCTAACGAAGTCTCGCGAGCCGACTGATTCATTTGAGCCTTTCATTCAGGCGCGAGATCTTGAGTTCGACTGTCTTCTCGGCATCAGGGTGCGCTTGATTCGTCGGATCAAAATTGGCTCCGCCATGCCGATGCGCGGCAAGTCTTCGACTTGCCGGCCATCGGCCAGTTTTACGGCAGTCTCTCAGGGAATGAATGGAACACGATGACCAACTTTCAACCGTTCTCAACCCGGCTGACATTCACGAACATAAATCAGAAGACGAGTTCGACCGGCGTGCCGCTAGGCGCCACGTTGAGTAACCCCTACAACGCTTTTGTTGGCGGCAATCCGTTTCCTTACAAAGGAACGTTTGTCACCGGCGGTAGCACCTTTGCCGTGGCTTCCGATTTCCGCTGGCCGCGGTCATACCAGATGAATGCCGGCATCCAACGTGCGGTAACCAGGAACCTGACGCTGGGCGCGGCCTACGTGGTGACTCTCAGCCGTAATTTGCCGTTTGCGCGGGATGTTAACTATCCCGTCGCTACAGCGACGGCGACAAGTGCCGGCGCCAACGTGCTGGCGCGCCGGCCTAACCCGGCATTCGGCGCAGTCCTGGTTTTGGATTCAGATCAGACGGCGGACTACCACGGTTGGCAATTCACCGCGGCGATGCGCATGAGTCATCACCTGACCTTTAACGGCTTCTACACCTACAGCCACACCAATGACAGAGTGCAGTTGCAAAACAACACTACGCAGGGGGGCGCGCAAAACTTCACAAAGCTCTACCTGGATGCAGGCCGGGCCGATACCGACCAGCGTCACGTTTTCAGCCTGAGCTTCAACTATCAGCCTGATTACTATCACGGGGACAATCGCTTCCTCCGTCATCTGATAAATGGCTGGAGCATTTCACCAATCATTAAAGCGCGCAGTGGTTTGCCGTTCACGGTTACCAACGGGAGCGTCGATGCGAACCTTGATGGGCAGACCAACGATCGCGCGCAGTTAATCGGCGATCCGCACCTGGATCATCCGACGGCGCAGATGTGGTTCAACACCGCAGCCTTTGTGCAGAACAAGGCAGTTACGGGCCAGCCAGTTGAGGGCAATGCGCCACGTAACCTGCTCGACGCGCCGGGTTATCGCGCCGTTGACCTGGCGATATCACGCGACTTCCGCTTTACGGAAACGGTTCGCCTGCGTTTTCGCGCAGAGGGAACGAACATATTTAATAATGTGAATCTCGGCACGCCGGGCGCGTCCGTTCCTTCCGGCACGACGTCGACGACCTTTGGTGTGATCAGCACGGCTGGTCCAATGCGGAAACTTCAGTTCGGTTTGCGACTGAGTTTCTAGTCGTGTGGCTTCGGAGCGCGGGCGCCATCGTCCGCGCTCCTTCATTTGCCCTGGCCCGCATGTCTTCGAGAGGTTCTTTTCGGGTGACTTCGCGTGACTTCGCGGAACCGTCTCTGCTTGCGTCAAACAACGCTCAACGAAGTCACCCAAAGCCAGCCGAAAAATTCCCGCATCGCGCACTACTTGCGCTGTTCCTCCTGCTCACGGTCTGCATTTCTGCGAATCCCGCAATTGCCCAGGACGCGCGCGAGTTACAACAAGAGCGCACCGCGAGTAACAAACTGAAGGGCGAGCATCCGCTGACGGAATTAATGCGGACGCGCAATTCGAAGCTGCTGCCAGAGTTGATGGGCGTGCATCCGCGCGTCTACGTCACCGACAGGGAACTCGCGGAATTGCGCGACCGCGCGCGTACTTCACATCGTGAGCTTTGGCAGCAGACAATCCGTCATGTGCGCGCGCTGGCGGCTGATCCTCCGCCTCCTCCCGCTGAGTCGCGCCGCCAGCAGAACGACGTGGCCATCGCGATTGCGGAAGCCGCCTTCATTTACAAGATTGAAGGCGACCGGAAATATCTGGAGGCCGCGCGCAAGTACATGGAGGCCGCGGTCTCTTACGACATTTGGGGTTACGCTTCGAACAAACCAAATGTCGATCTTGCTGCCGGACATCTGCTCTATGGTATGGGCTGGGGCTATGACCTTCTCTATCACGACCTCTCTCAAGGAGAACGAACCCGCTATCGCGATAAGTTAATCAGGCAGGCTCGCCTGATGGCCGATTACTTCAAACCGAAAGCGGGCAAGACTTTCGCTTACAGCCAGAATCACACCTTTATTCCGATTGCCGGATTGGGTGTGGCGGCGTATGCGCTTTATGACGAAACACCCGAAGCGCCCGAATGGGCCAGGCTGGCGCGGGCCATCTTTGATCGGGTAGTGGCAACATATTCGCAGGATGGCTATTACTACGAAGGATTCGAGTACTGGATCTTCTCGACGCCATGGCTGGTCCATTACCTCGATGCCCACGCTCACGCCACCGGCGAGGATCTTTACGACCGACCGGGCTTTCGTCAGATGCACCAGTATGTGGCGCACTCGATGTTGCCGAGTGGCGATTACGTGTTTGATTTTGGCGATATCTTCGAAGGGTCATTCACGCGCGCGCACAAGGGCGAAGAGTATCCCCGCACTCATCCCGGAGGGTATTTCAATACAAATTACAACCTGCTGTATCGCCTGGCGCAACGGTTTCAGAACGGCGAGGCGCAGGGCGTCGCCGATTGGCTGAAGCAATTCGGCCACGTTAACGCGGAAGATTTCTGGTCATTGGTCTGGTATGACGGGAAACTGAAAGCTGTGCCGATTGAAAAGCAGGCAACCTGGCACTACTTCCCGGATCACGATGTGTTTTACTGGCGGAGCAACTGGTCAAAAGATGCGACTGCCTTCGCTTTCAAGTGTGGCCCGCCCGAAGGTCATCACGCCGCGCCGTTGCTGAAACAATTCCCCGACTGGCGATTGTCTTCGGGTCACGCGCATCCCGACGCCAACAGTTTTATCATCTTCGCCCAAGGTCAATACCTGACCGGTGATAGCGGATATGCCGGCGTGCCGATGACTGAGCACCACAACACGCTGCTCGTCAACGGTAAGGGTCAGGGCAAAGAAGGCGAAGGACATGACGTCTTTGCCGACGTGTCTTACGAATTGCTCAATGGCATTCGCATCGCGGAGGTTAAAGTTACGGCGGAGGAGATCCTCGTCCGCGGTGATGCGACTACGGCTTACCTGCCGCCGGTTGCGCTCAGGAAGTTTGTGCGCGAGTTTGTGTTTCGGCCCGGAAGCGGTTTCATCGTTACCGACGAAGTCGAAACGACAAAGCCATCGACGCTGACTTTGCTGCTGCACGCTGACATGAAGATCGACAAACTCAGTAACACGGCTTTCAGCATCGACAGCCATGGAGTGAAACTGCTAATCGATGCGTTTCTGGATCAACCAAAGACCCAGTTTCGAAGTGTAATCGAGGCCAATACAGTCACGGCTCCTGGTCCTCCCGGCGCCGTAGATAAAGGAGAGCGCCAGGCCCGAGGCCAGAAACTCTTGCTTTCAACTCCCGCTGCTGTCACGCACGCGCGATTCATAGCGCGACTGATCATTCGATAACCCTGAGCCGCACCCATGGCTTTATGCCCGTTGAGTTCAATGACGGACGAGGAGGAAGATACTCTGACTCAGAACATCTCGTTGTTGCGCAAAGCCCTGTAACGAACTGTATCCCAAATGGCTCGGCCATGCCGATGCGCCGCAAGTCGTCTCGATGTGATTGGACGGGTTCTTTAGAAAGAAGCTCCGTTCGCCATGGCTCGGCCATGCCGATGCGCGCAAGTCGTCTCGATGTGATTGGACGGGTTCTTTAGAAAGAAGCTCCGTTCGCAATGGCTCGGCCATGCTGATGCGCGGCAAGTCTTTGACTTGCCGGATGCGGCCCCCCTCAAACTTAAGCGGTCTATGACCGCCACAGGGGTCCAGCCTGCCGCAGTTCGCCGGGTCGGAGACCCTGAGGTTTGGAGCGAGGTGGCCTCAGCAAGTCAGAGACTTGCCGCGCATCAGCATGGCCGAGCCAATTGTGGAGTTCGTTCTGACAGTGGTGTTCCAAAGCAAACAAAGACTTGCAGCGCATCAGAGTGACGGACCTAAAGATCACCAAGAACGCTGGCAGCCGCTACTGGCTCAACCGCAGCATCAGCACCCCATGACTCGGAACTGTGACTGAATATTCACCATCCGAGGGCCAGGCGACCTCCTGATGCGACCATAGGTCGCGCGCTTTCCACTTGCCGCTGATCTTGAGATCAGTTGCCTTCACCGTGAGCTTTGCTTCATCTTTTCCGCGATTGAAGAAAGCAACCGCCAGCGCGCCTCCCGATAACGGCCGTGACCAGACTTCCTGCTCGCCTGACTGCCAGACGCGTTGGCCTTGCTTGCCGAGCTTGTCCTGGTCAATCGCGATTACATCACGATTGGTGAGAATGGCAAGTATCTCAGGACTCATGCTGCGCAGATCATTTCCGGCCAAAAGCGGCGCTGCAAGCATGGCCCACAGGCTCATGTGCGTATTGTATTCGGTTTCAGTCATCGCGCCGTTGCCAATTTCGAGCATGTCGGGATCGTTCCAGTGACCGGGTTTCGCGTACGGCGCGAGATCGTTCTGGTTGAATCCGATGCGCGTCATTGAGTCCCAGGCATCGCGAATGTCTCCCGTGGTGCGCCAGAGATTGCCGCCGACGTCCGCGCCCCATTTCCAGACATCCTGCCGTCCATACTGGCAAAGGCTGTAGACAATCGGCCGCTTCGTCTTCAACAAGGCGTCCCCCATAATCTGATAGACCGCCTGCATCTCTTCATCAGTGTAGAGATTGCGCGCGCCGCACCAGTCGTACTTTAAATAATCGATTCCCCACGCGGCGTATGTGCGCGCATCCTGCTCTTCATGGCCGTAAGTGCCTTCATAACCGGCACAGGTGTTCGGACCCGGCGAAGAATAGATTCCCAGCTTCAAACCCTTGCTGTGAACATAATCTGCCAGCGCCTTCATATCGGGAAACTTTTTGTTTGTCTGAATATTGCCCTGCGCGTCGCGGCCGGCTTCCCACGTGTCGTCAATATTTATGTACTGGTATCCGGCCTCTTTCATGCCGTTGCTCGCCATGGCATCGGCAACGCTGCGCACGACCGCGTCGTCAACCCGGCTGGCAAACTTGTTCCAACTGTTCCAGCCCATCGGCGGAGTGCGAGCCAGACCGTTGTCCGGAACTTTGTGCAAAGCTGGAAGAGGATTGCGCGGCGGGATGGCGCCTTCGCCCGCAGGCGCCCGCACGGCGACCATTTGCGTTGGATTGTCCTGCGGCCGTCGCCGCGTTGAGAGGTGCAACTCGTCGCCGGCCAACTTGCCTTCGTACTGAACTTTGCGTTCGTTCTTTCCGTCCATCATCGATCCCGTAATGGTGAAACCGTCGGGACCGCCGGTGCTTTCACTGATGTGATAGTAGAATTGAGTTGTCCGAATCGTGCCGGTGATCTTCTGACCATCCTGTTTCAAGTTGAAATAAGTCAGGCGGAACGTGCCGTCATTATTCGTGCTCGCCGTGCGCACGACCCAGTTGCCGGTAAGCGGCTCGGTGGATTGCTGCGATCTAACGAGCAGAACCATCGAGCCGAAAAGCGCGATGGCAGCGGTGATCCCGACAAGTATTCTGTATTGTGTTTTCATCGATTCATCTCCGACTTAGTGGTAGCGCCCTAATTTCTGTTTCGGAGTCCCGCCTTTAGGCGGAAAGAGACCAATTTAACAATTCCGCCTGAAGGCGGTACTCCAAACTGGGGCATTACCGATTTATGGTTCATTTGCCAACTGATTCTAGGCCACCGAAAACTTAAACACCGTCATGTGCCGGTACTCTTCACCCGGCCTTAAGAGGGTAGCCGGGAAGTTCGGATGGTTGGGCGAATCCGGAAAATGCTGTGTCTCTAAACAGCACCCTGAATACTTCACATAAGCACGTCCGCCCTTCCCAATAATGCTGCCGTCCAAAAAGTTTCCTGAGTAGAACTGAAGCCCGGGTTCAGTCGTCGATACCTCCAGCACTCTTCCCGTCTTTCGATCGTGAACCGTGGCGGCTTTTCGGAATCCTTCTTCCCCGCTTCGCAAAACAAAATTGTGATCATAGCCGCCACCGGCAAACCTGAGCTGCTCGGAATCGTCGTTGATCCGTTTGCCAATAGCCGCCGGCGACCTGAAATCCATAGGACTGCCTTTGACGTCTTGGATCTCGCCGGTTGGAATCAATGTCTGATCGACCGGAGTAAAAGCATCTGCCTCAACGGTTAACTCATGATCGAGAATGGTCCCCTCGCCGGCCAGGTTGAAGTAAGAATGATTAGTCAGGTTGATAATCGTGTCCTTGTCTGTCGTCGCTTCATAGTCGAGGCGCAGCTCATTCGCCTCGCTCAGTGAATAGGTGACCACGGCGCGCAAATTTCCGGGATATTGTTCTTCGCCATCTTTGCTCAAATAACTAACGCGCAGACCTCGATCAACTTCCTCGGCTTCCCAGACTACCTTGTCGAATCCCTTGACCCCGCCGTGCAGATGATTCATGCCGTTGTTAATTGCGAGCGAGTACTCGATGCCCTCTATTGCGAACCTGCCGCGCGCGATGCGATTAGCGTGTCTTCCAATCAGCGCTCCGAAAAATCTCGTCCGGTTTAAGTATCCTTCAAGCGTGTCATGCCCCAGGACTACATCGTCCACTCTGCCCGTGCGATCCGGGACCTTAATCGTCGTGATGATTCCACCGTAGTTAATAATTCTTACTTCCATGCCCTGGTTATTCGCCAGAGTGAATAGGCGGATGTTGGAGCCGCAGGGCGTAGTCCCAAATCTTTCGCTGTTAATTGTCATAAACCGAGACGGCCCGACGAAGCTTACACAGTCTTCAATTCACGAATCGCGCGACCCGCGGCGCGAAGGTTAGCAAGTTTCATCTCTGAATATTTCCGCGACAGCAGCACGCCCTGCGCGCCTGCCTGGAACGCGGCTTTCACCGACTGGTACACGTCATCAGGCTGAGTCTTCTTGTCGTTTGCTCCGGTCGGGATGTCGATGTCGATGCCCGGCCAGATCTTCACCTGCGAACCGGCGCCCGCAACGGCGCGTCTTGTCTCGCGCAGCACATAATCGGCTGAAAGGCCGGCTTTAGGAATGCGTTCGAGCGGCGCTTCGTGATACTGCTGGACGCCGTAAGTGAAATCGAGCACCTGCTCCGGCGACAGATCGGCAAAGAGTGTGGCCTGAACGTTTCGCACGTATTGCGCCAAACGCGGGCCACCACAATTGTTGTACATAACGACCTTGAGAAAGTCTGAGTACTTGCTGAACTCAGCGTAATCCTGCTCAGCCCGATAGAATGGCGAGAACGAATTATTGTGCCAGATATGCCAGCCAATGCCTTTAGCCGGCGCAATCTGGTGGGCCAGCGCATACATCGCGCGATACGTATCGTTCAGGCCTTCATTCCAAAGCTTTTCCCACGAGAGCAGTTCCGGATATTTGAGGAGCAGGCGCCAGAAGGTGACAAAAGCGCCATCGACCGGCTTCTTTCCGCTGCGCAATACGCCCGTCCAGCGCTCGAGTTCGAGAAAGCCTTCTCTCGCGCGATCGACTTTGATTCCTTCCTGGCGAGCTGCTTCCAGACAGTACTTACAGAAACAGGCAATGGTGCGATCGGTCCCGCCGCCGTGGCTGGCAGTGAGCGCGTTGTCGAGCGGGCCTTGTCGCTCGCTGCCCCACATCAGACCGTCAACGTCATAAGATCGCAAATAATCCTCAACCAGGCCCAGCCAGAAATTCCGCACGTTGGGATTTCGCAGGCACGCAGTCGTTGCCGGTTTTCCATGAAGGTCGATTTCTACCGCTTTATCAAAGCCCGGCACATCACGACGGAACACGTCTTCGAACCAGCAGATTACTTTCATGTTGTGACGGCGCGCCGCCGGCAGCACGTCTGCGATGACGTCGTAGCCCGGATGATCCGGGGCCTTCTCAGGTGCGATCGTGGTATGGCGATAATACTGTGGGTGCGGTGTGGCAAAGTTTCCGCCGTGAAAGTTTTCGTCGTATTCCTGCTTGCCATGATCCGGCAACTGGCTGCCGCGAATTTGCCGACCGGCAATGCCGCGCCCGTATGTAAAGGTGGCGAGAAAGAGCGTGTTGATGTCCGCCATTTCCTGAAATCCCGCGAGCACCTGGTCGGTGCCTTCGTCGACGAAAGAGACTGCGCCCACCTGAATGCCAATCATCCGTTGATCGGCGTTAGAGGTCATGCCAGAAACTGCCTCATCACTTTCAGGCTTAAGCAAAGCTGCGCCGGCAAGCAGCGTCGATGTTTGCAGAAATGAGCGCCGATCCATCAGGCAACCTCCTCGGGATGTGTAACTGTCAGAGCATCAACTGGCCGCCGTTGACCTCGATTGTTTCGCCCACCACAAAGCTGGATAAATCCGACGCCAGAAACGCGACGACTTTGGCGCACTCTTCCGGCGTGCCGATTCGTCCCAACGGAATTGAAGCAACGAAACTCTTGATCATTTCCGGAGTTGAGAAGACTTCGTGAAACGGCGTGTCGATGACGCCCGGCGAGATCGCGTTAACCCGAATGCCATGGGGCGCCCACTCTCTGGCCTGTGATTTCGTCAGCGCGATCAGGCCTGCTTTCGCCGCCGCATATGCGCCCGCGCCCGGCCCGCCCCCCGAGCGGCCGGCGATCGAAACGACGTTGATGATCGCGCCGGACTTGCGTTCAATCATCGACGGTGCGACGGCCTGCGAACAGAGCACGGCGCTGGTTAAATTGAGATTGACCACGTCGTCCCAAAGTGACTTCGTCATTTCCAGATTGGTCTTTCGCTCGACCAGCGAGCCCGCGTTATTCAGCAGGATATCGACTGGTCCAAGGGCGTCAGAGACCTGCGTCACAGTCGCCTTAATCTGCTCGGCCTGGCGAAAGTCTGCGTGAATTGCGATCGCCGTCCGACCCAGCGACTTGATGTGGTCGCGAACCGCTTCGGCGCCTTGCTGGTTGTGGTGATAGGTAATAGCCACGTCCGCTCCCAGTTCTGCCAGGAGTTTCGCCGATGCGGCGCCGATACCGGATGAAGCGCCGGTAATGAGCGCGACTTTGTTCGCAAGGTTTAGATAATTTGTCATACGGCTTCCATTGATGTGCGAGTAAGATTGATTGACTGGATTCGTCCCGTAAGTGCGAAGAGAATCGCCGTCCCCAGCAGCGGCAGCAGGCTGGCGATAATCAAAACTGGACTGTACGAGAAATGATCGACGACCCAGCCCGTAGCTAATACATACAGAATCGAACCAATGCCGGCGCCCACGCCGCCGAGCCCGGCCACGGCCGCGACAGCTTGCTGCGGAAAGAAGTCACTCGGCAGCGTCTGCACGTTATTGATCCACGCCTGAAATCCGAAGGTCACCAGGCTGATGAACCCTAAGGCGACGAAAGCGTCGCCAGCGAACGCGGCGGGGATTCCCGCGGTCATGAATAGAGCGCCGGCGGCGATCACAACTTTGCGCGCACGGTCCGTGGAGAAGCCGCGCGAAATCAGATGTCCAGACAACCAGCCGCCCAGCAAACTGCCGGCGTCCGCTGTGAGAAAAGGCAGCCAGGCGAACATCCCAATCTTTTTCAAATCAAAGCCGCGAGCATTGTACAGATACAGGGGCAGCCAGGTGACATAAAGCCACCACACCGGATCAGTCAGAAAGCGCGAGAGCACAATGGCCCACGTCTGCCGAAACCGCAGCAGCTCCAACCAGGCGACGGTTTGCTTACTGGTCCCCGCCGGCTGATCCTGTTTTATCAGCGCGTACTCTGGTTGCGTAATCGCGCGATGTCGTTCGGGACTTTCATAAAACATCAGCCACAACGCCAGCCAGATAAAGCCAAGCGAGCCCGTGAAGAGAAACGTCGTGCGCCACCCGAAGCTCAGTTGCAGCCAGACAATCAACGGTGGAGCGATGATCGAACCGATGCAGACGCCGCTGTTGAAGATCCCCATGCCAATCGCGCGCTGGCGTGGCGGAAACCATTCGGCCACGACGCGCGCGGCGCCAGGCCAATTGCCCGCCTCGCCAATACCGAGGATGAAGCGAAAGCAACTGAGGCTTACGACTCCGCGCGCGAAAGCGTGAGCGCAAGCGGCGAGCGACCAGATGAGGATCGAGATCGTGAATCCGCGGCGTGGGCCTATGCGGTCGTACACCTTTCCGGAAACGCCCTGACTAACGGTATACGCGATCAGAAACCAGGTGGTGAGCTTGGCGAATTGCAGGTTAGTCAGTCCAAGTTGGGTCGTGATTACGGGCGCCAGAATCGAGATCGTAAGCCGGTCGATAAAATTGATTAGCGTTGCAAAGAAGATGAGCGCGGCAATCCACCAGCGCAATCCGCGGACGGTGAATCTTGCCGGTAACGCCGCGTCAGTTGCTGGTATATCGATATTGTTCACGAGTTGTTTGCAACGCCGAAGGCACGGCATTGAATAGCCGCAGCCGCAAGGCTGCGGTGCGAAACCTCATATTCACAAACCAAGGTCCGAAGTACCGCGGCGTTGCCTCAAAAGTTGCTTGTCGTCCGTCCGCGAAGCGGACGATTGAAAGTAGCCCAGCGCCTTAGGGCTGGGACACTTAGAACCGACCGTGTAAGTCCGCAAAGCGGACGACCGAAAAACTCTGAGTATATTGAGGCTCAGTCGTCCGTTTCACGGACTGCGATTTATTATCGGCTTCAACCCCACCGATGAATCGGTAGGCTATTCTCAGTCGTCGGCTGCGCCGACTTACATCGCCGGCAGATCTGATGAATACAACGGCGCGGCCGGCCATAGATGAAACGGCGCGCGAGCAGCAGTGATGGCCATGATTCTGATCCGATTATCATTGGGTAACTGCAACTGACGTGTGCCTGCCGGGAAGTCGATCAGATATACGAACAGATAGCTACCGATGTAGGGCTCGTTGCCGGACGGGTCATGACGATGCGTGCCGACCCACGCGATCTCTTCGCGCTTAACAAAGCCGCGACGAATTTGATCGATGCCTTTCAAAGTGCCGCTGGCAACGTCATAGTGCACTACCAAATCCTGATCGATGGCGCCGGCGGTCCATGATTGTCCTGATGTCATTGGTGCAATAGACACTTCGCGCAACTGTCGCGGCGCTTTCAGACGGCTGTCCCATTGGCCTACCGGTCCTTGCCATTCACGGATCGTCAACGGCTGTCCGGCAATCAGGGTAGGGACATCTTCACCGACAGCAGCCGCGATCATGTACGCTCGATTGTAATTACCCGACGGCAGCGACAGCGTCTGGCCGTGTGGCACAAGCACATTCAATGCACCTTTGCCGACCGGTCCGAAATCGAATGGGACGCCGTCCAGTTTTATCGTCGGCGGTAACAACTCACTCGCGATTGTCTGTCCCCGGCCGTCGAAATCACCATCTGCGCGATCAGCATCGGTCGAGACACCATCTATATTGAATGGCAACTGGAGGGGTTTCGCGGTAATGTGGTCGGCAGCGCGATTCGAGGTCAAGCGACTTTTCGGATCTTTCTTAAAACGGATTGCCAACGTGCGCGGTTGAAATGGCCTGAGAGAGAATTGCAGTTGGTCAGTCCCCAGTTTCAGTTCGCCGGCGCGGGGCGCGGGCTCTTCGGCGGCATTAATTTCACGCGCGCTTTGTAGTGGTACACCGAAATTAATGTACTTGTGCGCGGGACGGCCCTCGAGTTCCTGCAACCGCAGCACATATTCATCTGAGTCTTCCGCTTTCTTCAGAGCGCGGACGGCGACCTGACCAGTGTCGCCGTTATTCAAATCCAGCATACTGAACCAGCGACCCAACGGCCCGCCATGTCGTTCGGTTTGAAAAGCGATCAGCGGTTGATTCAGCGCGGCCGCGCGCGCAGGAACCGGCGTTCCGTAATCTATCGTGTGCGGGACGCCCTCTTCGATGAACGACCTGCGATCTTCGGCGGCGTGATACAGCCGCCAGTCACCTCGATGTGGGGCGATGGAATAAGTAAAGTGATGATGCCCGAGATCGTTGCTGCTTTGATAAGGATAAGCGCGCGCTTTAGCGGTGTGCAGCAACGTCAGGCGTAAGACATTGTCAGCGGGCTTGTCCCATCCATACTTGCTGTCGTTCAAAATGGCGACTCCAAACTTTCCGCTCTTGTCGGTAATGTCAGCCCATTGCTGCGCCGGCACTTCGTAGTGATCGGGAGTGTTGTTTCCTCTCTGGATTGTGCCGAGACCAAGATCGTAAGTCGCTTTCGGATTAGACGCGGTTAGTGGAAACGAAACTTTGAGGAGAGAATTCGGCGACTTCCAATCAATGAAGTTCTCAACATCAACGCGGTCGCCAACCACGGATAACGTTATGCGTTGCACGAAAGTGGAACCCGCCGCCTGTCTGGTGATCTCGATTGCGGCGCGCACCGGACCACGCTCAACGACGCGGATCTCAGGCGACTGCACATACTCGCGCGCCGGAGAATTGACGGTGTCCCAAAGAATCCGCCACGCAGGTTTGTCCGGCGAGGGATCGTCTCTCAATTCGAGCCGAATCGGCGCCTGCAATAACTCGCGCGAAGTAAAGGTGTCGACAATTGACGATATATCGCCGTTTGTGTCCAGTTGAACTTTGTAGCGATAGTTCTCGAGCGACGTCTCGTTGACCTTGAGCCACTGTGACGTACTCTGCCGGCCGGATCCAACACGGTTCGGGTCGGCGGCCCCGCTGACTACATGAAGGACCCTGAAGCCGTTGGGTGGCACTCTGGCGAGAAAAAGAATCCGCGCACTGTTGCCGTTTCTTTCCAGCAGTTGCGTTAGCAAATCCTCGTTTGTACGGTGATCGACAACGTGCAGAGTCGCCGGCACGGCGCCTTTGAATTTCACGATTGCCTCAACCGGAGCTTCGTTCGTCCAGGCGAGCGGATTGTAGATGATCAATGGAATGCCGTCGCCGCTGGTGTCCATTCTGCCAGCAACGGCCGCGACGGAGCTGGTGAGCACTCCGGCAAACTGATTTGCCGTCACTAACTCATCGTTCCATGAGAACTGGTAAGCCTGCGGGATGCTGGTGCCGGTCAGATCGTCGTGAAACTGGTGCCACAGCATCCTGATCCAGGCCTCGCGCAAGCGTTCACGCGGATAAGGAAGTCCCGCCACCATTTCAGCTGCGACTGCGGTTTGCTCTGCAGCCGCGCCGAGCAATTCGTTCTCGCGATTGAACCGCTTCATCGCGGCCTGAGACGTGTAGCAGCCGACGCCGTGTGTCTTCATTGTCAGCTCGCCCTCGTATTCAGGCAAGGCGGCTTTCTGTTCAGGTGTTAGATCTCGCGTAAGTTGATCGGACGATGTGTTGCGGACTTCGACACTGCCGTCTTTGTCCCTGATCGATTTCTCCAGCCAGTCGATCGATTCCTCGTCGGGCGCGCCGCCGATATCGCCGGTGCCGAAATAGCGAAATCCGATCTTTCGATCGCCGGCCGAGGCAAGCCGGTCGGCCGCCCATTTTGGATCCCGGGAGATGTCGCTGCGAATCCTGGTCACATAATCGCCGGGATTCAACGCCGCCAGCACCGTGTTTCCGTCCGGTCCTCGCCAACGGCCGATTGAAAAGGGAATTCCGTACGACGATCCCCAGGTCAATTTTTGGGTAGAGAATTGCGACAAACCGCAGTGCGTCGCGATCGAAGGCAGTGCAAAGCCGAATCCAAAACAGTCAGGAAGGTAAACGTCCTCACTAACTTTGCCAAACTCCTGGCGGAAAAAACGCTTTCCGTAAAGCGCCTGCCGCATGAGCGACTCGGGCGCGGGAATGTTGACATCGACCGCGTTGATCCAGGAACCCGCCAACCGCCAACGCCCCTGGGCCACGTATTTTTGTAAAGTCGGCCAGGCTTCAGGGTGATACTCCTTGAACCAAATGTAGTGAATCGCGCCTTCGTAATTGAAGGTGTAGTCGGGGTATTTGTCGAAGCGTTGGAAATTGTCAAAAAAGGTATTGGGGACGAACTCACGGATCGTGTCCTGCACGGTCCAGTTCCATTGCGAATCGAGATGCGAAGTCCCGATTACGTAGAGGACGGGCTTGGAGTCGGCTGGTTGTTGGCCGGCGACCGGCATTGCTGAGCCAACGGCCACAATTGTGGCGGCGAGTATCAGTAGATGGCGACGGACGAGCCTCATCAATTTAGTGGTTTAGACTGGAGCGCAAGCGTCCTCGCTTGCATTCTTAGTTAGGCAGCAACCGGGACGGTTGCGCTCCAGTCCTCGCTTGCATTTGCTTTAGTACCGCAACCCAGACGGTTGCGCTTCAGTCAATACGTCAGTTCACGATGCGTTGCTTAGCGCTCGGCAGTCTCAAATCGTCAAGCGGGTAACTGTCGTGAATCGAAAAGTTTTCAATGTCGTTAAGGATGAACGTGGGAACTCCCGCGGCGTGCGCAGCCTTGACGTTGCGCGATTCAATCGACTTGCCGTCATTAATAATAAATGGCGCGCGGGCGTCGTCCTTGAGATAGCTGACGCTGATATTGTTCATTTCCAGCCCGCGGATGTGACGAATAAAAAATCCATACGCCGGAATCTCGCCAAACATCGTAGGCTCCGGATAGTCGTTCTCTTTCTCAGGCGGCTGCAGGCCGGCCTGGGCTTTGCTGCCGCCGCCGCGGTAGTAAATGCGAATGTTTTGCAGCGTCACATCTTGAATATCGTGACCGGGGATGCCGCTGATGATCGAGGCGTAGCGCGGTTCGGCGTTGTAAACGACGACGTTACTGATTTTTACCCGCCTCAGTTCACCGACCGCTGGGCCGGAAGGCCCGCGCATGCGACTGCCCAGTCGCAGGAAGATCGGACAGTTGGCGACATCGCGCATCGTGATGTTTGAGATGGTCACATCTTCGAGCAGCGCGCCGTCCACACTCTCCAATGCGAGTCCGCGGCTATAATCAAAAACACAATTGTCTATCGTTATGTTTTTGAAGCCGCCGTTTGACTCCGTGCCAAATTTGATTCGCCCCGTGGGGCTGAAGGTGCCGTTGGCAGCCCGGAAGTCGCGCTTAAAGGTTCCGTCCAGAAGCGTCCCTTCGTCGTAGCCGCTCACCTGGCAGTTGGTGATGGTCACGTTTTCAGTCGCGCGCGCATATCCGAGCGCGAATGAGCTCTTGGGACAGATGCCGTCGTCAAATGGCGAATTCACCGTGCAATTTGAAACGCGGACGTTCTTGCAGGCATCGAAGTCAATGCCGTCCCGATTGGTGTCGATCTTGACATTGTCGACCGTGAAGTTATCGACGCCGGTTGCCAAAATCGCAAAGTGTCCGCCGTGCAGAATCGAGATGTCGCGAATAGTCACGTTGCGACATGACTTCAAAGCTATCGATTTATTGCCCCAGCCGGACTCGACAGCGTCGCGCGGGTTTGGATAACCGAATGGAGTTTCTGGTTCGTTTGCGCGCGCAGCATTCAACGCGTCGTTCTGTTGTTGTGTGCGCGACTGGGTGCCGCTGCGCACCAGGCCCTTGCCCCAGATCGTTCCGGGACCGAGGATTGAAACATTTGTCAGGTTCTCGCCCCAAATCAGGCTGTTATGCCAGTGACTGTGACCGAAATCCTGATACTTGTCCCACTCGTTCGGCTCAGGTGGATCGTACTTCGCGTCACTCGAAGTATTGGCGGCAATGATGGTCGCGCCGTGATCGAGATAGAGCGCGATGTTGCTCTGCAGATGGATCGAGACGGACAGATAATTGCCGGCCGGAAAGTAAACCGTGCCGCCACCGGCTGCGGCCGCCGTGGCGATTGCTTTATTGATAGCCGGAGTATCGATCGTTTTGCCGTCGCTGGTGGCGCCGTAGGTTTTCACGTTGTAGACGTTTGCCTGGGGCCCGGCCGACGAGAGCGTCGGACGTGGATGCGCGGAGAAGAGAAGCGCGAGAACCGAGGAGGCGGCGACGAATCGATTGAAGTGCGATCGTAGTTTCATTATTTTTTGTGCAGAAAGCTTCCGGTAGATTCAGCCGTACTAGCTAAGCATTTTTTCTCACTACGAATGAGTTCGCGATGACTTGAGTTCGCGCTTCGCGCTCATTGCAAGCGAGACGCTTGCGCTCCAGTCGAACGCGACCTGACTGGAGCGCAACCGTCCCGGTTGCCATTTCAACCTTAGGGTCGCGGGCTATCTCGGCCTCACTTCAAACTGTCCCGTCAAGCGAATGTCCTCAGATCCCGATCCTATCATCACCTTGAAAGTGCCGGGCTCGACCACGAAATGCATCTGCCGGTCCCACAGCCCCAGATCGTCGCGCGTCAGCGTGAACGAGACAGTTTTCGTTTCGCCTGCCTTTAAGTGGATGCGTTCGAATCCGCGCAGGTTCTTCTCGTACGTGGTCACACTGGTCACCAGTTCGTGGGTATAGAGCTGTACGACTTCATCGCCTTCGCGCGTCCCGGAATTTGTTACCTCGCAGGTGATCGTGATCCGAGGGTTACTCGCAGAGACGTTCTCTGGCGTCGCCTTGAGATTGCTGTACTTGAAGGTCGTGTAGCTCAGACCGTGACCGAAGAAATAGAGCGCGCCATTCACACGCGTACGTTCACCTTCCCATTGCGCATTGGGCTTGGTCGGAAAGTTATACGGGATTTGGCCGACTGTTTTGGGGACCGTGACCGTCAGTTTGCCGCCCGGATTGTAATCGCCGAACAGGACATCGGCGATCGCCGTGCCGCCCTGCACACCGGGGAACCAGGCTTCGAGGATTCCGGGAACGTACTTGTCGATCCAGTTGATGCTCATCGGCCTCCCGTTCAGCAAAACCACGACGACCGGCTTGCCGGTCGCGTGAACGGCCTGGACGAGATCAAGTTGCCGGCCCGGCAGATCCAGACTCGTGCGCGAGGCCGTTTCTCCTACAGTATTCGATGAGTCGCCGAGCACCACCACCACCACATCCGATTTTTTTGCCGCCTCAACTGCTTTGGCGATTTCGTCCCTTTCTTTTTGCGTCAAAGGCTCGGGCAAAACTTCGGTTTGCGGCCAGTGCTCATCGACCACGTCACAGCCTTTCGCGTAGTTAATCTTCACGCGATCGCCGAGTTTACCCCTGATACCTTCCAGCACCGTCACGCCTTTCACCTGGTTCGGACCATACCGGTAACGGACCAGGCTGTCATCATCGGCATTTGGTCCAATCACAGCGATTGATCGAATTTCCTTGTTGAGAGGCAGCGCGTTGTGATCGTTCTTCAACAGCACCATGCTTTCGCGGGCCGCGCGAAGTGCAACCTGCTGATGCTCGGGCGAATTAACAATCTTTTCCGCCCGCGTCGCGTCTTCAACGTAAGGATGATCGAACAAGCCAAGCATGAACTTCACGCGCAGCACATCGCGCACGCGATCGTCGAGGGTCTTCATCGACACTTTCCCCTCTTTGACCAACTCGCGCAGCGGCAAGACGAAGTCTTCCGGCGGAGTAAAATTCGTCTTTACATTGAGCCCGGCTTCGATGGATTCGCGGACCGCGTCTTTCATGTCCGTGGCGACACCATGTTTGTTGTAGAGATACTCAACGGCCCCGCTGTCGGAAACGACGTAGCCGCGAAAGCCGAATTCATTTCGCAAACGATCAGTCAACCAGTAATGGCTGCCGGTAATCGGAACCCCGTCATAATCGTTGTAGGAACTCATCACGCCGAGGATCCCGGCTTCCTTAATCGCCGCCTTGAAAGGGGGTAGCAGAAGGTTCTCAACTTCGTGTGGCGTGGCCTGCGGATCGGTGCGCGCCTGTCCTTCTCGCGCACCTTTCGCGATGCTGTAAATCGCAAAATGCTTGGCTGTAGCAACAATTTGATAATTTTTCTGCATCGCCTTGGCCATGGCGACCCCGAGGCGCGAAACGAGATATGGATCTTCGCCGTAGGTATCTTCAATTCTGCCCCAACGTTGATCGCGTGAAACGTCAAGAGTAGGTGCGTAAACGTTGGTGTAGCCGAGCGCGCGGGCTTCGTCGGCGGTGATGCGCCCGATCTCGCCGATCAATTCCTGGTCCCAGGTGTGCCCCTGGCCCAACTCAGAAGGAAAGCTGGTAGCAGTTGAGTATGCCAGACCGCGCAGGCCCTCGTTGGTGAAATCGACGGGAATACCGAGGCGCGTCTCTTCAATGAAGAAGCGTTGCACTTCATTCATGGCCCAGACGTGCTTGGCAATATCGGTTGCATAGATGCTCTTGCCGTTCGGGCCAACGCCGTTGAGATGCTCATCGATATTCGCGATGCCGTCTTTCCACAGGCGCTGTTTCCATTCCGGTGTCGGCAACTCGTCTTCCAGTGGCGCCTTTTGTCCGCTTCGCCCACGACCAGCTCCATAGACGGTGGCGGTCTGGCACGTCTTCTCATCGAGGTTCATCTGCGACAATAGATCATTGATGCGTTGCTCGATCGGCGCTTTCCAGTTCTCGTAAATATCCATGCGTCCGTTCTTGTTCAGATCGATCCAGCCATTGTGATAAATGTTTTTTCCCGGACCAGTCTGCTGCTGAGCGGGTAAGCTGAAGATTAGCCCGCTCAGGAGTACGGCTAAGATAATTATCAGAGCGTTTCGCATTCTCGACGGTCCTCAGTTAAGTATCGCGGTCACTACGCTACGGCGTGCGAGCCACGAGAAACGGCTTCGCGAAGATGATCAATGTCAGTACCATCCGCGTAAGCGGATGGGATAAGGATTCACCCCAGGCAAGGTCCTTTGTCCCATTTGCTTACGCAAATGGTACTGACTCCATGGCTGACTGGATGAAATTCTCCCATCAATCACTCTCGCCGGCTCTTGCGACCGTAACCAAGCTCCGCGCCGCCGGAAATGATGTGATCCACCCCGGTCGTGAATGAGGCGTCAGCAGCAATAAAAAGACACAGCTTGCCAACCTCTTCGATCGTTCCCATGCGGCCGAGCAACTGCGCCGCCTCACCTTCCGCGCGACATTGAGCCGGGTCCGGCGCGGCGTCTATTGCTTCCTGCCATAAAGGAGTACAGATGTTGCCCGGCGATATCGAATTCACACGGACACCGTGTTTGGCCTCATCGATGGCCAGAGCTTTGGTAAACGCAGTGATGGCGCCTTTGGTCGCGACATATGTCGTGGCGTGCAATTGTCCCATGGCGCCAACCAGACTCGACATGTTGATGATGTTGCCCTGCACGCGACGCAGATGCGGCAAGGCGAATTTGCAAGCGGCAAAGACGCTCACCAGATTCAGATTAAGCAGGTCCCGAAAATCATCAATCGAAAAGTCATCTATAGGTTTATGTGGCGGATGCCAGCCCGCATTATTTATCAGACAATCAAGGCGGCCATGAAGGGCGACGGTTTCTTGAACCAGAGCTTCGATCTCATCGATGTTTGACACATCGCCTTTGATGAAATCGACCTGGCCGGGTCCCGTGGCGTTCAGTTCTCTTGCCAGCACGGCGCTCTCTGCTTCACTGCGGGCGCAAAAAACCACCTTCGCTCCGGCAGCCGCGAATACGCGCACACAGCCTTCACCGATTCCCCGACTGCCGCCGGTGATGATCACGACTTTGTCCTGGTACATCATTCTTCACGGCGCGTATGGGTGAATCTGGACTATTGACAGCCGCATCCGCAGCCAATAGAATCCCGGTTCTCGTTACCGGTAACGACGGCCAAACGCGCGACACTTTACAACGTCAGAGGTTGCTTCGGCAAGGGTTTCTTCGACTTCTTTCTATGAAACAGACAGTTTTTAGAGTGCATGCAGCCATTGCGTTGAGTTGTGTGTTGGCTGCTACCACCCCGCGCGGGTATTTGTGTGAAGTATCGGCCTCACCCGCCCGCGGCGCAGACGCGTCTCCCCAGGTATTTTTGCTCGACGCCAGGCAATTGGAGATATCTCGCCGGGCCATTGCCGCGGGTGACAAACAGATTGCGCCCGCGTGGGCCAGGCTTGAGCGTGATGCGCAAAAGGCATTGGCCGGCGGACCGTTCTCGATTGTCAATAAAACGGTGACGCCGCCGAGCGGCGACAAGCATGACTATATGAGCCAGGCGCCCTACTTCTGGCCCGATCCCAAAAAGCCAAACGGTCTCCCTTACATTCGTCGTGACGGAGAGCGGAATCCCGAGATCAACAAGATTACGGACCATCGCAGCATCGACGATTTGGAGAATGCGGTCGAGAGCCTCGCGCTCGCCTACTACTTCAAAGGTGACGAAGCGTATGCGACCAAGGCGGTTGTATTGTTGCGCGCTTTCTTTTTGGATCCGGCCACGCGGATGAATCCCAACCTCGAGTATGCTCAGTTCATTCCGGGCGTCAACACCGGTCGCGGCATCGGCTTAATCGAGACACGCGGATTCACCCGAGTGGTTGACGCGATTGGATTGCTCGAGGGTTCGCAGGCGCTAAGGCCAGAGGACGAACGTAGCCTGAAAGAGTGGTTTGGAAAGTTCCTGCAATGGATGCTCGACAGCAAAAACGGCCGCGACGAGGCTGCGGCGAAAAACAATCACGGCACCTATTACGACATACAGGTCGTGTCGTACGCGCTATTTGTCGGTCGCAAAGATTTGGCCAGGCAGATTCTGGAACAGGCGCGGCAAAAAAGAATCGCGACGCAGATCGAACCGGATGGTCGTCAGCCGCTGGAGCTCGCGCGCACCAAGGCATGGAGTTACAGCAACGGTAACCTCGACGGTCTGATGGAGCTGGCCACCCTTGGCGAACGCGTTGGCGTCGATTTGTGGAATTTCCGGACGCCCGACGGCCGCAGCATTCGCCGGGCGCTTGATTTCCTCACGCCGGTGGCCCTCGGCGAGAGTAAATGGCAGTACCAGGAGATCGGCGGCGGTGTGAAACCTGAATCGCTGTTTCCTTTGATGCGGCGCGCGGCAGCGGTTTATCGAGATAAGCCTTACCAGGCAGTAATGGCCAAGGTGCCCGGAGTCAGTCCCTCCGACCGCAGCCGTTTGCTTCATGCCGAGGTGGCCGCGGCCAGGCAAGCTCAACGATGAGACATGAACAATCTGGAGTGCGCCGGCAACGACGGCGCTTTGGACTGGAGCGCAAGCGTCCTCGCTTGCATCGCACTTGCGCAGGGAATTGCAAGCGAGACGCTTGCGCTCCAGTCGGACTGCCGCCGCACTCCAAATTTACGTTCGCCGCTCACGCAATCGCGTTCATCGCCCTCGTTTCTATCTCTATTTGCGCCCAGCAACTTTCCCGCGCCGAATGGGGCGCGGTGCCCGTCACCGTCTCGCACCAGAACGGAAATTGGATCATCGCCGGCAAGAAGCACAAAGTAACCCTGAACGAACGCAACCTGGCGATCAATATAGAGGCGGGATCAGCCCGCTGGTCGACGATTGCCTCAACGCCGCACGATATGCTGGTGAAAAGTGGCCGCGAGGAATTTGCGACGGGACTCTCACAGGCGAAAAAGATCGAAATCGTACCTTACGATGCGGGTTTCAAGACCGGCGTCAAGATGAGCCTGAGCGGCTGGTCGCATAATTCGACCAATCTTGATCTCAAATTGTTTCTTACGGTTTGTCTGGAAGGCCGTGATGAGGATCTGGTATTCGATATCGCCGCCAGCGAGCACGACGCGACCCTCCGGCAATTGGACTGGCCCGGCGCCCTGGAGGCCCGCGACATTGATTACACGCTTTTGAGCAACGGCCGCGGGACGCTGCTGCCGCGCAATTGGCCCAAAGAGTATTACCCCATCCGTTCGATTACTCCCGAAGGAAAAATCGCCGCTACGGATCACAGCCTGCTGCAGAGCCACGTCATCGAGTCATGGTCAATGTCTTGGTGGGGATTTCAAAAGGGGAAGTCGGCGATGATGACAATCGTCGAAACTCCTGATGATGCCGCCTATCAATTCAAGCACCCTGCAGGTGGCCCGACTGAGATTGGTCCGCGTTGGATGTCACAGCTCTCACGTTTTAACTATCCCCGATCGGCGCGCATGGTTTTCTTTGACAACGGAAACTATGTCGACATGGCTAAACGCTATCGCCGGTACGTGATGGACACCGGGCAGTTCGTTTCCCTGAAGGAAAAGATTGCCCGCACGCCGGCGGTCGGCGATCTGATTGGTACTCCACAGACACGGATCAGTATTTTGCATAACCTCAGTCCCGACAGCGATCGCTATGACACCAAAGACCCCGCGAAGAATTACAGCCTGGTCACCTTTGACGAGCGAGCCAAACAACTGCGGGATCTGAAATCGCGCGGTTTCGATCACGTACTGGTCTTTATTTCCGGATGGCCGCACCTCGGCTATGACCGGCAGCATCCTGATTCGTTGCCCCCGCCCGAAAAAGCCGGAGGTTGGGCAGGATTCAAACGGCTCATCGATGCCTGCCGCGAGCTCGGCTATCAGTACATACTGCACGATCAATACCGCGACTATTATCTGGACGCTCCTTCGTATGATCCGCAGTTTGCCGTGCGGGAAGAAGATACGCGACTGCCGCCGCAGGCTTTTCCCGGCAGCCGGTTTGGCGATGCGAAGCAGGGCGACATTCCGCTGATGCGGCATTGGGACGGCGGCAAGCAGGCCTATCTCAATAATCGGTTCTGGCTGGGCCATCTGGTTAAGAATTATCAGCTGTTCTTCGATCATGGCATCAATCCTCAGGGCATCTATATCGATGTGATTGGCTATGTCCCGCCGGATCCGGATTTCAATCCCGAACATCCGACGACGAGGACAGAAGCGATGGCGGGCCGGGCAGCTACGATGACGTGGGCGCGACACAATTTAGGCATTGTCGCGACTGAGGCGGGCTCTGACTGGACCATTCCCTACGTCGACGTGATCAACCAATCAGGCGGTGGCAGCAAGGCGATCGTGGTGCCTCTTTATAACCTTGTCTATCACGATGCGGTCATCGTCTCGTACGGAGCGCGAGACGAGCAGAGCCTGCTGCGCGGGATCCTGAACGGCGGCGTTCCCGAACTGCCAATCACACCAACCGACGAAAAGACGCTGGGCTTGATGCGCGCGATGATCCAGTTACATAAGCGTGTCGGTCTGCTGGAGATGACAAGGCATGAATTTCTTGACGAGAATTATCGAAAAGAACGAACGACGTTTGCCGATGGCACAACGGTGACGGTCGATTGGGACAAGAATTCGTTCGAGATACGTCCGGCTTTATAAATGGGATGTTTGGAGCCCGGCTGATGCGGGCTGGGTTCAGGAATGAACCGCGAAATTCTTCGCTCCGTCAGGAGCGAGATATTTATAGAACGCTGAACTAATAGACATACGCGCTCCTTTAGGAGCGCAATGTTAACGGACGTCTGTCGCGCTCCTAAAGGAGCGCCGGCGATCAAATTATCTGAGATTCTATAAACATGTCGCTCCTAACGGTGCGAACCAAGTGCGGGAAAGCGCATGATGAGAAAAGCACAATCGACAATTGCCACGGTGATTTTGACTTGCGTGGTTCTCCATACAGCGGGCGCGTTTCCTCAAAGCCGGTCGGCCCAATCCAATCATTCCCCAGCGGCAACTGACTGGTCCGTTGCGGTGGTCGAATCAACCATCAAGCGGAATCCAACCGGCGAATCGTTCAAAGGTTGGGGCTATGCCAAAGCGCTCTACCTTTACGGCCAATACCTGGTTTACCTGCGAACAAAAGACAGGCGTTATCTCGATCACATTCAGTCGTGGGTCGATCAGCATATCGACGACCAAGGCACGATTAATCGTCAGATTAATTCACTCGACTTTATCATGCCGGGAAATCTGCTGCTGATTCTGTACAAGGAAACCAAGCAGGAGAAATACAAGCTCGCCGCCGAAAACATTCGCAAGGTTTTCGATACTTACCCGCGTACCAAAGACGGTGGGTTCTGGCACGCCAACATTCCCAGTCGGGCGTGGCAGTTGTGGGCCGATGGCGTCTTTATGGCGCTGCCGTTCCTGGCGCGCTACGGCGAAATGTTTGGCGAAAGCAAGTACACCGACGATGAAGTCGTGAAGCAGATGCTCATCTACTACAAACATCTCAACGATCCGGCGACGGGCTTGCTTTGGCATGCATACGATGAAAGCGGTGCGCAGCCGTGGGCCAACCCCATCACGCACCAGTCAGCGTTTCATTGGGGTCGCGCTTTTGGTTGGTATGCGATGACGCTGATTATTCTGCTGGACATCATTCCGAAGGATCAGCCGCAAAGAGGCGAGTTGATCAAGATCGTTCAGCAGCTGGCAAAGGCGTTCGAGCATTATCAGGACCCAAAGACAGGCCTCTGGTATCAGGTCGTCGACAAAGGCGACATCGCCGGCAATTGGCACGAGACCTCCTGCTCCAGCATGTACACGTACATGCTTTGGATGGGAGTCAAGCGCGGTTACCTGCCGAAGCGTTACCAGGCCGTAGCGCAGAAAGGCTATCGCGGGGTGCTCACGAAACTCTCGCGCGATGCTGATGGCCTGACCAACCTAATCGACATTTCCGAAGGAACCAACGTCGGCGACCTGGCCTACTACTTTGCGCGCAAGCGGAATGCAAACGATTTTCACGGCGTCGGGGCGTTCCTAATCATGAATGAAGAGTTGGGCGCTGCGAATGTTAATTACAAGCCGAAACCGATCAATTGGAAATTGAATTAATTTGGAGTGCGCCGGCAGAGCGCAGCGGCGACGGCGCTTTGGTTGACTGCTGGGTGGCTGACACTCATTCCACGAGCAAAAAGATTCCGCCATTGACTAACCC
>JBKPEE010000245.1:0-17166 GCA_046728235.1 Acidobacteriota bacterium
GTACTGGTCGCTAGTCTGGTCAATTTCGTCATGTGTTCTCCTTAACCAAAAGAAATGATCGACAACCAAAAGAAATGATCGACTTTGCTAAAAACAGGGCGAAGGGTCGACCGAGGGCTAAAGCTGGTCGATTATGCGGCCAATTCTTCGCTATGCATAGATTTTATCATTGTTATAGAAAGGTATACCTCGCATGAAGTTGAAATCTCACTTGTCAGGACTTACGAGGGATGCTGGCAATCTCACACTTACTGAGCAAGCCGAGTTCTCATGCCGCCTCGCCAGTGAGTTTGAGAAACATGGCGATTACGATTCTGCGAAGGAGGCTTTACGGGTTTTTTGGCCAGATCGGACGGAACTTCCGCAATTGGAAGGTTTAAACGAGCTTACGAAGGCCCACTTATTGCTTCGTGCGGGTACGCTCGCCGGGTGGCGTGGGACGACGGAGCAAACCGAAGGTGACCAGGAGACCGCAAAAAACCTAATCACGCAGAGTGTTGAGATTTTCAGAAAAGTCGGAGACGGTGGAAGGTTAGCCGAGGCATATGCGGAGTTGGCATTGTGCTATTGGCGCGAGGGCGCTTACGACGAGGCGAGGATACATTTAGCGCAAGGCTTGAGTCATCTACGCGACTTAGATCCTGATTTGAAAGCGGTGCTATTGATTAGGGCCGGCATCGTTGAAGTATGGGCGCAACGACTGAACGAGGCATTGCGTTTCTACAACGAAGCGCTTCCTCTTGTTCAGCAGAGTCAGGACCATGCGCTGAAGGGTAGTTTTCACATTGAGTATGGTTTGGTCTTCCGTCGCTTAGCAACGCCGGAAAATGCCGAAGACTATCTTGATCGAGCGCTCATCGAGTACGCGGCGGCGAGTTTTCACTTCGAACAGGCGGGAAACAATCGCGCCGTCGCTCGCGTCGAAAACAATCTCGGTTACCTCTACTTCACGATCAAACGATACAAGGAAGCGCATGTCCATCTTGATCGCGCCCGACAACTCTTTCAACGGTTAAGAGACGTTGGCGCGGTTGCCCAGGTTGACGAGACGCGGGCGCGCACCTTGCTAGCGCAAGGTTATGTCGTCGAGGCTGAACGAATTGTGCGCGCGGCCGTGCGCGTCCTTGAACGCGGCGGCCAACAAGCCGTCCTCGCCGAGGCCCTCACAACTCATGCCGTGGCGCTGGCTCGTCTGGGAAACGATCTGCGCGCCCGGGCGCTGTTCGAAAGAGCAGTTTCAGTCGCCGAGACCGCTGGTGATCTGGAAGGCGCGGGACGCGCAAAGTTGACCATTATCGAAGAACTGGGAAGAAAAATCCCCGCACCCGACCTGGTCGCAATCTACCGCTCGGCGATTGAGTTGTTACGCAACTCCCAGGATCCAGCCAGCGCCAAGCGCCTGATCTCCTGCGCCGAGAGGCTGTTCGATATGCTCAGGCGATTAGAGGCCGAAGCCGAGGAATCAACCGTCGGTTCCGGTTCATGGGAAGGATTTTCACTCAAGCGACATGTAAAAGCTGCCGAAAGCGCGATCATCGAACGCGCGCTTAGGGACGCCGGCGGATCGGTGAGCAAAGCGGCCAAGCTGCTCGGTTTTAAGCATCACCAGAGTCTGATTTCCTTGCTGAACGGCCGGCATAAGGATCTCTTGAAAACCAGATCGGTGGTGCGCAAGCGCCGTCGCCATATTTTGCGACCCAGAGTTGGGCGCAGGCCCGCTCCCAGGCGTCACCTGCAACCCACTTCCGAGATTTCGATTCTCTATGTTGAGGATGATCAAGCCGTCGCCAGGGCAGTTGGCTATGCACTGACCGATGAGCATTGGCAGGTAGATTTTTGCTCGGACCGGGACACCGCACTGCTAAAGCTCACCGGTGATGATCGCTATGATGTGCTCGTCTTTGACAACGACGTCATTGGCACTACCGGGCTGGAGTTGCTCGAACGCGCGCGCAAGATTACTCACCGGCGGCGCACGCCGATAGTCGTCGTCGCCAATGACGATTTTGAAAAGGCGGCGTGGCGCGCGGGAGCCAACGCGTTTCTACGAAGCACAGACATCCCGGACCAACTCGCTTCTACCATCCGCCGGTTGATTAAGGACTCAAAGACTGCCGCCGACACACGCGGCTAAACTTCGCAACCCTGCCTTGCACAGCTCACCAGCGCTGATTTTTCATTGCCTAAAGCGAACTCTTGATCGCCAGCTCCTGATGTCCACTTTCGCCGGTGAGGCATTTCGCCGTGACGAAAGTCTGATCAGTTACGCGCCGGCTTGTGATTTGAGATAACCTGATTACACTGGCAACATGAGAGACCGGATGGAAGTTTCCTTATGGTTGACGCTGAGCGGGGTCTGAGCGCGGTTCGTCAAACCTTTGACTTGCATCTTCATCATTTATTGGATTAAACACTGGGCGCGAGTGGCATCAATCGGCGTGAATTCGATGTCGTTCAGGGAGGGAAAATCATGCACAGGATATTGTTGCTGACCGCGGTTCTCGTCGTGTCGGCCATGACCGCCGCGGCTCAAACGGCCGATGAGATCGTGGCCCATTATCTAAAAGCGGTTGGCGGCATGGACAAGATTCAGGCTGTTAAGAGCTTGCGCCGCACTGGTAAGTTCATCGGCAGCGGTGGATTTGAAGCCGCAATCGTGCAAGAGAACAAACGCGACGCTTCCGTGCGGGAAGAGTTCCAGCTGCAGGGAATGACCGGTGTCAATGCTTTCGACGGAAAGACTGGTTGGAAGATTGAACCGTGGAATGGCAAGAAGGATCCGGAGGCGCTGGGCGAGGAAGAAATGAAAGAGATTGTCGAGGATGCAGATTTCGATGGCCCGCTGGTTGATTACAAGCGCAAGGGCAATAGGGTCGAATTTGCCGGCATGGATAAGTTCGAGGGCACCGACATCTACAAACTGAAAATCACGAAGTCGAACGGCGATCTCTACACCTATTACCTCGACACGGACTATTACATGCCGATCAAGATTGATATGAAACGAATAGTGCGTGGCGAAGAGCGCGAATACGAGGCGGCGTTAGGTAATTATAAGCTCGTCAATGGATGGTACCTGCCTTATTCGATCGAGAGTAATCCAAAAGGGCACCCGCAGGACAAATCGAAATACGTCTATGACAAGATTGAAGCGAACGTGGCCATCGATGACTCGCGCTTCACGATGCCGAATGTCAAACCGGCAGCGAACCCTTAGCAAACAGTTGTAAGACCAGGTTCTCAAAGGTCAGCGCTGCAGGAGCAGCGAATAGCGAAGAGGAATAATCTTATGACCCGTTCCCGTAACCCCATAACAATCTTTGCCGCAATTCTGATTGTTTCCATATGCGGAGCCACCGTCGCCCAAACACCAGTCAAATTTGATTCGGAAACCATCTCAGGATTGAGAGCGCGCAACATTGGATCAGCGACCATGAGCGGTCGTATCGCGGCCGTCGATGCTCTGCAGGAAGGCCAGCGGCTGACGATCTTCGTCGGGTCAGCCAGCGGCGGTGTCTGGAAGTCGCTAAATGGTGGCACGACTTTCAAACCTGTATTCGACAAACAGCCAGTCCAATCAATCGGCGCAATCAGCATCGATCCAAAGAATCCGAAGATCGTCTGGGTCGGCAGCGGTGAAGCCTGGACACGTAACAGCACTTCGATTGGCGACGGCGTTTACAAATCGACGGATGGGGGCGAAACCTGGACGAACATGGGTTTGAAGAACTCCGAACGCATCGCGAAGATCCTGGTCGATCCAAACTCAGATGACACAGTTTATGTTTGTGCGCCCGGAAAATTATGGAGTGACAGCGATGAGCGGGGCGTTTATAAGACGACTGACGGCGGAAAGACGTGGACAAGGGTGCTCTCCGGCGCGAACCTGTCGACTGGATGTTCGATGATGTCGATGGACCGCCACAACCCGCGCACGATTTACGCGGGCATGTGGGATTTTCGC
Organism: Acidobacteriota bacterium; assembly: GCA_046728235.1. Taxonomy (GTDB): domain Bacteria; phylum Acidobacteriota; class Blastocatellia; order Pyrinomonadales; family Pyrinomonadaceae; genus UBA11740. Next base: position 3,965 of record JBKPEE010000245.1, read on the forward strand.
CGCAGGGGATGGACCTTTCGCTCGGGCGGCGATGGACCAGACGCCTTCAGCGGCAGCGGTCTTTTCAAAAGTACCGATGGCGGATCTACGTGGACGTCTCTCGACGACAAATCGGCCGCAGGCCTGCCAACGAAACCATGGGGAAGAATCGCCGTGGCTGTCGCTCCCTCGAAACCAACCAGGGTTTATGCATTCATTGAAGCTGAGATTCCGAAGGACGGGCTTTACGTTTCGGACGACAGCGGGAAGACGTGGCGCCATCTCGATCGCAGTCAGAACATGATCTGGCGGCCATTCTATTTCGCGAACCTGATAGTCGATCCCAAAGACGAGAACAAGATCTACAAACCTGACGGATCGCTGATCGCCAGTAGTGATGGTGGCGAGAGCTTCAGCGTTATCTCGGGCGGCGCCCATGGAGACTTTCACGACGTCTGGATTAATCCCAACAACACCGATCATTTGATTACCGGTGATGACGGCGGGCTTTGGTATTCATTTGATGGCGGCAATCGCTGGTGGAAAGCGAACAACCTGCCGGTCTCGCAGTTCTATCATGTCAGCCTCGATATGGACCGTCCATATCACGTTTACGGGGGGTTACAGGACAATAGTTCATGGGTTGGGGACTCGGCTTATCCCGGCGGTATCACCAATGACCGTTGGGAGAACGTTTACGGCGGTGACGGCTTCTGGGTATTTGCCGACCTTTCGGATCCCGATTACGTCTATGCCGAATCGCAGGGTGGTTACATCGGTCGCGTCAATCGTAAGACCCACGAATCGCGCAGCATTCAGCCGTTGCCGAATTACAAAGAAGGGAAGCTGCGCTACAACTGGAACACACCGATCCATGTTAGTCCCACACAAAACGGCACCATTTACATCGGGGCGCAATTTCTGTTTCGCTCGCGCGATCACGGGCAGACGTGGGAGCGCATCTCGCCTGACCTGACCACCAACGATCCTGACAAGCAGAAGCAGGAACAGTCAGGCGGGATCACGGTCGATAACTCCTCTGCGGAAATGCATACGACCATCTTTTCGATTTGTGAATCGCCAAAGAATCCCAATCTGATTTGGGTGGGAACCGATGACGGCAACGTCCAGGTGACCCGCGATGGCGGCAAGACCTGGAAGAATGTCGTCGCCAATATCAAAGACCTGCCGAAGAACGCATGGGTCACTTCAATCGACGCCGGTCATTTCAGCGAAGGCACCGCCTACGCGACTTTCGATCTGCACACGTTTGGCGACATGAGGCCATACGTCTACAAGACGAATGATTACGGTCAAACGTGGACCCAGATTGTCGCGCCGGTCAGCAATGTGCACGGTTATGCGCACGTCGTCAAAGAAGATTTGGTCAATAAGGATTTACTTTTCGTGGGTACTGAATTTGGCCTCTGGGTATCACTCGATGGCGGCCGGCAGTGGGCCCAGTACAAGGGCGGCGATTTTCCCAACGTTGCGGTGCGCGACCTGGCAATTCACCCGCGCGATAAGGACCTGGTGATCGCCACTCACGGGCGGGGAATTTGGATCATCGACGACCTCACGCCGCTCCGGGCGTTGCGGCCGGAGCTCCTGGCAAAAGAGGCGGCGTTTATTGAAGCTCGTGCCACGGTGCAGCAAATGCCAGCGAACGGCGGCTGGCCCGGCGGCGATGCGGTGTTTGTCGGTGACAATCCGACGGATGAAGCAGTAATCACTTACTACCAACAGAAGCGACACATCTTCGGTGATCTTAAGATCGAGATTCTGGATTCGAAGGGAAAGGTTCTAAGCACGGTTCCCGGCAGCATGCGCCGCGGATTGAATCGCGCGACGTGGTCCATGCGTCTGAAGGCGCCTCGTGTGCCGACTGCGGCGAGCGCCGATTTTGGCGCGTCGATAGGTCCCCGGGTCTTGCCCGGCACGTACACGGTGCGCATGACAAAGGACAAGAATGTCTATGAGACGCAACTCGTGGTCATGTCCGATCCTCGATCAAAATACACGGTCGCAGATCGCAAAGAACAGTTCGATCTCGCGATGAAGCTATACAGCCTGCTTGGCGACATGAGCTTCGCTGTCGATCGCATCAACGGTGTGCGCCTGGCGTTGGATGCGGACGCGGCAAAGTTGCCCGCAAACGATCCGCTGGGGACGCGTTTGCAGACTGCTTCGCAGCAAGTCGATGAGCTGCGCAAGAAGATTGTGGCGACCAAAGAAGGAGGCGCAATTACCGGCGAGCAGCGTCTGCGGGAGTATCTGACTGAGCTTTACGGTAACGTGATTGGTTATGAAGGCAGACCGACGCAGACACAGGTCATGCGCACAGCGGCCATCGAACGTGAACTTCAGGACATCGCGAAAGACTTTGACACGTGGCTGGCAAAGGAGATGACCGGCCTGAACTCGGCATTAGCTGCCAAGCAGTTGCCCCCCATCAAGGTCATCGCGCGAGCAGATTGGGAAGGGCAGTAATAGACTTCGTGACGCCGAAAGGTTCTGCAACCGATTGGAGCGCAAGTGTGTCGCTTGCAATGAGCGCGAAGCGCGAGAGACAGCAACCGCGACGGTTGCGCTCCAGTCGACTGTCACTTTTGAGGATCGGGACTCATCACATCCATCACCACTCGCCACTCTCGGCCGTGTTTTTTCCAAACTCTTACGTAGCTGCCGTGCTCAAGCAGGATCTCGTGGTTTTTTAATTCAAATGCGCCGTAGGTGTAACCCATGTCTCCGGACGCAGACACGTCTGCCATTACTGCTTTGCAGATGAGCGTTCCTGCGCTTCCGGATATGAGCACCATCGCATTGTTTTTATCGATTGCCGGCGCCACGTTTGGCCTGAGTATCCTCGCATCATCTGCAAGGTAAGAGTCGAAAGCGGCCGATGCGCCTTTGCTGACTGAGAGCGCGGCAAACTCCTCTTCCAGCTTAAGTAGCGACGTCTTACCGCGCGCGACATCATAATTTGTTTCACCGGTCGATGATTCGTCGTGCAGCGGAAATTGGACCACCCGGGCCGGATATGATTTCTCGGTCGAGACGCCGCGGTCGAGCACCGCTTTCCAGGCGCCGTTGCGTTGCTTTTTCCAGATCGTGAAGTACTGGCCGAAGGCGACCGGCTGATCCTGGGGACCTTTTGGCCGGTACTCCCATGGTCCGGTGGTGTAGCCGAGATCGCCCGCGCGCGAGACATCGGCAAAAGCAGGTTGCCAGCTGAGTAACCCCTTCGCCGGCGCCCGTTCACTCCAAAACTTCTTGCCGTTAACCGGGCCGGGCTGGAAAACGATTCCGTCATCGGCGAGGAACTCAAGAAACGCATCGCGGGTCCCTTTCGTCGCCGCCTCGCTCGCAAACTGGTGCTCCATTTCAACCAGCGCGTGACGATTGATCATGCGCTCGCTCTGTTTCTGAGAAAAGCCAGCGTGAACCAGAATTAGGATCAGGAGAATCAGCGTCGATCTTGCAATCATAGAAAGCTCTTAAGTATTAGGTCAGGGGCGTCCAGGGTTTTTGTCAATCCAAGAGTCCAACCGGCAGCGGGGTCAGTCTGAGAAAATTCTCATTCACGCCGCCGCTTTAGCGCGACGACAATTCTTTCGCTCCGAAAATCGCAAACCGTTTAAACGATTTCCTTGACTTCGTGTGGCGTGCCTCGGACACCGGGCTAAAGGCACGGTGAATGAAAGAGGCAAACTGACCCACAGCCGTGACAGTCTAACACTGCACGTTTCCCGTCCGACACCATCGATAAGTTGGCTTAAACGGTCGCAGGGTTTGGCCGCGCTTTTTATGGTAGGCTTTCTCACATGGCAGCCGAGAGTCTCATGCCGCCTTCGCAATCGCCTTTGGGCCGCCGACTCTGGTGGCTGATTGCGGGCCGCGCGGTGACCTCAGTTCTGCTGCTGCTACTGGCGATTGTCTGGAAGTCCAGTGCTCAGCCCTTTGGTTCAATCAATTCAACCGGCGCCGCCACGCCATTAATCCTCACCGTAGCCGGCGTAACGCTCGTCTACAGTCTGACCGCGCTCGTGTGGAAAAACTTTCTCGCCCAGGCGCGGCTTCAGATTATGCTCGATGTGTTGCTGGTGACCTGGCTGGTCTGGAACAGCGGCAACGTCAATTCGCCATACGCCGCGCTTTACATCGTTATCATCTCAGTTGCGAGTTTGTTCCTCGGCCCGCGCGGCGCGTTGATTACTTCGATCGGCAGCGCCGCGGCCTTCAACACGTGCGCGTTGTATGTCATCAGCCGTCACGGCGTGAGCAGCGAAACACTCGCCAACACGATCCAGACGGTCGGGCTGTCAGACATTTCATTTCTGGTGGTCGGATTGCTGGCAGCCAAGTTGGCCCACAGTCAGTCCACGTCAGATGTGCAACTGGCGGCCGCGACTCGTTCGCTCGCCGATTTGCGCGCACTGCACGAACGCATCGTTGAATCTATTCGATCGGGCGTGATCACCACTGACTTGCAGGGTCGCATCTACACCTTCAACGCCGCGGCTGAAGAAATCACCGGTTACAAAGCCCCGGAAGTCCGGGGCCTCGACGCCTCAATGTTCTTTGGAGACATGTCGCGGCAGATTGTTGATTCGATGAACGCCGCGGCCACGGGTAAGATCAGTCCCCGCTTTCAGGCAGACTGTCTGACGCCCAACGGTTTGGCGTTGCGACTCGGCTTTACCATTGCCCCGCTGTTTGCGGAAGGCGGCGAGACCAGCGGCATGGTGATTACCTTTCAGGATCTCACCGACGTGCGCGCGCTCGAAGAGACTTCGCGCCGTCAGGATCGCATGGCCGCAGTCGGTCGCATGGCGGCATCGATTGCTCATGAGATCAGAAATCCTCTGGCGGCGATGCGCGGCTCGATTCAGATGCTCCGGGCCGAGATGGAGGGCGAGACCGAACAGGCGCAATTGATGGAGATCATCCTGCGCGAGTCTGATCGGTTGAACAAAATTGTCGCCGATTATCTGAATTATGCGCGGCCACGTCCGGCCGAACTGAAAAACGTCGACATCAATGCCGTGATCAGCGAGACCTTCAAACTCTTGCGTAACAGCAACGAGATCGTCGACGGCCACATTCTCCGGGACGACTTGCCGGATCGACCGGCGATCGTTTCGGGCGATCCGGAACAGTTGAAGCAGGTGTGTTGGAACATTGCGCGTAATGCTTTGACGGCGATGCCCGAAGGCGGGACGTTTCGCGTCTCGCTCCAGGAAGCCGGCGATAATCGTTTGCGGATTACTTTCGCTGACGACGGCCGGGGAATGACGCCGGAACAGGTGGAGCACCTGTTTGAACCGTTCACCTCTACGACAGGGGGAACAGGGCTGGGGCTATCGATCGTTTATCAAATTATCCGCGACCATAATGGTACAATCAACGTGCGCAGTCGCCGGGGAGAAGGAACCGTAATCACGGTTGAGCTACCAGTCAGCAGGTAAAAAGGTTATTTGACATTTTAGATTTGGCATTTCTCATTTTTTGTTTAACCAACGCAACTGATCCGCTCCAATTAGGTAGAACACAATGAAATCGGCAACTGCAACAGCGAGAGCTTCCGAGAAGTCCCAGGCGGATGTTCTGGAAGAGCGTCTAATTGAGTTCGCTGTTCGTATTATTGAGCTAGCCGCGAGACTGCCTAAGACAGCTGCCGGACGTCACATCGCTGGACAAATCCTTCGATCTGGCACCTCTCCGGCACCTAATTACGGCGAAGCCCGAGGTGCAGAGAGTTCCAATGATTTCATTCATAAAGTTCGCGTCGTTTTGAAGGAGCTTAACGAGACGCTGATCTGGTTGCGTATTATAAAGCGGAGCTAGCTTTTGAGAGGAGAGCTCTTGGTTGATATCATCGAGGAGAATTCCGAACCGTCTAAGATCTTCGCCACGACGTTGAGAACAGCTCGCGCAAGAACGAATAGCAAATGAGAAATGTCAAATCTCAAATGTCAAATCTCAAATGTCAAATAGGTTTTCTCTGATCCATGGCTAGTCTTCTCATAGTCGACGACGAGCTCAGCATGCGTCAGTTCCTGACGCACCTGTTTCAGCGTGATGGTCACGCCATCCGGGTGGCCGAAAATGGCCGCAAGGCGATGGCCATGCTGCGCGAAGAACGCGCCGACGTCATCATCTCGGACGTCAAGATGCCGGACATGGACGGCATTGATCTGTTGCGCGCTGCTCGCGATCTGCATCCCGAAGTCGAAGTGATCATGATGACGGCCTTCGCTAACGAGCAGACTGCGCATGAAGCGTTCCTGCTCGGCGCCTTCGATTTTGTTCCCAAGCCTTTCGACAACAACCTGCTGAAGGAAAAGGTCGCCCGCGCGCTGCAAAAGATTTCGATCGTGCGCGAAAAACAGGCGCTGCAAGTTGAAAACGAGGCGCTGATTAAGGGGCAGCGCGCACGCGCGCAACTCGGCAACATCATCGGTCGTTCCGATCGAATGCAGTCCGTCTACCAGATGATCGAGACAGTGGCGCAAGTGCAATCGACCGTGCTCATCACCGGAGAATCCGGTACCGGCAAGGAGTTGGTGGCGCGGGCAATTCATGACCTGAGCCCGCGCGCGCAAAAACCATTCGTGTCCGTGAACTGTGGCGCGTTCACTGAGACGCTCCTCGAGTCCGAGTTGTTCGGGTACGTCAAAGGCTCTTTCACTGGCGCGACTGCCAACCGGAAAGGACTGTTCGAGGCGGCGGAGCAGGGAACTATCTTTCTGGATGAAATCGGCGAGATGTCGGCCGCCATGCAGGTGAAGCTTTTGCGTGTGCTACAGGAGCGAAAGGTGCGGCCCGTCGGCGCGCACGAAGAAATGGAAGTCAACACGCGAGTGATCGCCGCGACCAATCGCGATCTTTCGGCGATGGTCAAGGACGGATCGTTCCGGGAAGACTTGTTTTACCGCGTCTCGGTAATTCCGATGGAACTCCCGCCGTTGCGCGAGCGCGGATCGGACATTGCCGAACTCGCCGAACATTTCATTGCGAAGTACTGCGCTCAGACCGGCCGCACTATTTCAATTAGCGGCGCAGCCATGCGCTTGCTCGAAGCGTATTCCTGGCCCGGGAATGTCCGCGAACTTGAACATACCATCGAACGCGCGGTGGCGCTCGAGCGCACAGAAATGATTCAACCTGAGCGGCTGCCGGAACAGATCACCAACTTCAGCCAGACACGCATCAGCTCTGACCTGCAACTACCGGACGATGGAATCAATCTCACTGCCCATCTCGATCAGCTTGAAAAGACCTACGTGCTCGAAGCATTAAGGCGCACTGACGGCAATCAGACAAACGCTGCTGAATTGTTGCGCATGTCGGTGCGATCGCTGCGCCATCTGCTTGATAAGCACGGCATCCGCAGTCTGACTGCGCAGATGCGAGATGAGCGCCGCACTTCAGAGAATACTCCCCGGCGCCGCTCGGCTGATCCTTACCCTCGCCGGCGCTCGGACGATCAGGACGATCGCGGCGAAGGGTCGGGCCAGGCGGCCAGCGCCGGCGAACGAAAGTAATCAGCTCCATAGCCTCACCGCTTTGACAAAACCCGTCACCGGGTGGCTGACACTAATTGTCAGATTCGGTTGATTGTCACCGCCTGCTTGATCATTTGCGCACGCCGCAATCAATCAAAAACCTCAGCTTTCCGAAGCTTTTAGACGCTTACTAATGCACCAATGATTCTGGCACAGGGCTTGAGGGTGCGACTGCGACAAATCGCGCGCTGCGGTTGCGGTCAGAATGAGACAAAGCCGGTGGCGCGAAGACAAACAAAACCAGCTTATCTCTTAAGGAGCAAAAAGAAAGATGATGAATAAGAATCAGAAGGGCTTCTCGTTGATCGAGTTGCTCATCGTTGTGGCGATCATTGGTATTATCGCGGCGATCGCTATCCCTAACCTGCTCGCCTCGCGTCGCGCTGCTAACGAAGGTTCGGCGCAACAGTCACTGCGCACCATGGCCAGTGCTGAAGCCACTTTCCGCGCCACCGCCGGTAACGGCCAGTACGGTCCGGTTGACAGTTTGGTCGCGCAGCAGCTGGTCGACAGCGTGCTTGGTGGTGCTGCCGGTAAGAGCGGCTATAGTTTCACGAATGGCGCCGTGCCGGCGCTTTCGCCTACGGACTTCACGATTGGCGCGACCCCCCTGGTTACCAGCGGTGTGACAGCTACCGGTACACGCGATTTTTGTATCGATGCGACAGGCGTGCTGAGAGCCAATGCCACGGCCAGCGGAACCGTTCCGACTGACTGCACGGTTGCGGGCTTTAACCCGGTTGGCAACTAAGACCAACTCCACTCAACTTTAGTTTGAGGGGGGCTCCCACCCCCCTTTTTCTTATAACCAAACCTACTCTCGCTCAACTGAAACCTCGCATCATGAACGGTCTTATGAGTTGAATCGAAACGTGATCGGGCGACCGTAGCGGTTACGCAAACGGGAGAAATACAATGCGACGCCAAAGCCCTGATGGCTTCTCATTAATCGAGCTACTCATCGTGGTTACCATCCTTGGGATCATCGCTTCGATAGCCATACCAAACCTGCTGGCCAGCCGGCGAGCAGCCAATGAAGGATCCGCACAACAATCCATGCGCACGATAAGTTCGTGTGAGCATGCATACAAGTTCACCTACGGCAACGGCAACTTTGCCGACTTGCCGACGCTCGGCGCAAAGGTTTTGACCGATCAGGTTCTATCAACCGGCAGCAAGAGCGGATACACGTTTGTGGCAACTCCAGAGGCAGTTGGACCTTCCCAACAATATTGGGCCTATGCTTATCCGTTAGTTACCTCCGGAATCAGTCAGACCGGCTCCAGAAGATTTGGAATTAGTGATGACGGCGTTTTGCGCGGAGACAATAATCTCTCTGCGCCCCCGGCCAACATGGCGGCAGAACAAGCCATGCCACCCCTGGGCAACTAAGGCTGCCTTCATCGATATCTGCATGCGTCGCGGAGGTTGGAGTTATTGCTCCGCCTCCGCAATTTTCTTGAAAAGCACCTTTTCTGATGAATTCGTCTTCGCTCACCCTGCCACAGAAAAAGAGTCTGGCGTCCTCATTTTCACCTGAGACGCTTCATGTCATAGCGTTGGCTGCGGTGGCCTTCGCAGTGGTAGTCCCGATGATGTTTTGGGGAGTCCCGTCGGCGCTCGACCTTTCGAACCACTTTCGGTTTGCGCTGCCTTTCTATGATGGACTGCGCGCCGGCCACTTGTATCCCGGTTGGCTGGCTGAATCGAACCACGGATTTGGCGACGCGAGTTTTCGTTTCTACCCACCGGCACTCTATTACCTGCTAGCGGCCGCCAGAGCGATCAGCGGCAACTGGTATGTCGCGACTGTTTCGACGTTTGGCGGACTGTCTATGATCGGCGCTCTCGGCATGTATCTTTGGGCGCGCGAATTCACCGCGAGCGTCAGCGCCATGTGGGCCGCGATATTCTATGCCGTCGCTCCGTATCACGTGAACGAGTTGTACCAGGCGCTATTGTTGGCCGAGTTCGCGGAAGCCGCCATTCTGCCGTTTGCCTTTCTGTTCACCGAGAGAGTCTGCCGGCACCGGCGCGCGCGCGACATCGCCGGACTGGCGACAGTCTACGCGCTCCTCGTTTTGACGCATCTGCCACTGGCAGTGATTGGTTCGCTTGCCCTCACGTTCTATTGCCTTTTGCGTGCCGACAAAAAGAAGCTCCCGGCCACTATCGCCGCATTTGCCGGTTCGATTGTACTCGGGCTGGCCGCCAGCGCGTGTTATTGGGTGACGATGATAGCTGAGCTCAATTGGATTCGCGCGGACAATGTGAACCCTGATCCCGGCATGGGGTATCGCGACAATTTTGTTCTCTCGACGCTGTCGCCAGAGCACGTCAATGTGTGGTGGATGAATATTCTGCTGGCCTCAATGCTGGCGATGTTCTGGCCCGCGGCCATTTTGATCACCAGGACGGCACGCGCTCATTTCTCAAAGATTTCTGAACACGCATCCCTCGCCGGTTCGCTGGCAGCTTTGGTGTTGCTCTTGGTGCTCAGCCTGTTTATGGCCACGCCGTTATCGCGACCCATCTGGAGCCTGATCCATCCTTTACAGGAAACGCAGTTTCCCTGGCGCTGGTTTGTGATTACGTCGTTGGCCGGCCCGCTGTTGCTGGCGTTGGCCGTGCCGTTTTGGAGCAGGCTGGTAAATACGCGAAAGCGCCCTCTGTTTATTCTCGCTTGCGGAACCATTGCTGTCTCGCTGGCGTTTTCGATGGGCCAAATCATTCGTGAAGCAAGGTGGCTTACTCCCGCGCAATTTCAACAGTTGTTAGATTCGATCCCGGGCACCGTGAGTGTCTATCAATGGATGCCCGTGTGGGCCCACGCACGACCGGAAATGAGTGTCGCAGCAGAAGCCGGCGATCGCCATATTAAAATCGAGAGTTGGGCCCCGGAAAAACGCGTCTTTCATGTCGAGGCCGGCGACGCAAAGGAAGCGCGCGTGCGCACGTTTTTTTATCCGCATTGGATCGCCACCGCCGGCGGCCAGCTGCTGCGGACCCGTCCGGACAACGAAGGCGCGCTGATGATTTCGCTCCCGCCTCAAGCTGCCGATATTACTCTCGCATTCCGCGAGCCGGCGCGGACCAGGTATGCGGCCGTGCTAACAGCAATTGGCTGGGCTTGTGTCGCGGGGCTTTTTCTCGGCCCATGGCGGCGCCTTTCAAAGGGATTGAGTTCCACAAGCTAATGTCCGCCTCATTCAGACGAATCGCACCGCCGCTGCTGGCGAGCCTGGCAGGCGCAGTGATCGTGTTGCCGGCGATCCTGTTCGGCATGCCGAATAACAACGACCTCGCGAACCACTATCACTTCGCGATTCCTTTTTACGAGGCGTTGCGTCATGGTGACCTGTATCCGAGTTTCTTCGCTTCACCTAACTTTGGGTACGGCGACGTGGTCGTGAGGTTTTATCCGCCGGCGCTTTATTACCTGCTGGCGGCGGGAAGGTTTATGGCCGGCAACTGGTACGCGGGTAGTTTGCTGGCAATCACCATCGTTTCTGCCGTCGGAAGTTTGGGCGCGTACTTCTGGGCACGTTGCTACGTTCCGCAAAACCTGGCAATCGCCGCCGCTTTATTCTACGCGTTGATGCCTTATCACCTCGCGGAATTCTACCAAGCGGCGCAATTGGCTGAGTTTGCCGCGGGCGCGGCGCTGCTCTTTGCGCTGGCGTTCACGAAACGAGTTTGCGATCAAAACCGTTGGCGAGATATGGCCGGTTTGGCCGTGGCTTACGCCGCATTGGTCCTGAGCCATTTGCCGCTTGCGGTTTTTGGATCGATCACTTTGTTGCTTTATGCGGCTATTAGCCTCTTAAGTGGTAATCCGTATCTCGTGACAGCAAAGAATGAGAAGTGGCGCAGTAGCGGTACTGTTGTCACCATCCTGATCAAACTCACGCTGGCTGTCTTAATCGGCCTGGGGGCAAGTTCGTTCTACTGGGTGACCATGGTTGCAGAGATGAAGTGGATTGTCGCCGATGGCAGCAACCCGGATCCTTTGCTGGACTATTCGCATAACTTTGTCTTCTCGACTTTTTCGGCGGCGAAGCAGGAAACCATCTGGTGGATGGGCTTGCTGGCGATCGCCACAGTCTTAATGTGCCTGCCCGCAGCCATTCCACCGTTGAAGAGTTTCCGCGCCAAACACGAACGTCCGTTGATTGCCCTGTGCGGGTTATTACTTTTCTCGTTTGCCATGACGACGGTTATCAGCAAGCCTGTGTGGGCGGCACTGCCATACCTGCGCATGGCGCAACATCCGTTTCGATGGCTCGCGGTCACTTCGGTAATAGCACCGGTATTGATGGCCGCGGCGGTTCCGTTCTGGCGCGCCCGGTTGCGAAATCATCTGCGACCAATCGCGATCGCCATGTGTGGGTGTGTGCTCATCGGGGTCACTTTTTCAGTAACCCAGACTGTGCGCGGCGCAACCTACCTTTCGAAGGCCCACTTCGAACAGATCGTCTCGCCACTGAAAGAAGCGCCCGGGATCATTCAGTGGTTACCCGTGTGGGCAGCTGCGTCAGGGCACGGCAAACCTTCGTATGAGAAGTGCACGCCGCCTTCAACCAACGGAAAAATAGACGCCGGATCGCGGGGCACGCGCGTGATCGAATGGAATGATACGAAGCGAACGTTTGCCGTTGCAGCCGGAGTCCCAGGCGACGCGCGCATAGCGACGTTTTATTATCCGCATTGGAAAGCAACGGCGAATGGTCAATCGCTGCCAACCCGCGCCGGCGAGGACGGAGCGCTATTGGTGACCCTGCCGGCGCCGGCGGTTACGGTACAACTCGAGTTTCGGGAACCTCCGCGCACGACTATCGCCAACCTCATTAGCATTATTAGTTGGACTTTAATTGGATCGGTTCTTATATTTGGTACGATTCGCGACCGCCCAACGTCGGACTATGAGCTCAGCGCCAACTGACGCGACCCAACAGAATCAGCACACCGCGCCGCACGCCGGCGAAATCTCAAACAATTCTTTCGGTTTAGGTGTTCGCCGCACGCTCGCGATTGCGCGCAACGCGTTTCGCGAAGCTGTCCGCGATCGCGTGTTGTACAACCTGGTCTTGTTCGTTCTGTTGCTGACCGGCGGCGCGATCTTCCTGGGCGAACTCTCAGCGGGCCAGGAGACCAAGATCATTATCGACCTCGGTCTTAGCGCGATGCTGCTGTTCGGAGTTTTTATCGCGATCTTTGTCGGTGTCGGACTGGTCTATAAAGAGATCGAACGCCGCACATTGTATGCGATTCTGACAAAACCCATCGGCCGCGGGCAATTCCTCGTCGGAAAGTTTCTGGGTCTTTGCCTGACCCTGGCGGTCAACGTCGCGGTCATGGGGATCGGTGTATCGCTGGCGCTGATTTATATCCGCCGTGGTTGGGACCCACTGGCGATAAGAATCTGGCCGTCCATTCTGCTGATCTATTTTGAATTGACCATCATGACCGGGGTGGCGCTCTTGTTTTCGACATTCTCGTCGCCCGCGCTCTCTGCACTCCTCACCTTTTTTGTTTTTCTTATTGGTCACTTCAGTGCTGATCTCAAGGGACTCGCCAACACGAGTTCGAGTTCAGCAGCCCGCGTCCTGTTTCGCGCCTTGTATTACCTGCTGCCTAATCTGACGACCTATAGCG
>JBKPEE010000246.1:0-13149 GCA_046728235.1 Acidobacteriota bacterium
TGGTAGAACGGATTGCGCGATCCGGCCCACTGTTCGATTCGCTCATTGAAGTCGGACAAACTCGGCAAGCCATTCAGGAAAGCGAAAATGATTCCGGCCAGCGCGCCGCCGGCGATATAACCTGAGGCCATCAGGACGCCGGGACTCTTATCGCCTTCGGCCACCAGTTGCTCTTCAGTCAGATTCTGCCGCGCGAACTTTTTGCGCACGTACTTGTCAACCAGCCAGCGAACCATCCCGCCGATGAAGATGGGACTGGACGAAGCCAGCGGCAGGTAAACGCCCACGGCGAAAGCCAGCGAGGGAATACCCGACATTTCCAGGACGATGGCAATCATGACTCCCAAGAGCACGAGCGTCCACGGCAGCTTGTGACTGAGGATGCCTTTGATGATGTAACTCATCAGGACAGCCTTGGGCGCGTCGAACTTGGTTACCGTCGTGCCGTCGGGACGCGCCTTATGCGTGCCGTTAATCGCCGGGTCAGCCAGATAAACCGGCGCGCCGCTGTCGTCAACCAGATATTTGGCGGCGTTGCCACCCTCGGCGTCGCTCTTGTAGTAAACGCGATACGCCTTTTGGTCATTAACACCTTGCGGACCTTGCACCGTTTCAGTCTTCAGCGACGACAACTGCGCCGTGTCGACTTTAAAGTTCGCGGCCTGCGCCACCGTCGGATCAGATACCGGCACATACACCGTGCCCGCCGTGTTCAGCTTCAGTAGAATCGGCCCCAGCACCACCGCTGACGCCAGCGCGCCGACCAGAATCGCCGTCTGCTGGTGCTTGGGAGTCGAGCCGACCAGAAATCCCGTTTTCAGATCCTGTGAAGTGGTCCCGCCATTTGACGCGGCAATGCAGACAATGCCCCCGATCGAGAGCGCGGTAACGTAATAGGGAGAACCTGTCCATCCCACAATCAGAAAAATCAGACAGGTCAGCAATAATGTCGCCACCGTCATTCCTGAAATGGGATTCGATGATGAACCAATCTCACCGGTGAGTCGCGATGAAACCGTGACGAAGAGGAATCCAAAAGCAACAATCAGAATCGCGCCCAGGATATTCCATTGCAGACCCAACTGCGGGAAAAGCACGATCAGCGCCAGCAGCACAAAGATCCCGCCCAGCACAAACTTCATCGAAAGGTCCTGGTCCGTTCGTACGAGACCGGCTCGCGCTGCCTGGCCGCCACGCAAATCGGCAATACCGCCCTTCAAGCCGCTCCAGATTGTTGGCAGAGATCGAAACAGACTGATGATGCCGCCCGCCGCCACAGCTCCCGCTCCGATGTAAAGCACGTAAGCGCCGCGAATGGCGTTGGGACTCATCTGCGAGATCGGTTGCGTTCCCGGCGGCAATGTCCCCTGAATTCCGCTGCCAAAGAATTTGATCGCGGGTATCAGCACCAGGTAAGCCAGCACACCGCCCGCGCACATGATCGACGCTATCCGCGGCCCAATGATGTATCCGACGCCTAACAATGCGGGATTGATTTCCGCAGCAAAGGAACCGCCAGTGAAGGCGCCGCCGAAAACTTTTTCGGGCGTATCTTTCCACGCCTTGAAGGCGTCCATGGCGACTTTGTAAATGAAACCGATCCCCAGGCCCGTAAAGATTGGTAAGGCGCGAACTTCCGACACACTTACGCCGGCTTGGGCGTGCGCCGCCGCGCGCGATGTGTCATCGGCGCCGGCTTTCAGAACTTCCGCACACGCAGTTCCTTCCGGGTACTTTAGATACCCATGTTGGGCCACAATCAAAGCGCGGCGCAGCGGAATCATCATCAGGATGCCTAACAGGCCGCCTAATATCGCCACCAGCATCACTCGCGTGAATTCCAGGTCAAAGCCAAGAATCATGATCGCAGGCATGGTGACGCCGACCCCGAATGCGATTGATTCTCCGGCCGAGCCGGCAGTCTGGACGATGTTGTTCTCGAGGATGTTCGCATTTCGCAAACCGATCTTCGAGAGCGCCCTGAAGAGCGTGATTGAGATAACCGCCACCGGGATTGAAGCGCTGACGGTCAACCCGGTCTTGAGCACCAGATACAGCGAGGACGCGCCGAAAATCATGCCCAGGATCGTGCCCATGATCAGGGGCATTACCGTCAACTCCGGCAGCGTCACACTCGCGGGAATATATGGGTGAAACGTCGCTAGATACGGATTGTCCGGTTTGAACCCAACTCGATCGGGATATTCGATCGCAGCAGCTGCTTCTGAAGGGCTGATGCTTTCAGTCGACATCAGTTCTGACCTCCGACTAGTTTCGCAAAGCGGGGGAGTTTGTTAAGGAAAGACAGTCTTTACTTTACACCGGCAAGAGCAAAGCGCAAAGAGCAAAGGGCAAAGGGGTAAGCTGCAAGAGCGAGCTCTGCGGAACGCTCTCTACGCTTTGCTCCTTGCTCGTTGCTCTTAGCCGACTAGTTTTTGCCGCCAGTTTTACCGTTGCTGCCGGCATCAGGCTTTGGCGCATTGTAGATTTCGCGCGCATGCACGACATAAGCCTTGTCGTCGTACGCGCCGTCGCCGTCGACATCGACCCTGACGACGATTTTGTGCGACTTGCCGTCTGCTACGTCATCCGGTTTGAAACCGAGGCTGTACTGGCTGCGCAGCAGCGCGTTGATTGAACCAAGCACGTCAGGCAGCTCACCTTCGAAAGTTACCGGGAAGAACATGCCGCCACTTTCCTTGGCGAAAGTCTTCATCGTGTTGTCAGCCTGCAGGAAGGTCATGCGATCGATGGGAATGCCGCGAATGTTGGATCCTCGACCCGGATCCATATAGTCGCCATATTTTTTAACAAACAGCTGGCCGGTGCCGATGATGTAGATTGGGATGCCCGAGTTCTGCACAATTTTTCGGGCCTGGTCCATATTGATCTTGCTGAAGGTGTCCAGCCCGGAAGCCACTAACAACACTGCCTTGCGCCGACCGCCGGGCACGGCCACCATGCCGGAATAATCCATGTTGCGCTGTTTCGAGTCCTCAAGCACCACCGAGTCACCTCGTCCGCCGACCAGCGTCAATTTCAAAGCATCGTAAAGATTGCTTTCGGTGAAGGCCGGTTGATTGTGAAGGAGCAGAGCTATCACCTGCTGGATGCGGTTGGGATCGTTTGTGAAGTCAGTCAGGGGGGTCGGGCGCATGTCATAGGCAATTACCGACACGTAGTCTTCCGGGTGGATGAACTGCGTCAGAAACATGGCCGTGGGGCGGATTACTTCCATCTGGCCGTATTCCATGCCGCTGCTGCCATAGTAACCAAGCACCTCAGCCAGCTTGCTGTATTCAACCACCAGCGTCACGGTGATGGGCGCCTCCGGCGTCGAGAAGTTGGTGATGTCTTTCTTCACGCCATCGACAAAAATCGCAAAGTTGTCCTTCTTCAGGTTGACTTGCGGCTGCCCGGTTTTCTTGTTGTAGACGACCGCGTCGACATTGACGAGGTTAGTTGTGACGCTGACTTTTTCCGCCTCCTGCTGTTTGCCCATTATGTCGGGCGGCAGCGGTTCCGGCTTCTGCTCGTCGGTCTGCTGGGTTTGATCGGGCCGTTTGTTCTTCTTTTGATCGGACGATGGGGGCTGACGCCTTGACTGCGGCATCACCAAAGATGTGGATGTCAACCCGAGAGTGGAAACCAGTGTCAAAGCCAGGACGAGAGCGCGACGCATTGTGTTACTCATAAAGCGATCCTTTACTAAGAATCCCGAGGCAGGCCGATTCCGATCTGTGGCGACTATATGGCGCTCGCGCGAGCGTGGTCAAGCTGAAGGATGCGGCCTGAAAACCTGTGATGCGGGGGATGTGGCCTAAGTTGGCAACTTCGCGGCGTTTTGTTCGAAGCACCGCCTTCAGGCGGCGTTCCGGGAATTCCATTCCGCCTAAGGCGGCACTCAAAACTGCTAACGTGAACCGGCCGCTTCCGCCTCGATGACAACGTCGAAAGTCCCTGAGTTGTCGGCTAAATTACCTTCATTGACGCCCAGGAACAAAACGCCGTCGCGCTGCGCGACAAAGTCGTGATTATGACCGATAAAGATAAAGTCATCGTTGTCATCGCCGATCACGGCGATTAATCCGCCGGTCGGTTGATTCCGCATCAGCTTGTCGCGGTCGGGTAAATTTATCACTCCATCCGGCGTCGAAAAGCGTCCCGCACCGAGATTCACGCGGCCCGAGGCGTTGATTCTCAGGCGCTGCCCGCGGCGAACCACCAAGCCACTGTTGGTCCAGCCGTTACTGGCATTATCACCGCGAACCTTCACGTTGATCTTAAAGAAGGTAGGATTGTTTGCCGGCGCCTGGGTCGATGTATTCGCGGGTGGTTGATTGTTCGGCTGATTGTTAGACGTCTGGTTCGCAGGTGGCTGATTCGCCGGCGGCTGGTAGGGAGGTTGATAGGTCGGCGGCGAATTGTTGGCGCTGTCGTCGCCGCGGTTACCGGAATTCGCGTTCGAGTCAAAGTCGATCGAGTCGACGTCTTCCATGTAGACAGTGATTTGGCTCTTACGGCCTCGTGAACCGCCACCCACGAGAATCGTAAACTGCTCGTTTTTGAAGCTGATGATCTGTCCGCGAATCACGCTGCCGTCTTTCAAGCGGATCGTGTCAGCCAGAACCGGAAAGCTGACCGCAAAGACGAGGGCAAACGCAACTAGAGCACGACTAAAAAACTTTCTCATGATGACCTCCAAAAAAGAGCACGTTGTCCCTTTTTCCGTATGCCGCGGAGAGAAGTGGCGAAAAGAAGAGGCGTGAGCCGTGTTCTGGTGAAGCGAGGGCCTGGATACGAGACCGAGCGACATTTAGAAACAGCGTAAAACTCCCATCTCTCGTCTTTCTGAGCGAAAGTTTACCACAAATGGCTGTTGGTTAAAGTGGCACGGGAAGGCCCGCCCGTGGACACGCGCAGGATGCGCGGGCCATTACTGGGAATTCTCTCGCGTGTGCAGCGCGGCGACGAGCAAAGTTCTGAGCGCGAGCTGGTTAGCCACGGTCGAATCGGCTTGATAAGGAACGACGGCGTAATGGACCGGCGAGCCGGATACACTGAACACACCGTGATACGAGAGATAGTGCTTGCCCGCTTGCATTGACCGCAGAGCTTGCCGCTGCATTGAGCGGACACCCGCCGAGGCGCCAAGCACTAACAGCAAGGCACACAGAGCTACCGATCTTATTGCGGCTTTAGGGGGTACTGGCATCCACAAAGACAAATCTCACCACAAATGAATCCGACTGGTACGTCTAAAATAAACTGGTACGTCTAAAATAAATAAGGACGCCGGATTTCTTTTTTAGGCAGCGGCCCCGCTCAGAAACGAACTTGGAGTGGCCGCCCTTCCGACCCAGGGCCATGCCCCAAAATGCCTCAATTTCCAAGGTTTTTCGGTATCGGTAACAAAACTCTTCCCTCCCTTGCCTGCCTTCATGTAAGCTACGTGTCACGGACCCACCGGAACCCGCGCCCCAAACCAATCAATTTTTAGGAGCACTACCATGAAACGCTGCCCTGAGTGCGAGTTTCTTTATGAAGACGAGCAGGACCATTGTGAGATGGACGGCACGCGGCTCTTCTTTACAACGACTCTGCCACCACTGCCTGCCGGATTGACGCCGCCAAAGTCTATCTGGGGCGGATTCACCATTCCTCTGCTGGCGGCATTAATTCTGGGTACTGTGCTGGCGATTTTGTATCGCGCTACGCCGCGCGCTTATAGTTCGCCGGCCGCCGTGCAAACCCAGCCAGCGAGCCAAAGTATCTCCGACGCAAACCAGGATTCCGACGCGCCCCCATCAGATACGTCTCAGCCGGCTGTCTCTGCCGGTTCGTCAACATCTGATGACTCTTCGCGCGATCCGTTCGCTTCCGTGAAGCCCAAAGAGAGAGCGGACAACCCTGCGCCACCCGCGAATGGGAAAGTATCCGCGCCCGCGCCGGCGATCCATATTCAGGCCGCGTCAACTTCTCAACCTACAAACCCAGTCACCGCCGAGTCCAAGCCTGCGACGAATCAGACAATACTGACAAATCAGACGACGCCGGCGAACCAGAAAGCCTCCGCAGGTTCATCTTCTGTGTCGAGTCACCCTAAGCCGCCGGCCTCGACCGTAACGCCTCCCGCGGCGCAAAATGCGAATAAGGATTCGAAGGTCAACTCGTTTTTCAAGAAAGCTGGGAAGATTCTGAAGAAACCGTTTGAGAACGATGACCGCCGTCGCCAGCATTAAGTGGATGGAATGTAGCCTCAGCGCGAAACGGTTGCGTCATCTGACGGTCACGGCTCAACGCGATCAAGACATTCGCGCAGCTTAACAGCCAGCGTTTGCACGTGAGGCTCTTTGCTGATGTTGATGTGATCGACGGAAACTCGTGTGCTTCGATTCGGCCGCGCGTTAGCTCGCGCCAACCATTGGAATTCAAAGTAAGATCCACGAACCCACCCGAAAAGTCATGAAGTAGACGCGCTCCCTGTTTTTCGTATGAGTTCGTGGATCGTTTCAGTCCCTTCAACTGAGAGACGACTTCAGCAAACCATCATTCAATGGCGTCTGCTGAAAAATCCGCTGAAAAATCCCAAGGTCAGGCCGATACCGAGCGCGACTCCGATGGATTGCCATGGATGATGTTTGATGTAGTAGGTCGTATCATCGATATAATCTTCGCCGGCTTCATAACCACGCCTGATGATTCTCTGTGCTTTTCGTTTTCCAATCCCCACCAGATCCTCCGCGAGGATCTTGCCTTCTGAGGCCTTCGCGGCCAGATGACCCAGCTTAATTCCCACGTGCTTGCCGTTTGCCACGGTTGCAGTTCGCATGAGCTAATTACCAATCCTTTCTCAATCAGGACGAGCATAAACGGCTTGCGTGCTACGTCGGTTTCAAATATGCGACGTTATTATTGCCAAAAACTGTCAGCGCTCGTAAAAACCCGCGTTCAAGCCACTTAGCTTACGAAGAACCTACTACGATAGGTCACCGGCAACGTGGATTTCGGGTTCCAGCCGAATCTGGGTCTTGGCAGAGTTTGCAATCAAACAATGCTTTTCGGCCTTTTCCAGAATCCGGCCGGCACGCGCGCAATCGTTATCGCTTTTGATTGAAAGTGTCGGATGAAGGACGATTTCGGTGATCGCCAGTCCCTGTCCCTCGGTTTTTTCCAGCGTTCCCCTGGCAGTTGTTTTGAAACTTGCAAAGTCGAGTTTCGAATTCTCGGCAATGGCGATGAAAGTCGTCATAAAGCAGGAACTCACCGCCCCCACAAACAAATGCTCAGGCGTCCACGTTCCTTCGTGCCCTTTGAATTCCGGCGGCGCGTCAACCACCAGCGTCGGCAGAGACTGCGCAGTTAAGTTACCGTGACGCGCGCCCGTCCACTCGACATCTGTCGAGTAAAAAACTTTTCGTCCATGTTCACTCCTCAGACCAGATTCAGATTTTCTGAATCGTGACCGTAACGATTGACAGCGGCGGGGCGGTGCGACTGTATGACACCCAGAAGCCAAGCGATTCATACCTGACAATCCCGTAAGCTGATCCGTCTGCTTTGGTTTTCAAATCAACCCCAATGATCGACCGGCAATCGGGCGCGCCGGCACCACCCGAATAGTCCACGGAAATGACTTTGACTTTATGAGCCGCATCATAGGCCACCTGGGCGCTCACCGTGTCGGAGATCACGAAGTAGTCCAACTCTTCGTCTTTCAGCACTGGGTTGCCGAGTTTCGCGCGCACTTCCGCAGGTGTCATGCCGAGTTTCACGCCGCGATAATCCGTGTAAAGCGGCTGCTGACCAACCGAATCCCCGGTCGCTGTCGCACGTGCTTTTTGCGCTCGTGCCGCGACACAGACGAGGCCCGTCATGGTGATAATGATCAGAGCTGTTATGTATCGTTTCATTTGAGTGCCTCCTGACTTGTTCCCCCTCCCCTCCGGGGAGCGGGGACGTTCCTATACATTAGAGTCTCCGCCGAGTCGTTTACCCACGGCCCACACTTCACCCCCAGCTCCGATTTCCAGGACGATTTGATCCAGTGGTCGCGGCGGTGGGCCATACAACACGTAACCCGTGCGCGCGTCGTAAACGCCACGATGACACGGGCACGTCAAACAGCGCTGGGAGCGATCAAAATCGACCGTGCATCCGCGGTGAGCGCACTTGCGGCTATAGGCGAGATACTGGCCGTCCTTCGCGCGTACCAGCACTGCCGGGTTGTTGGCAGCCGGATAATCGAAATAGAGAAAGTCTCCGGGCATCACGCGCTCAGCACCGTCGATCTTGACTGGCGGATAAACCAGCAGAGTTTGTTGCTGATTGTTTTTGCTGGCTGCTTCGGACGCCCCGACAACAAGGCCCGCGGACGTGATCAGGACTCGATTGCAGAACCTGCGGCGAGTGATCTGGGAATCACCTTTCGTAGTCATTGACCTTAGACCCCTGATCGGCTGCCAGAGCAACCGTCATTCCCGCCTGAGTTGGCTAAAAGGGCTGGTTTTTAGGGGTTAGGCCCCGGATTCAGCGATGCTCGATGCGCGCTTTCACACAAACTTGAGAAAGTTTTCGCAACCTGGGCTCGCGCTCTTAACCGATGGCAGGGGAATCAGGCGGCACATCGGTTGCGCGGATGGATTTCTCTGTGCAGATTGAATCGCACCGAAGTTGAGAGGAAAAACTATGCAGACATTTACCAACGAAATCATTTATAAGAATCGTACGTCGCTTATGCCCCAACCAGACCGCCAAAAACCCGGGAATGAATCGTGCGCCCTGGGATCACCGCACCGGGATGGAGACGTCGTCCTCCGCGATGGATCGACGGTGCGCATCCGGGCGATGCAACCACAGGATGACGGGGCGCTGTTCGCGCTGTTTCAATCTCTTTCGGAAGAATCGCGCTGGCTGCGGTTCCTTTCGCTCGCCAAAGGCGAAGCACTTGCTGCTGAAGCGCGGCGCGAAGCCAGGCTCGACCGCACCATTGGCCTGATTGCGCTCAGCGGATCAGAAGAACGCGTGGTGGGTCACGCATTTTACGCTTGCATCGATGACCAGCGCGCGGAAGTCGCGTTCACTATTGCGGACGATTTCCAGGGACGGGGACTGGGGACTCTGCTTCTGTGCCAGCTCGCCGATATTGCCACGGCGAATGGCATCCAAACATTCGAAGCAGAAGTCGCGGCTGCCAACCATGCGATGCTTAATGTCTTCCGCGAGTCGGGGTTCCCCATGGAGGTTGGCGCCATGGCCGGCCAACTGCACGTTACGCTACCCACGTCGTTCACAAGGGAAGCAATTGAACGATTCGAACGACGCGAATCCATCGCCGCCGTCAACGCCTTGAGGCTTTTCTTTTATCCCCGTTCGGTCGCAGTGATTGGCGCCTCTCGGCGTCGCGGTTCGATCGGCGGTGAGATCTTTCATAATCTCATTAGCTACGGATTCGACGGACCGGTTTATCCGGTTAATCCAGTAGCGGCGGTCATTCAATCGGTGCCGGCATATAAGTCGGTCGAGGACGTTCCCGGGCCCGTGGATCTGGCCGTGATCGTTGTTCCTGCCGAGCACGTATTGGCAGCTGCCGAATCGTGCGGTCGCAAGAACGTGAAGGCCCTGGTAGTCATCTCCGCCGGTTTTTCTGAAACCGGTAAACAAGGACAGCAGGACCAGGCCCAACTGATACAAATCTGCCGTGCGGCGGGAATGAGATTAATCGGTCCAAACTGCATGGGCATCATCAATACCGATTCAGATGTTCATCTGGACGCGACCTTTGCGCCGGGTACTCCTCCGGCCGGACGGGTCGGGTTTTCGTCGCAGAGCGGGGCGTTGGGACTGGCAATCATTCAACATGCGAATTCGCTGGGCTTGGGCATTTCAACCTTCGTCTCAGTGGGAAACAAAGCAGATATTTCGGGAAACGATTTGCTCCGGTACTGGGAATCAGATGAGAAGACAGATGTCATCCTGCTTTATCTCGAGTCATTCGGAAATCCGAAAAAGTTTTCGCAGATTGCGCGTCGCGTCGGACGCAAGAAACCGATCGTGGTAGTGAAGAGTGGCCGGTCGGCCGCAGGCGCGCGGGCAACTTCGTCCCATACCGGCGCCCTGATTGCCGCGTCTGATGTGACGGTCAACGCGTTGTTCCGTCAGGCGGGCGTAATTCGCACTGATACGCTGGAAGAGTTATTCGACGTCGCCTCACTGCTCGTCAATCAGCCGCTACCAAAAGGAAATCGCGTCGCGATCATCACGAACGCGGGCGGCCCGGGAATTCTTTGCGCCGATGCGTGCGAAGCTCGCGGCCTGGAAGTGCCCCTGCTTAACGACAACACTTCGAACGCGCTGCGAGAATTTCTGCCGAGCGGCGCGGGCGTGGGAAATCCAATCGATATGATCGCATCGGCGCCGGCGGAACATTATCGCCGCACCCTCGAATTGGTTGCGGCTGATGAAAACGTGGATTCGCTGATCGCGATTTTCACGCCGCCCCTGGTTACTCGCGCCGAAGACGTGGGCCGCGAAATTGTCCAGGCTGTCAAACAAAGCAACATCGCCAAGCCTGTGCTCACGGTATTTCTTTCAGCCGACGGGGCGCCAGACATGCTGCGCGCCGCAAACATTCCTGCTTATCGCTTTCCTGAAACGGCGGCGATTGCGCTGGCGCGCGCGGCCCGTTACGGACGCTGGCGCGAGCGACCGGAAAACACGCCCGCAAGCTTTTCTGACGTTCGCCAGGATGAAGCGGCTGCGCTGATTGCTTCTGCACTCGAGCGGGGCGACGGCTGGCTTACAAACGAAGAAACCGCGGCGCTGCTTTCCTGTTACGGATTGCCGTTGATCGAACAGCAGATTGTGGCTACGCCTGAGGCCGCCGCCGAGGCAGCCGAGAAGTTTACCTGCCCTGTCGCTTTGAAAGTGATCGCCCCGGGCGTGCTGCACAAGACTGAGGCGGGAGGCGTGCGCTTGAATCTGCGCGGATCCGAAGCAGTCCGGACGGCCGCTGCACAGATGCGCGAGCAATTAATTGCCCGCGGCGTGGAACCGACGGGGTTCCTGGTGCAGCGGATGGCCAGGCCCGGTGTCGAAATGCTGGTCGGCGTGGTGCACGATCCGCAGTTCGGTCCCGTCGTCGCGTGCGGCGCCGGCGGTGTGCAGGTGGAACTGTTGCGCGATGTGTCTGTGCGCCTGACGCCGCTGGCAAAAGAGGATGCCTCAGAGATGGTCCATAGCCTGAAAACGTTTCCGCTGTTGAATGGTTTTCGCGGGAGCGCGAAATGCGACGTCCCGGCACTCGAAGATGGGCTGCTGCGCGTGAGTGCCATGGTTGAGGATCTCCCGCAGATCGCGGAACTCGATTGTAACCCGTTCGTCATTAACGAAGATGGCGCGGCGATTCTTGACGCGCGGGTACGAGTTACCGCAGTTGAACCACCGCCGCTACTTGGCGTGCGCGGATAGGAGGTCCGGTCCAGGCTCTGCGGGCCGGCGACCGGATCTGCAATTGCGATCCACGAAATCCGCGGAGAAACACGAAACCGTTTTTCTTCGTGAGTTGTGGGTGTGGTTTCGTGGATCGCTCCGTCAACTGTGGGGAAACGGGATAACCGAGTTTTTCTGGCTATAGCTTTTGGGTGGCAGCTTCTCCCTCAACCCACACTTCACCATCTTCAAAGACTTCTTTCTTCCAGATTGGCACCGTGCGTTTCAGTTCACGAATGGCCCACTCGCAGGCTTCGAAAGCCGCGCGACGATGAGGCGCGCTGACGCTAATCACCACACTCGTTTCACCAATTTCCAACCGTCCGGTTCGATGGACAATCCCGATGTGCGCGATGGCGAATCTTTCGCGCGCTTGTTCACCCAATCTCTTCAGTTCGTTCCGGGCCATCGGTTCATAAGCTTCATAGACCAGGTAAAGCGTGCGGCGGCCTTTGGTCCATTCGCGCGCATAGCCGTCGAGGGTGACGGTCGCCCCGCATTCCGGAAGCACCACCCGGCGCGCGACCTCGCCTACATCGATCGCGTCAGTCGTTAGCTCAAAGAAGTCTCTGGTAGCTTGTGCCTCGATCGCCGGCTGTTTACTTGAGCCGCCGCTGACCGGTGGAAAAAGCGCCAGCTCATCGTCCTGGTGAATCTCCTGATTCGACTCAGCATATGTCTGGTTAACCGCGAACAAGAGTGATTTGCCAAAGCGCTGCAACTCGGGATATGCCGCGAGTATGTGGCTGCGCGCACTGGCGGCGGTCGCCGGAGCCGGAATCTCTACGCGAACCTGTTCCGCGCCGACGGCGTCGCGGGCGGCGCCAAAAAAGAGGACCTGAACTGTAATGTTTGTTTCCGCAGGTGGCACAGCTACTCAAGCTCAATCTTCTTGCCGCCGTGGCCGTTTTGCTTGGCGAGCGAATGAATTCGCGCCCGCTCTTCATAGTTGCCGACCACTCTCGCCAGCAAATCACGCAGACGGTTAAGTCGCTCGGAAGTTGACCGCAATTCGAGCAGTTCCTGCTTCATCTCGACTTCGATCTCCATCGCCGCTGAGACCAGGAACGAAAGCCGCTGCGGATCGGTGTCACTGATGTCCGGGAGATTCCCGCGCTCGTCGTTCATCGCGCGAATCGAGTTCGCCACGCGCATGAACATCGTCGCCACATCGCGTGACTGGGATGTCAACGCCAGATCGTCTTCGTCATCGTCCTCAAAATATCTCGCCCGCGCCACCAGATACAGATCGCCGCGCTCTATATATGATTCAATCTCGTACCGGACGATGCCCACGGCGAGGATATTCGATCGGCCGTCCGGCAGCGCCTGAGTTTCGGTCACTTCAGCGACGCAGCCAATATGTCCTGCCGGAGGCACCTCGCGATCAGAAGCGGCGGCATCAAAGTACGACAGGCCGAACAGGTTGTTGCCGGCGCGAATGTCGCTCAGCATTTTTCGATAGCGTTCTTCGAAAATGTGCAGCGGCATAGGCATGCCGGGGAACAGCACGACCGGAAGCGGAAAAATCGGCAGTTCGTGTACGCCGCGCACCTTGTCCATGGCCTCGCTCATAAATAGCTCATGCTTATCGATGTTCCAGGGCTGAGCGCTCGCCATTATCGCAGAGCCACCAGCAGAAGTCAGCACAGTCTGGTG
>JBKPEE010000247.1:0-14627 GCA_046728235.1 Acidobacteriota bacterium
AGCGAAAACCGAATAGGGAACGCCGTCCGAGAACACGCGCACCACAATGCCAAAAAAGATGACAAAGACCAGCGCGAGTGAGAGCGGTTGCAGAATGGCCCATCCAATCCCGAGTACGGTTTGTTTGTATCGCGCCTTCATGTCGCGCCACACAAAGACCAAAAGCAACTCACGAAACGCCCAAATTTCTTTCGCCTCGAGAAGTAAAGATATTCTGTGCGGCCGAATCCTGATCAAGGGCGCGAGGCCGGGAGCCGAATCATCGGAAGCGAAACCATCGGTCGGGCGGTTGGTGGTTAACTCAAGGGGTTGCTCAGTCATCAATTTTCAAATCGTCTGATTTTCCGCGCGCGATTCGTAAAGCGGAATAAGCAGAGTTTCGTAAATAGCAGCCCGCAGCCCGGCATTTCCAATACAGAATCGATCTGGCCGCGAGACATTTCCCGTAAAGAACGCGCAAATAAATCGGCGCGTAGAGCCTGAGAATGTAGTCAATGACAATCACGCGGAAACCCAGGTAAGCGTACACGGGAACCGCGAGGAGCTGGCGATAAGATGAAACCAGGAGGTTGTAGCTGCGCCGTTTTCTACTGGCGAGAAGATCCTGATAAAGCTGGTTAAGATCGCTAACCGTGCGAGTCAATGTGAATCGCTCGAGCATCAACTGCCGCCCGTTGCGTGCCAGCCGTTCGGCCTCCCGGGGATCTCGAAGCACCTGCAAAATTCCACGAGCTAAGTCGTCAGCATCACGGGGCGCAACCAGGATGCCGGTCTGGCCATCTCTGACACTGTCAGGAATTCCACCGACCCGAGTCGCGACGAGCGGTCGCTGCATCAGCAGAGCTTCGATCGTACCGCCCAGGTTTTCGATTAGAGGCGCCTGTACCGTGACATTCACGTCGCACAGGACGCGGTTCACATCCGCGCGGTGACCCGTGAAAATGATTTCGTTCTCCAGCTCCAGACTATTCACGAGGGCGATTATCTTCTGTCGATACGCTTCGCCGTACTCGCCAAAACCGCGACCGACCAACAAAAACTTTGCGTTTGGGAACTCGTGTAAGACTGTTCGGGCTGCGCCAATAAACTCCTCGTGTCCTTTGATAGCCCGATCGAAGAGTGGTTCCGGAACCCATCCACTTTTCGGATTGACCCCGTAAAAGTAAGCCACCAGCGCGACCAGCGGAGTCTCCGGCGACCAGCCGAATTCCTCGCGCAGGCCGGCGGGTTCAGCCTCTTCGGGATTAAATTTTCGCTCGTCCGGTCCGTAATAAATGAGAAAGATTTTACTCGACGGTACGCCCATTCCCTCATACAGCCTTGCGGTCTTCTCGCAGGAAGCAATCAGGCCCGTTTCCATCCAGGCAGTATCCCGATCGATGTAGCGGGAAATGCGCGCTTCCAGATGCCACGGCGAACCGATCATCGCCAAACGCACGGGAACATCAGCCAGCCAGCCGGCAATGCGACCGGCGACCATGGCGCCAATAAGATGAGTCTGAACGACGTCAAAGCGTTCGCGGCGAAGCAAGCGTGCCAGCCGGATTATTGTCAGGGGCATCAGCGCCATTTGCTTCAGTGATTGATAACCGAACTCCAGTGGCAGACATTTGACTCCAGCGGCGCGGAGCCGGTCCGCAAAATCACAGTTTTCGCGGATCACGCAGGCGTACACGTCGTGGCCGTAACGCTCGCGCAATTCGCGCAGCTGCTCAACCATCCAGGTAGCGCCTTCCAGGGCGGCGCAAATGTGACAAACTTTCAGCCTTCGTGGTTCAGTACTTTTCACTTCTGATAGCAGTGTTTACGGTGCTGCGAGTAGTCAGACGTAACGGGTTTCGTTATCATCATAAGCCCAAAATGAAAAAGATTGTAATTGTCGGCGCCGGAGGCCACGGTCGCGAAGTCGCCGATATCCTGCGCCATCAGCAAACGCAAACGGCGGATTTGGCGGTTCATGGTTTTGTTGACGAGGATGAGGCTTTACACGGCCGGCAGATAGAAGGACTCACGGTCCTGGGCGGTTGGTCCTGGCTTGAAAAAGCTAAAGGTGAAGAAATATCCGTCATCTGCGCGGTCGGACTTCCGGAAGTTCGCAAGCGGCTCGTGAGCCGGGCCGAGAGTTTAGGGTTGTCGTTCGCTAATGCAATTTCGCCGCTCGCACATATCTCACCCCGCGCGCGAATCGGCAAAGGGGTGATGATTTTTCCGTTTGCATCGGTGGGCACTAATACCGAGATCGGTGATCAAGCGATCATCAACGGCATGTCTCTGCTTGCCCATGACGTGAAAATCGGAAATTACGCGGTAATATCTCCCGGCTCGTCCGTCGGCGGAAATGCCTCGATCGGCGAGGGCTGTTGGATTGGTATCGGCGCAAATATCAACCCCAGAGTAAATGTAGGCGCATGGTCGCTCATCGGCAGTGGAGCAACGGTCATTCGCGATATTCCAGACCACGTCGTAGCTGTGGGAGTACCGGCGAAATCAATCAAAAAAAGGGAGATTGTATGAGCAAGCTGCCAAAGATCCCCATTTGCCGACCGTGCATGACCAACCACGCGAGGTTGGCTGAAGACGTGACCAAGATCCTGGCGAGCGGCGCGCTGACGAAAGGTCGCTGGCTGCGCGAATTCGAAAGCAAAGCTGCCGAATATTTGGGTGTCAAACACGCGATTGCAGTCTCCAGCGGCACAACCGGTTTAATGCTTGCTTACCGCGCGTTGGAGCTGCAGGGAGAAGCAATCGTGCCGAGCTTCACCTTCATGGCCACCGCGTGTGCTTTGGTTTGGGCTCGAGTCACGCCTGTTTTTGTCGAGTCGGACTTTCACACCAAAAATATCGACCCGGAAGCGGTAGCACAACAGATCACGCCACACACCACGGCGATCGTTGCGGTTCACAATTTTGGGAATCCTGCGCCGATTGGCCAACTGCAAGAGTTAGCCAACCGGCACAATCTGAAATTAATATTCGACGCCGCCCATGCCTTCGGTGCAACATATGAACATCAACCGATTGGATCGCAAGGTCACGTTCAGGTATTCAGCCTTTCGCCAACCAAGCTGGTCGTCGCGGGCGAGGGTGGAATTATCGCGACCAACTGTGATGACGTGGCAAAGCGTGTGCGGATCGCCCGTGAATACGGCAACGACGGAACCTATGACAGCGTCCTGGTTGGGTTGAATGGCCGCCTGCCGGAAATTTCGGCGCTACTCGGAATTGAAAGCCTGCGCGGGCTGAATTCAGCGGTTGAGAACCGAAACTCGTATGCCGCTTTCTATCAGAGAGAACTGCGCAAGATACCGGGCATCAGCTTTCAGAATGTCAGAAGTGATGATTGCAGCGCCTATAAGGATTTTGTTATTACGATCGATGAGGATCAATTTGGCTTGAACCGTGACGAGTTGATGGCGGCGCTGGCCGCCGAGAACATCGAAACCCGCAGCTACTACAACCCACCTGTTCATCTGCAGACAGTCTACCGGCGTTTTGCTCGCTGCGATCTTCCGGTAACCCAAAAGCTCGCACAGCAGTGTTTGAGTCTGCCGATGTGGTCACAAATGGAAAGCGGGATCCTGGAAAGAATCTGCGCCACCATCGATGGCATCCAGAAAAAATGCGTCGAATTAAAAGATCAACGTGCCAGAAAAGAGGGAGCGGCTGCGAATACGGTTCAACCGCGCGACTCAGGCGGCCCGCCTGACCACGGCCAAATCCACGCATGAATGCGAGTTTGTTGCGGGCGTGGGATAATCGCACGCCATGGATGCGAACTCCGGCGCCGCCGAACAAATATTCAATATTTTCATTGAGCGAATCCTGCCGGGCGGCCTGGGTCTTACGCACTCAGATGGGCAAACCATAATGGTTGCACTGGCCGCACGGGGCGATCATTTGCGCGTGCGAATCGATCGAGTGAAGGGAAACGTTGCCTTCGCTTCGATTAAAGAGGTCATTGAACCATCGCCTGATCGCATTGAGCCGCCTTGTCCTTACTTTGGCCGATGTGGCGGGTGTGATTTTCAGCAGATGAGTTACCCGGCTCAACTCGAGGCGAAGGTTGAAATTATTAAAGACTGTCTGCATCGCATCGCAAAACTTGAAAACATTCCTGATTTTGAAATCACCCCGGCGCCGAATCAGTGGCGGTACCGTTCGCGCGCGCAATGGCAATATGACTCAGAGCGAAAGCGGCTTGGTTACTTTGAGACGGGTTCACGGCGGGTCTGCGACGTGGCGGAATGTGCCGTGCTTGCGCCCGCGTTACAGCGGGAGCTCGAGCAGCTAAGACAACGAATGGCTGATGATTCATTACCGGACGGCGCACGCTACTTTCGCGCCGTCGCCGGCGATGAAGGTGTGGCGGTAAGCCCAAGTATCAGAAGCCGGACGGCGAGCGAGGGCGCCGTCGGGATAGATCGTTCAATCCACGGTGAAACATATTCGCTGAATGCCGAAATGTTTTTTCAGACCAATGCCGATCTATTGCCACAACTGATCGATACCGCAATTGGTAAAACTTCGGGCGACACGGCAGTCGAACTGTATTGCGGAGCCGGATTGTTTACCCTGCCACTGGCGCGGCGATTCAAACGGGTCATCGGGGTCGAAGACAATAAAGCGGCGGCGAACTTTGCCAGACTGAATTTGTCAAACGCAAGTTTGACAAATGCGCAGATTGAAAATAGTGATGTGGCCCAATGGCTCGAAAGCATTTTGGAGCGCGGCGGCAGAGCGCAGCGGCGACACCGCTTTGGATCAACCGATCCCCATCAAGCTGACAACAGATCTATGAGCGAGAGTAGAATCCAAAGCGCCGTCAGGGCCGGCGCACTCCAAAAGGTCGATCTCCTTTTGCTCGATCCTCCCCGAGTCGGAGCCGAATCGCGGGTCGTTGACGGAATCTTGCAACTTTTTCCAAGACGAATCTGCTACGTATCTTGTGACCCGGCGACGCTCGCGCGCGATCTTCGCAAAATAATTGCAGGCGGGTATTCGCTTGACTCACTCGCAGCCTTTGATATGTTCCCGCAGACGCATCACGTAGAGACGATCGCGAATTTGATTGCACCTTAAGCGCAATGAACGCTCTCCGGCAGCCTCCGGTCGCCAAGCAGCCGCTGGTCCTGCTCGCCCTTTCACTCGCCGCCGGCATTCTCGTTTTCAATTCTTCGCACAGTTCAACATTAGTGCTCGCATGCGCGCTGGGCGCGACGCTTTTTCTAACCATCGCGACAATTCTCAGGCGATGGCCGGCAATGGTCCTGACCTTTCTGCTGGTGGCTTTCCTTGGTGCGGGTTATCTCCTCGCTTTCTGTGAAGTTCGTCGCATGTCTCCGGATCGCATCGTGCGGATGTTTGAAGGTGGAGCGCTTGTATCTAACGAGCCGGTCGAGGTAACCGGAATAATCGAAGGCGAACCCGAGTCTGCGCCCGATGGTTTCTACCTGACGTTGGCAACAGAACAAATTCGCTTAAAAGAAAAAGCGAGCATAGCGTCGGGAACAGTGCTGTTACTGGCCCCGGCGCCCGATCATTTTGTGCGAGCTGAGTACGAGGCGCTGCAACTTCACCATGGCACACGTATTCGAGTGATGACGCTTCTCGACCGCGACGAGGATTACCGGAATCCGGGAGTCACGCCTTTCACGGAATATCTTGAGCGAAAGGGCTTTGACGCCACCGGCGTGATCAAAAGTCCGCTGCTCGTGGAACGTCTGGAAGACACGAGGGTGTTCCTGCCGCTGGCATTAATGTATGAATGGCGGCGACGTTTGGAAGAAGAGTTCGACGGTCGGTTCTCGATTGAAACTGCGGGCGTGTTGGACGCGGTGCTGCTCGGTAATCGGCATAGAGTTTCTCGCGAAGTAGCCGACAGGTTTCGCGAAGGCGGAGCTTTTCACGTGTTGGTGATTGCCGGCTTGCACATCAGCTTCATTGCGGGGGTCTTGTTTCTGTTGATGCGGTCGCTGACACGCAATCGCGGCATCCAGTTTATTTCAATCGTCACTATTCTGTTTGCGTACTCTCTGGCCGTGGGGGCGCAGCCGCCGGTGATCCGCGCCGCGCTGGTTTTTACGCTCGGAATATTTGCTCCGCTGGTCTGGCGCCGCTCGAATTCCCTGAATCTGATCGCCGGCGCCGCGATCCTACTGCTTGTCTGGCGACCAGGTGATCTTTTTGATCCTTCATTTCAACTCACCTTCTTTTCAGTTATCTCGATCGTGGCGCTGGCAGTGCCTGTCATGAGACGGCTGCAGCAAGTAGGTGAGTGGCGGCCGACGCATGAAACGCCTTATCCGCCCGCGGTAGCGCCATGGTTTCGTTCGCTTTCGGAGATGTTGTTCTGGAGCGACCGCGCGTGGAAAGCAGAGATGACGGCCTCGAATATTCGCTACCGGTTATTCAAGAGCCGGTGGGCGATCCGACTTGAGCAGTTACATCTGCAAAGGCCAATCCGATTTGCCGCGGCCGCGGTCATTCTCTCTGCCGCGGTGCAACTAGGCATGTTGCCGCTGCTGATTGTCTATTTTCACCGGATCTCATTCGCTTCTCTGTTGCTTAATATCTTTGTCGGGGTGGCGATGGTCGTACTGGCAGCGGTCTGCTTAATCGCGACGCTAATCGCGCATTTGAGCTCGTCGTTGGCTGCGCCGCTCGTTGCCAGCGCAGAAAAGATTGAGTGGATGATGGTTCATGCCATCGATCCATTGAATCGGCTGGGAGTTGCCTCAATTCGAATTCCACATTATCGGGGAGCCGGTATGCTCGTTTATGTTTTCTACCTCGGGTTACTGGTCTTCCTGTCATTTGCCCTGCGCCGATGGAATCCTCTGCGACCGGCAATATTCACGGGTGATGCGGAAGTACGGCCGCGCACCTTTGCCACAAAATTATCTTTGGCCGCGCTCGTTCTCTTGCTGTTAATCGTCATCTTGCATCCATTGAGCGTGGCGAAGCCGGACGGCAAGCTGCATGTGGACTTTCTTGATGTTGGTCAGGGCGATTCAGCGCTCGTCACCATGCCCGACGGCGCCACCTTGCTGATTGACGGTGGCGGCCGCCCTAACATTGATTGGCAGAAAGATCGCCCCGCAGGCGATGAACCCTTTGCACCCGATACGCGCAGCATCGGTGAACGAGTGGTGTCTGAATTCCTCTGGTCGCGCGGCTTGGATCGCGTCGATTACCTTCTGCCCACGCACGCGGATGCCGATCACATCGATGGGTTGAATGACATCGCCCGTAACTTCAGAGTGCGCGCCGCGATTGTGTCGCGAACTCCTGACGCTGAGGCGGAATATGCTCGATTCGCGGCAACCATGAGATCAATGAACGTGCCGATCGAACGAATTGGCGCCGGAGATACCTTAAGATTCGGTCAGGTTGCGGTTGACGTTTTGTGGCCGCCGCCGGCTGACGATGGCGCAGCGCCGTGGCGGAACAACGACGGCACGGTACTGCGGCTCCGCTATGGGACACAAACACTTTTGTTCACGGCTGATATCGAGAAAGAAGCGGAACGGCAGCTCTTGGATGAAGGCGCGGACCTGGCCAGCAATATCGTAAAGGTCGCACATCATGGTAGTCGGACGTCCTCTATCCAGGAGTTCGTCAACGCGACCCGAGCATCAGTGGCGGTCATCTCCGTCGGCCGCACTTCGATCTTTGGTCATCCGAACAAGGAAGTCGTTGACCGGTGGCGGGCCAGCGGTGCACAGGTCATGACCACGGGCGAGAAGGGAACAGTCAGTGTGATCACCGACGGGAAGGATTTAACCGTAAGTACGTTTGCTTCCCCGTGATTTCCGGATACATTGCTACTGAGCCGGAAGACTTATACAAAATCAGGTTCAGCCGGGGTGTAGAGGTCAATCGTAGCGCTGCCGAGCTTGTAAGTCTTCAGCACGCCCAGCGGCGGAGCATAAATGTGAATGGTCACCAAATCCCGGCCGCTCACGTCGGGATTGCCGAGTTGGTGAATGTCCGGAATCTCCGATCCGGTAAGGCCGCCGGCGCGCAACTCTCGATGTGATTTGTAACCGAGCCCAGTTTCCGCGTCGTAATCGAAGGTCGTCTCCCAAAGGATTCCCCGCTGCACGAAAACGGCGCCATGAGATCCGTTGTGATCGTGAATCGGCGTGCGCTGGCCGGGTTTCCAGCAGAGCACGAGCATCTCTACGAACTCGTTTTTCATGACCCGATGACGCGAGTAGTTGCCGGTCTTAAAGCCCAGGTATGGCTGAACTTCATCGGCGTCAAATTTGGTGCGCTCTACCAGCCGGTTAATCTCTGTCAGTGAAGGGATGGACTTCAGTGCCTTCAAAGCGCCGCTAAGATCTGTGAATGAAAGGGAAGCTGAGTTGCTCGCGGTTTCGTTATGTTCGAGTTGTGCTGCCACGTCTTTAATGTGTGAGCAGTTTATATGCCGCCGTTGTGTCAGAGTCAAGACGGGAGGAGTTTTCCGGAACTCCGAAGTCGCTGCTCACGGATTTATACAAATACGATCCACGAAAACACACGAAAAATCACTACGCCATCGACTGGAGCGCAACCGTCCCGGTTGCAGCACATGTAAGCGAGGACGCTTGCGCTCGAGTCGAGGTTTTTGTCTCTTAATGTGAGTTCGTCGATCGTTCCGCCAGCAGAATGCGGAGGTCGCGCACGTTTGTTCCCGTCGATCCGGTCGTAATCGCCTCGCCCAGCGCCGCAAAAAATGAATAGGAATCGCTGCGTTCGAGAAATTTTTCCGCGCTTAGACCGAGCGACCGTGCTCGCTCGAGCGTAGTGTCATCGACGACCGCTCCGGCTGCGGAGCTGTTCCCGTCAATGCCGTCAGTGCCGGCACAGAGCGCCACGAATCGTCCCGGTGTGTCTGACCTCGCCTGCGCCAAAGCCAGTCGTAGTGCGGTTTCCAGGTTGCGTCCGCCAACGCCGCCCCCTCTGGCTGGGCAAGCGAACTCACCGCCCGAGATCAGGCAAACCACGCGACTGGAGCGCAAGCGTCCTCGCTTGCATTGGCTTGGCAACCGGGACGGTTGCGCTCCAGTCATGTTGCCAGCTGAGTTCGCGGACAACGCGCCGAGGCTCTCAAGCAACTTCGTGCATCCCTGTTCGATCGGTTGATCGGAAATATCAGGAGATATCTCAGTAACGAAGCCGCAGCGCCGGGCCGCTTCCGCAGCGGCACGCCGGGCGTCATTATTGCTGAGAAGCACCAGGTGTTCGCTGCGCGAAGCTGAGCCCGTAAGCGGCCGTTGCGCCTTATTGATTGCGCGAATTACAGGCGGCGGCAATTCTCCGCGCAATTGATAACGGTCTATCACGTCGCCGGCGTCAAACGATGTGAGGTCAGGCGCGATGGTTGGGCCGGAAGCGACGTTGTATTCCTCGCCCTCCGGAACATCGGAAACAACCAGGGTGATTTTGTCGCAGTGAGGCGCGCGCGCGGCCAGCTGGCCACCCTTAACGGCAGAGAACGCTCGCCGCACGGCATTGATTTCTGAAATAGTTGCACCGCAACTGACCAGCAATTTGTTGGCAGCTCGCAAGTCAGAAAGCGAGATTTCATCGCTCGCCGGCAATTCGATCATTGCCGAGCCGCCGCCGGAAATGAGAAAGATCACCAGGGCGCGCGATTTGTCGGCAGCCGCCAGCAATTCGAAGCAGGCGCGCGCGGCGGCCAGGCTGGCCGCGTTTGGCTCAGGATGGCCGCCGCGAAAGATCTCCCAGGCGGGCCCTAAACTACTGCCATTAATCCCGACATCGTGGCTGCAAAGAATTCCGGCCGAGAATCTGCTTCCGAGCACCTGATTCAAGCCTGCGGCCATTTTCTCGCCGGCTTTTCCGATAGCGATTGCATAGATTGCTCGCGCAGTGATTTCGCATGAGAGTTCGCCGATAATTAGTCTCGATTCTTCGACGTGAACTGCCGATCGCACGGCAGAAAGAGGATCAACCGCGCGCAGAGCTTCATCGAAGATCTCGCGCGCAGTCCTCCGCAATTGCGTCAAATCGTGCATTACTCGACGGTGATCAGCTCTTGCAGAGCGCGGAAACGCTTGTCACTGATGCCGCGCACCATTATCAAATGCTCGGCCCGGCGGAAAGGCCCGTACTTCTGGCGGTGCTCGACGATGCGCGCGGCCAGCGCTTTACCGATACCCGGCAGCTTTGCTAATTCGCCCGCCGGGGCGCTGTTAATGTTGATTCGCGAATTCGAGGTTTGTTGAGCGCTCGCTGGATTTGATGGGGTGAGATCCCGTGATTGAGTAAAGTCCCGCTTCATGCATCCAGAGAAGATGATTGCCAGCAGGAGCACAATCACCAGTTGCTGAGAGGCTGGGTCGAGATGTGGCCGCGCGAAAGACATCGGTGATTGATCGAATTAACACAAAGTCGCAAGAAAGAAAAGTTGGGTGCTACTTGGTTGTTCGTGATTTGTCGTGTGGGTTCGTGGATCAGCTCTAAGGCTGCGTTGTTCGCGCCACACATGTTTCACGGATGCAAGTTATTGAAGAGACGAGAGATGGTGAATTGCCGCTCGCGAGTGCATTTCGCTGGAAGTGTTGTACGTAAGAAAGTTGTAACACGGAACTGTGCGATCTTCACAAGCTTTTCCACAGAAGCTGTGGAAGGAACCATCGCGCTTCGTTGCTCGAGAGATCGCTTACGCCTTAGGCTTTGCTTCAAAAGTCTCTGGTCTGGTGTTCCGTTCGTGTTGCTTCGTGCGATTTCGTGGATCGTCCTTGTTTGCCGAACGAACAGAAACGATCCACGAAATCACACGAACTACACGAAACTCATTACCACGTTTACCCGACTTTTGAGGCAAAGCTTCCACTTTAGGTTAAGGCGGCTTCCTGTTCGTCCCATTCGCCGACCAGTTCAAATGCTTTCTGCAGCACGGGACGTGGACGAGCGCCGTCGGCTTTCCCGATCAGGCCCTCGCGTTCCATTTGATCGAGGAGTGCGGCGGCGCGGCCGTAACCGATACGCAAACGACGTTGCAAGACGGAAGTGGAAGCGCGCTTCATATCGACACAGATGCGTAAAGCGTCTTCAAACAATTCGTCGCGTTCGCCGTCGGAATCTTCCAGGCCCATCGCTTCTTCGTCGGATTGGGTAATCGTCTCGTCATAATCCGGCTCCCATTGCGCCTTGATGTGCGAAACGATCTTGTTAATTTCCGATTCCTCGACATAGGCCCCGTGCACGCGCAGCAGACGTGAAGAGCCCGGCGGCAAGAACAACATGTCGCCCTTGCCGAGCAGATGCTCGGCGCCGTTCGTGTCGAGAATTGTGCGCGAATCGACCTTGGAAGAGACGCGATAAGAGATGCGGGAAGGGAAGTTGGCTTTAATTAATCCCGTGATGACATCGACTGAGGGGCGCTGAGTTGCCAACACCAGATGAATTCCCACGGCGCGAGCCATTTGTGCGAGCCGGGTGATGGAATCCTCGACTTCATGACCTGAGGTCATCATCAGGTCTGCTAATTCATCGATGATGATGACGATGAAGGGCATGCGCGTCCAGGGCTCGCCGTTCTCGTCGTAATCCTTAATCGCATTGCGACGCTCGCGCTCGGAGTTGTAACCGTCGATATTGCGCACGCCCCACCCGGCGAGTTCCTTGTAACGGCGCTCCATCTCGCCCACGGCCCAGCGCAGAGCGCGCGCCGCCGGTTTGGGATCGACGATGATCGGGGTGGCCAGATGCGGAATGTCTTCATAGAGCCCCAATTCCAGGCGCTTAGGATCGATGAGAATCAATTTCACTTCATCGGGCCGGGCGCGGTAGAGAATCGAGAGGAGCAGAGAATTCACGCCCACAGACTTGCCTGAGCCGGTAGTGCCGGCAATCAGCAAGTGTGGCATCTTGGCGAGATCGCTGACGTAATTCAGGCCATCAATCGTTTTTCCCAGGGCGATGGTGAGCTTCGAAGTCGATTCTTTAAAGGCGCGGGACTCGATCACTTCGCGCAGAAAAATTGTTTCCCGCCGGGGATTGGGGACCTCGATGCCGACGTGCGGCTTGCCCGGCATGCGGTCGATCCGAATCGATTCAGCCTTTAAGGCGAGACAAAGATCGTCGACCAGGCCGGTGACTCGCGAATACTTCACGCCGGGATCCGGTTTGAATTCGTAAGTAGTCACGACCGGGCCGGGACAGATGAACTTTATCTGGCCCGTCACATTGAATTCGCGGCACTTCTCGGCGAGCTTCGTGGCCATGCCGAGCAATTCATCATCAGCCTGCTCGCGGCGCATCTGCGGTTCGTTCAGCAAATCAACCGCTGGCAGTTGGTAATCTGAAGCTGCGGTCCTGGTCGACACTCGTCGCTGGCCGCTGAAATCGAGACTGCCGTTGGCGGGGGTCTCCGTTTTTCGCTTGACGGCCGCCTCGCGCAACATGTCTTCGACCATCGCGGTCTCGGCAGCTTCGGTCTTTTCACGCGTGGCCCACGCCGCGCGCTTGGCCGGCACGGTTGCGGCACCCGCAGCCGCAGACATAGTTTTTGCGGGGGTTGAGCTCGCTGCCGTGAATGAGGCGAAGGCTTCAGCCAACTCCGGATCGCTGGATCTGATTTGCGTGCGCGCCTCGGCAGGAGTGATTTCACCTGCTGAGGTCGATTCTGATTCCGCACCGGCTTTGGCCTGGAGCTTCAAGGCCGTCCATTCCGCGCGTCTCGCTCGCCGCGCCTGACGCCACGCGCGAAATCTTTCCGGAATTCTGCGCCAGGTAGCGAAACGGTTGCCAATCGCCGTGGCCAGGTTTTGAGAGAGGCTCGTGAACGAGAAATTCGTTGCCAATAACAGTCCCGTCGCGGCGACTGCCGCCAAAAGAATCGTGGCGCCAATTGTATTCAGGCCGCTGACCAGCGCTCGCGCAATCAACGCGCCGACTAAGCCACCGGCGTTGAAACTGGCATCGAAGAAGGGTTTGATGTTAGCCAGCGACAACAGCGCGGCCGAGGACAGCACCAGAATAATCAACCCTGACAAGCGCAGGACGGGTGCATTGATTCGTCGCGAGCGAAAACGCCGCCAGGCCGCGGCTATCGTCAGGAGCGGGAGCAGGTAACCGGCAAGGCCGATCGACTGAAAAAGGGCCGCCGCGACGTTGGCACCGATGACACCGACCCAGTTGCGCGCCGCGGCTTCGCCGGCGGCATTCCAGGAGGGGTCGTTCGGGTTGTAAGACGCGAGACACAGCCCGAGCAGCAGGGCCAGCGCGACTAACCCGATGGCGATGATTTCGTTTACGCGCGTGTTTCGTTGCGCCGGTTCGACTTCGATATCAGTTTGAATTGCAGCCATATAAATCAGTAGGCAGTAAGCAGTAAGCAGCAGGCAGTACCAGAACAGCGCGTCGGGTCCGCATTTCTTTTAAAACTCTCATCACTCATCACTAAGTACGTTATGCTGCGCGGCGCGAGAGGAGGTACTCTTTAATAAAATCGTCGATATCGCCGTCCAGTACCGAATCGACGTCGCCGCGCTCAAGCTTGGTGCGGGCGTCCTTAACCAGGCGATATGGCGCCAGCACATAATTACGAATCTGCGATCCAAAGCTGATGTCCTGCTTGTTCGCTTCCAGCTCTTTTGTCTCAGCCTGTCGTTTCTCGAGCTCCAATTCATAGAGACGTGATCGCAGGACCTGCATTGCCACGGCACGGTTTTGGTGTTGCGAGCGCTGGTTCTGGCACGAAACCACAATGCCAGTCGGCAAATGCGTAAGGCGCACTGCGGAATCTGTCGTATTGATGTGCTGGCCGCCGGCTCCCGTCGACCGGTAAGTGTCCACGCGCAGCTCCTTCTCATTGATTTCGACTTCGATGTCCTCGTCGATTTCGGGATAAACGAAGAGCGAGGCGAACGAGGTGTGCCGGCGCGCGTTTTGATCGAAGGGCGAGATGCGCACCAGCCGGTGAACGCCGGCTTCGGCTGACAACAACCCGTATGCATACTCGCCTTCGACTTTGAACGTCACACTTTTGATGCCGGCTTCTTCGCCCGGCTGATAGTCAATAATTTCGGTCTTGAAGCCGCGCCGTTCGCACCATTTGAGATACATGCGCAGCAGCATCTCAGCCCAGTCCTGCGATTCGGTGCCACCCGCCCCCGGATGAATGGTGCAGATCGCATTGCGAGCGTCATTTTCGCCGGCGAGCAGCGTTTCGGTTTCGGCCGCGACCAGCTCATGTTCCAAACGAGCGAGCAGTGCGCGCAGTTCAGTCAGCGAAGCTTCGTCTTCCTCAGCGAATTCAAAGAGCACTCCCGCGTCTGAAATTTCGGTCTCGAATTTTTCTTGCCGCTCGATCGTGCGCTGCACCCGGCTGCGCTGTTGCAAAAGTTTCTGTGCGGCTTCCTGATCCGACCAGAAGTCGGGGACGGACGCCTGCGCCTCTATCTTTTCCAGTTCGGCGCGTTTTGCCGGGACATCAAAGAAACCTCCCGAGCTGTTCCAGGCGTTTCTTTAAATCGTCGTAAGCGTTTCTTAGTTCCTGAATTGACACAGTTGCGATCATGATTGTTTCTCAGCAGCCCGGCCGTTCCTTAGGTAAACGAGCCCTCCCTCACGGTCGGGCTTTCGGACACACTCCTTCTCATAAAACTCGC
>JBKPEE010000248.1:0-15985 GCA_046728235.1 Acidobacteriota bacterium
AATAACTCTTTCGATGGCTTGAACGGAGTCAGGCCGCAAGGTTGGTAGTGCCCCGCCTTGTCGCCGCGTAGCGGCGAATTGAATTTAGCCCGGCCTTTCAAGGCCGGGACCAGTGACATCAGCGGATGGGCGTCGCTTTAGTGACGCTTGAACACGCGATGTTTCATGCGTCGCTGACGCGACGCGGTTTCGATTTTCGGTCCCTAACCAGGCCTTGAAAGGCCCGGCTAAAATCATTTGCCGCTACGCGGCCGAAAATCAACATTGGGTCGCAAAGGCTTTTGCAAAGCCCGGAAATCACCTTGAAATTCACAGCCGCATACATCTCGCGGCGCAAATCTGATAATCTAATGGCCTCCGGAAAGTTGGCTTGCCTGAGTCATGCAGAGCCCAGACAAGTTGCGACCCTCTTTCTTATGTACATAAGCAAGCTCATTATCACGCTCTCGTTCTTGATTCTCTTTGGATTTGCGGAAGCCGTTTGCGCTCAATCGACCGATCAAGCGTTGCCGACACCAATTCTCTCAAACGACATCAACGGAAAGATCATGGCTCTCGATGTGGGCGATCCGCGCGCGACGCGCCACTTTTATGCGTTTGCGGCCAGTCCGGGAGATTTGCTCGTCTCGGTGAACAGCAAGAATCTCAACGGGGACATCGACCTATTTACGGCCATTACTTTCCGGCCGTTGATGAAGACGACCGTCTATGCAAGTTCTCAGTCACCATCGGTGACCAAAGGCATTTATCTGCGTGCGCATCAGATCCTGATTTTGCGAGTCGAAGCCCGTACGCCAAACGATGACCCGGGTACCTATCACATCCATTTTGGGGGGACTTTCGAACCATTCAACGGCGGGATTCCGGTGGCAGAAAATACTGGAAGCCCGGAGGCTTCGACTGAGAAAACCGGATCCAATCGTTTGTCGTCTGTAGGTGCTACGATTCCGAGGCGGCCTGCTGAAGTCACGGAAACTGCTGAAGCCAAACCATCACCCTCACCGGAAAAACCTGCAGAAAAGGCGGCGGAGGCAACGGAGGCACCCAATACTGAAACCACAAAGCCGGCGGCTACCAACACCGCAAGACGAACCACGACCCGTCCGGCACGTCGCGGAACGCGGCCGGCGCCGGCCAGAACCCGCCCTGCCGAAAAGAAGACCGACACTGCGACGATAACGCAACCGCCGCTGACCGAGCCTAAAACTGAACCTGCAGAAAAACCTGAGCTCTCTGAACAGCCGAAACCAGCAAAGACCACCGCAGAAAAACCTTCAGAGATCGCACCGGTAGAGAAACCCAGGACGCAGGAGCTCTTATCGCAGCCAGCGGGCACGCGCCTAATAATCGAAGAGAAGGACGGCACCCGCATTGAGCGACCGATGTCTACGGTCCGGCGGGTGATCGTGGAAGGCCCAACCATCGTGATTGTGCTGAAGACCGGAAAGATTGAGCGGATACCGATGGCGGATGTTGCGAGGATGGCGATTGAGCCGCAGTGATTTCTGTTTTTGTTTGAATTGGTGTGAATTCGTGGATCGGTAATGTCTTTTGAGGATGAGGTTAGTACCGGGAGCAGTAGCGACCGGGTCTCGTGATAGCTATTGACCCGGTCGCTATCGCTCCCAGTACTGACTCCATGCCGTCTTGAAACCTTATTCGTTGATGTTATCCAGCGACTTGAACTTCCAACCCAACTTTGTCAGCACAAATCGATAGATTACTACTTCCTGGCCGGAACCGTTGTCGCACGCGACGGTAAACTCTTTAGGCCGCTGTGAATCCTTCTCAGGTTTAGCGGTCGCGAAGCACTTCGCGGCATTTGCCTCACGATTGAATACCTGCTTGTAGCGCGTGATTAGCTGCGGTTTGGTTTTGATCGACGGCACGCCATAGGGCATCGTCAGCGGAAACTGCGTCAGGGCGGCAACG
The DNA here is from genome assembly GCA_046728235.1 of Acidobacteriota bacterium. Classification (GTDB taxonomy): domain Bacteria; phylum Acidobacteriota; class Blastocatellia; order Pyrinomonadales; family Pyrinomonadaceae; genus UBA11740. The sequence continues at coordinate 1,933 of JBKPEE010000248.1, forward strand.
CCGGGCTTATCGCCGTTGATCACTGCGGCCTTGAACTTGGTCCAGAATCCGTCAATTGAATTGTCGGGTTGCGAAACACGCGCGAATGTCTGCAGTCCGCAGATGATCAGTAAGGACAAAACAGCGATTTGCTTTTTCATAATGGAAATGTCTTTGCCTGAAAAGTCAGATCTAGCTCTATGGTCAGAAGTTTTTCGTTCGTGTTGCTTCGTGTGATTTCGTGGATCGTCCTTGATTCCGGAACGACAGAAACGATCCACGAAATCACACGAACTACACGAAGCTCATTATCGTGTTTAATCGACTTTTGAGAAAAAGCCGATCGAAGCGGCGTGGGCTACTGCCTCTGCTTCCAGACGTCGCGGCTAATTCCATAAATAAAAACCTGATGACCTAACAATTCAGTTTCACCCTGTACGCGCTCGCCGAGCCGTTCCGCGACTTTAATTGAGTTCACATTTTCCGGAGCGATCAAGCTAATCAGACGCTCCCGATTCATTTCGGTGAAGGCGTATTGCATGGCACGGCGGGCGCCCTCAGTAGCATAACCCTTGCCCCAGTTTTCGCGCGCGAGTGTCCAGCCCAGTTCGAAACCCGGCCAACCCGGCGGGTTCATGAAGCCAATGCGGCCAACCAGTTTGCCGCTGCTTTTTTCTTCGACAGCCCAGACTCCATAGCCGCGAAAATACCAGTGACCTATATACCCGGCCATTGACTTCCACGCTTCGAATTGGGTCAGAGGTTTGCCGCCAATGAATTTCATGACCTCAGGATCTGATGACATGGCGAGAAACTCGGGAAAATCATCTTCGCGAAACCAGCGCAGCAGCAGCCGATCCGTTTCGAGTATGACTTCATTCAATTCCATGATGGTGATTAACTTGAGAAACGGCGAGTTACGAGCGCTATAGTTAAACCTATCCCGAGCGTGTGGATCAGCACATTGCCGATTAGGACCGGCCAGGGATAAGACCAGGGAAGTGTAGTGGCATGAATGGCCGAAACTCGTAGCACAATCCCGTACATCACCAGATAGACACAGAGGCCATAGAGAATACCGGAGATGATTGCATGCTTAATCATAAACGGAAGTACCCGGCTGGCGATGAAATAGATGGCCGCCGCAATCATGGCGATCAAAAAATGAAAGAACAAACCGAGAATGGCAACCTTGACTCCACCATTGCGCGCGGACGGGCCGAGCGCTCCCGCAGCCACTGAGCGAAACACAGCGCCCGGTGTCACCCCGCGCCGCACGTAACTAAAGATACAGGCGTAGGTGATATCGAGTGTGCCGGCAATCAAACCGGCGGTAAGAATTGTCAGGAGCGCTTTCCGGCTATTCAAGCTTTTGCCTTCTGATACGGATGAAAGAGCGGGAAGTATCTACGCGAATCCGGAGGTCAAGTCAATCTCGTCTTACTTCTTACCTGACTTCAACTCTTCGAGTTTACTGCGAAACTGCGGCAGGTCCTGATTCGTGGGATCGATCTTCGCGAGCTTATTGATCTGCTGCTCTGCCTCTTTGGCGTTGCCGCTGCTCAACAGGGCGGCGCAGAGCCCGTCCACCACGGGCATGTCGTCAGGTTTCTTTTGCAGCGCCGCCTTGTACCATTTCTCGGCCGCGTCAAAATGGCCGCCATCGAGATTCGCTACGCCCAGCATCGCCAAGGTGTCAAAATCGTTCGGCTTGATCTTGTTCGCGGCCAGCAAATATTCAATCGCCTGATCGTATCGCTGAATCTGATATTCGAGTTTCGCCGCGGTCACCTGCGCTTCGAAATCATTCGGATTCTCGCGGGCCTGCTTCATAGCGGTCTGCACCGACGCCAGCATCTGTTGTCCACCTTCGCCAGCGCCAGTTGTCTGATCGCCGCCCGCGATTGGCGGGTGATTGGGAGGGAGATTCTGCGCGCCCTGCGCGGTCATTGTGCCTGCGCGCTGAGCGGCTTCGCGCTGGCTGATGTTGCCGGCCAGCAAAAATCCGGCAATAAAACCAAGGAGGATACCGATAATGGCAAATAGGAGGTTATCTCTGGTCATACTCATTTGCCGGCTTGAGCAGACTACGAATCTGCTCGCGCAGTTCAGGGTTTTCCGTGTGACCGTGTGATGTAACCGCGTGGCTAACCGCAGCGTCGAGGACTTCCTCTTCGCTGCCTTCAAGTCGCAAAGTGCAGCCGCTATCACTCGGGTAGTCCCGGCAATCGATGGATTTTCGTTCTGACATAGTGTGTGTCCTTCTTCTTTTGGAGTGCGCCGGCTTGACGGCGCTTTTTTTGCTCCTTCCCCTTGGGCGAGGGATGGGGTGAGAGTTTACGACGATAACCCTCTCACTCCAACTCGCTCCCAAAGGATGCGGAGATCAAACCAAAGCGGCGTCAAGCCGCCGCACTCCAAAAAACTATTTCGATCTTTTTCCGGCCAACTCTTTCGCCTTCGTGACTTGTTCAGTTACGATTTGCAGCTCTTCTGAGCCTGCGGGCAACAGCGTCAATAATTTCTGCCAATACTCGATCGCTTTCTGATAATCCTTTGCCTGGAACGCAGCGCTACCCGCCAGGTCCAAAGCTTTTTGGTTCTTCGGATCGATTTTGAGCGCGCGATTCAATGCCTCGGTCGGTTTGCCGGCCAGATTCTGATCGTTTGCCAAAGCCAGCGCGTCAGCATAGTCGGCCCACGCATCCGCGTCATTCGCGCTCAAAGCAGTCAGCTTCTCATAAGCCGAGGCCGCATCTGAGAAACGCTCCTGCATCATGTAGCTGCGCGCCAGCATCGTCCAGCCCTGAATATCGTTAGGATTCTCTTTCAGACGATTGGCCAGCTTCTGGATATTCGCGGCAATCTGCTGGTCGGACATCATGCCCGGCTGGTTGGGCGCTGACGCGCGCATAGCCGGCGCGCCGGTGGGAGACGTAACGGCCGTTGGATTACCCACGACGAAATAGAGAGCGGCCGCGCCGATGGGGATGAAAGCCGCAACGCCATAGGTAAAAGCGTTTATGCGGTTTTGGTTTGCTGCCGTGGTCTGGGGATTAGCGGTCACATCTTCCAGCAACCGTCGCTCAAGTTCAGCCTTCTCCAGTTCATACTGCTCTTTGCCGATCAGGCCATTGTTCAGATCCGCCTCGAGTTCGCGATGCTGGTCCTTATAGATAAGTATGTTTGCTTCACGACGCTCAACCTCTTCATCCGAACTCGGCTTTTGCAGCAAGGCGGGCAGGATGAACCAAAGTGCGAGCAGAATTAAGAGAGCGGCGATAATCCAGAAAATTAACATTGTGTTATGCAGTCAGTACCATCTGCGGTAGCAGATAGGTATTAATTAAGGGCAGCGCCGGTTGACGACCCACCCGCTACCGCGCGTGGTAGCGGACCTCTACACGCTGCGCAGAAGCTGCTCCGCTTGCTTTCGTTCTTCCGCGCTGAGCGGCTTTTCTTCGATCATCCGTCGGCGCCGGCTTAAGTAGCGATATAAGACAACCGTACCCCCGCCCAGCAAAACAAATGGACCGAACCAGAGCAGATACGTCGTAGTTTTGACCGGCGGCTTGTAAAGCACAAAGTCGCCATATCGATCAGTTAAGTACGCGATAATTTCTTTATCACTCTTACCGGCCTTCATCTGCTCGCGAACCTGTTTGCGTAAATCTTCCGCCAGGTCGGCATGCGAGTCGGCGAGCGTTTCGTTCTGGCAAACCAGGCAACGTAACTGTTCAGTCAGATTCTTCATCCGCTGCTCAATTTGCGGATCTTCGTTGGGCAGGGCTTCTTTAGCGATTACCACATCAGCCAAAGAGAATAATCCCACGATCATCAAGATCATCAAGATTATCAGGCCGGAAGCGGTGACGAAAAGCCCTTCAGTTTGTTGCCGTCTGCTCATTGATTCAATTGCCTGGCCAGCGGCACGATCTTCTTGTTCCAAACATCCTCGGTAATCGGCCCAATCTGCTTAAACCGGATAATCCCGTTCTTGTCGATGAGAAAACTTTCAGGCGCGCCATAAACCCCATAGTCGATCGAAGTGCGACCGCCTTTGTCATAGATCGTTTCCGTGTACGGATTGCCCAATTCCGCCAGAAATTGCATGGCCGCGGCGCGCTCATCAGCATTGTCGTTCGCATAGTTGTAGTCGACGCCATAAATGGGCACGACGTTCGATTTTGCGTATTCGACCAGCAAGGGGTGTTCGTCCCGACAGGCGATGCACCAGCTGCCCCAGAAATTCAGTAACCAAACCTTTCCCCGCATGTCCTGCGAAGAAAATGTCCTGGTTGGCTCGTGAAGTTGCGGCAGCTGAAAACTCGGCGCCGGTTTGTTGATGAGCGGCGAGGGAACCTCATGTGGATCCCGGTGAAGCCCGATTAGCAGAAACGCGACCAGCCCGACGAATAGCACCAGGGGAATAAATAAATACTTGTTCATGCTATTCGGCGACGGAAGATGCGGCCGTCGCGGCGACCTTCACGACTTTTGACTTCTCGACGGGTTGCGTTGCCTGCTTCCTGGCCAGCGCGTAACGGCGATCGCTGATTGCGAAAGCGCCGCCGATGGCCATCAGCAATGCACCACCCCAAATCCAATTCACCAGCGGCTTATGATAGACACGCACGGTCCAGGCGCCGCCGTCAACTTCATCTCCAAGTGCCAGATAGAGATCGCGCCAGACGCTGCGATCGATCGCGGTTTCTGAGGTGACGCTTTGGGTCGCGGTGAACGACCGTTTCTCTGGTTGCATAACCGCAAACGGGGCTGAGCCGTTCTTCGCGACTTCGATGTCGGCGCGCATGGCCTGGTAGTTCGGTCCGGCGATTTGTTGCAGGTTAGTTAGCTGGAATTGGTAACCGCCGACGCTGACCGTATCGCCGACGTTCATCTTCACATCGCGCTCAGTCTGATAGCTGGTCACCACCGTGACGCCCGCGATGAAAACCGCGACACCTACGTGCGCCAGCTGCATTCCGTAGTAACTACGCGGTAGCGCGGCCAAACGCGAAAAGAGATTTGCGGCCCCGGATTGGATGCGGAGGCGGCTAATAATATTTTGCATCACGGTGGCGACGATCCAGACCGCGAGCAACAGTCCCAGGCTCGCGCGCCATTTCCAGCCGCCAATGACGAACGGCAAAACGATCGCCATAACCAAACTCAGGGCGAATGCCCACTTCAAGCGGACCGCGAGCGCAGGGAGCTTTGCCTGTTTCCAGCGCGCGATTGGGCCTACGCCAATCAGAAACATCGCCGGGGCCATCAGCGGCACGAACACGGTATTGAAATATGGCGGACCAACGGAAAGTTTGCCCAGGTTGAGCGCGTCCATGAACAGCGGGTAAAGCGTGCCTAGCAAGACCGATCCGGCGGCCACGATGAGCAGCACATTGTTCGTGAGCAGTAAAGCTTCGCGGGAAAGAAGTTCAAACTTGGATCCAAGTCCAACCTGCTTCGCGCGCCAGGCATACAATGCCAGCGAACCACCGATTACCGCGGTGAGAAATCCGAGAATGAAAGTGCCGCGCTTGGGATCGTTGGCGAACGCGTGAACCGACGTTAACACGCCGGAACGAACCAGAAATGTGCCGAGCAGGCTGAGCGAGAAAGCTGCAATGGCCAGCAACACGGTCCAACTCTTGAACCCGCCGCGTTTCTCAGTCACTGCCAGCGAATGAATCAACGCGGTGCCGACGAGCCAGGGCATGAAAGACGCGTTCTCGACCGGATCCCAAAACCACCAGCCTCCCCAACCAAGCTCGTAATAAGCCCAGAAACTTCCCAGCGCGATGCCGCAAGTTAGAAACATCCAGGCGACGGTGGTCCAGGGACGAGACCAACGCGCCCAGGTGGCATCCAATCGTCCGCTAATCAAGGCCGAGATCGCGAAGGCAAACGCGACACAAAATCCCACGTAACCCATGTAGAGCATCGGCGGATGCGCCACCATGGCTGGATCCTGGAGCAGGGGATTAAGATCGCGCCCTTCCGCCGGCACGGGGAAAATCCGTTCGAACGGATTGGAAGTCAGGAGCATGAAAAGCAGAAACCCACAGCTGATCATGGCCATCACTGACAGCACGCGCGCGACCATCTCGCTGGGCAGGTGATTGCTGAATAAAGTTACGGCGACCATCCAGATCGTCAGCATGAAGGTCCACAGCAATAAAGAGCCTTCGTGCGAGCCCCAGGTCGCAGCTAGACGATATTGCAGCGGCAATTGCGAATTCGAGTTCGTCGCCACGTTGAGGACCGAAAAATCGTTGGTGATGAACGAATAGCCGAGAATCGAAATCGCGATCGTGACAAAGATAAACTGCGCCTGCGCCGTGGGTCGCGCCAAAGCGATCAGCTGCGGAATCCCTTTCGCCGCGCCGATCAACGGAAGCGTCGCCTGTACCAGCGCCAGCATCAGCGCCGTGATTAATGCGAATTGTCCAATTTCAGGAAGCATGCATGTTTGGAGTGCGGCGGCTTGACGCCGCTTTTCTTACCCCACGGGAAAGCGCCGTCAAGCCGGCGCACTCCAAATTATTTCGCCAACGTCCTGGCCGCCTCGTTCGCCGAGTTCTTCACCTTATTAATGTCTTTCGCCTGGTCCAACGCGCGCGCGGCTTCCGGCGGCATATAGTTCTCGTCGTGTTTGGCCATGATCTGATCGGCGTAGAAAACTCCGTCGGCGCCAACCTTGCCCTGCGCTACGCACCCGCGTCCTTCCTTAAACAGGTCCGGTAGAATTCCCTTGTAAATTACGGGAATTGTGTTCGCAGTATCCGTAACCGTGAAGCGAATGGTCAAGCCGTCCTGATCACGCTTCACACTGCCATTTTCAACCAGCCCGCCAATCCGGAAAGTGCGGCCGACCGGCGCCTCTTTCGAAGCGATCTGCGTCGGACTAAAAAAGAACACCAGATTGTTTTTGAAGGCCGCCAAAACTAACCAGGCGGCCAGCCCCAGCGCGGCGAGACAGCAAACAATAAAGACAATTCTCTTATGACGACGTTTCATTGAATTTCCTGGAATGAAGTTTCGAACGTGGCATCGCGCGACTCTACCTTTGGGCTGTGCCGGCGAGCGAGATTGCGTTTACGCTTCAGCAGCATGAGCACTTCGGCGGCGAGCAGAACGAAAGTCACGCCATATGATCCCCAGATGTAAACTGCGTACTTATCGGTCGCGAAATATCGTATTAAGCTCATATTCGTCCTGTTACGCGGTGGCCTCTGCCAGCCACGGCGCTTCCTGCTCGCGCTCGCGAATTATGTATCGCACCCGGACCAGGACCACCGCGATCGAGTAGAGCCAGCAGGCTCCCAGCAGGATAAACATCGCGGCCGCCATGGACGGCGCCATTTTGAAACTGTTCTTGGTGATCGTGGCGCCCTGATGCAGACTATTCCACCACTGCACTGAGAAATAAATAATCGGCACATTGATGACGCCGACCAGCGCCAGTACTGCTCCGGCGCGATCCGCGCGACGAGAATCGTCAATCGACGATTGCAACGAAATGAATCCGATGTACAGAAACAAAAGGATTAGTGTTGAAGTCAGTCGCGCATCCCAGACCCACCAGACACCCCAGGCGGGCCGGCCCCAAAGTGAACCGGTAACCAGCGAAATGAAAGTAAAGATCGCTCCGGTGGGTGAGATGGCCGTGGCCATCATTGAGGCGAGTCGCGCATTGAATGCCCAGCCCACGCCGGCGTAGATGGCCATCAGTACATACAAAAACATCCCCATCCACGCTGCGGGCACGTGGATGAAGAGAATTCGATATGACTCACCCTGAACGGCATCAGTGGGTGCGACAAAAAACCCAACATACATGCCGGCGATGAAGAGAATCGCCGACGGGATGGCGAACAAGGGGATCAACTTGCCGGCGAGTGGGTAAAAATTCGCCGGCGCTGCGTACTTGTACCAATTGATTCGATTCTTACTCATGAAATTTCCGCACTTCCGAGGCCTTCGCGCGTCGGAATGCGTCGCCGTTACAACTCTTATTCCAGAAAACGTAGCATAGGCTTTGGTCTGTGATCCGAGTGCAACACAGTCACTCTATTCAACAGATATCCGCAACGCCGCGCTGGTTGCCCAGGGGGCGAAGACCAGCGAAACGATCAGCATGGCTGCTAACAAGAGAAGCCACGCCTGCGGACTCGACCCCGTAACACTTGCCTGGACCGCGCCGCTTCCAAAAATGAGCACCGGAATGTAAAGAGGCAAGACAAGCAACGCGACTAAAACATTGGCCGCGCGCAAACCCAGCGTGAGTGCCGCGCCAACCGATCCGATGACGCTTAGAACCGGCGTTCCCAGCAAGAGAGAAACCACCACTATCGCCAGACCATTTTGCGACAAACCGAACTGAACTCCAAGCACAGGCGCAATCAGAACCAGCGGAATTTCCGAAACAATCCAGTGAGCGAGCACCTTGGCCAGTACTACCAGATAGGCCGGCTGAGGCGTCAGGAGCAACTGCTCAAGTGTGCCATCCTGGTAATCATTACCGAATATGCGACCCAGCGACAGCATTGACGCCAGCAACGCGGCCACCCATACCACTCCGGGCGCTATGGTCCTCAGCGTTTCGCGCTCAGGTCCAATCCCGAGCGGAAAGAGGCTCACCACGATAATGAAGAAGAACAAGGTTGCCAACACATCTGCGCGCCGCCGCCAGGCGAGAATCAAGTCGCGCCATACCAGCCAACCGAACATCGATGGAAAAGAACTATTCGCCACTAGGAAAGTTGTAGACGCTGCCCCCGCGCGGCGCCCATGTTCAGGTCTTGGTGCGTGGCGACGATGGCGATCCCGTGCTGCTGCAAATGGTCGGTAATAAACTCGCGGGACAGATTCATCGCGCTGTCATCGAGCGATGCAAGAACCTCGTCCAGGATCCAGAGCCTCGCCGGTGACGTCAACAGCCGCGTCATACCCAACCGTCGCCTCTGGCCTGCAGATAAAACCCGAGCCGGAAGATTTTGCTGCTCAGCCAGGCCCACGCGCGCGAGAATCTGCTGCGCTTCGCTCGTGTCCAGCGGTTTTCCCGAAACCGCACTTGAGATGCGCAGATTCTCCAACGCGCTCAACTCGTCTTTGACCGCGTTTTGATGGCCGAGATAAGCAACTGATGCAAAGTATTCTTCGCCGAGTGATCTAATGCCCTGGCTATTCCATCGTACTTCTCCGGCGGCCGGTGCTGCGAGTCCGCATAGAATCCTCAGCAGACTCGTCTTACCGCTGCCGTTCGGCCCGCGAAGTTCGATTAGCTCACCCTCGCGAGCCGAGAAATTAAGATCTCTGAAGAGTCGGCGCGTGCCGCGCACGCAGGTCAGATTGATGACTTCGAGCATTCCTGGTTCGAATAAGCTGACGCTGTTCGCTGTAAGACGCCGATTAAAGCAACAAGATTCGCATCATAGTCGAGATGGTGCGACCTTGTCATGCGGCGTTAACGTCTTGACGAAGCCAGGCGTTTTATTTTGCGCCGTTTGGAATCGAACTGGAATCGGTTAATTACTACTGCGGCGCCCACGCATACTTTGCGCCGGTCCAAAAGATAAGGCCCCGCCGGCCGTTGATTGCCTCGGAAATGGCGTCACCTCTCAGAGGCGGTAAGTTCTGTTTTGACGATAAGCTGCGCAGCGCCTCGGCGGACTGTGCTGCGGCGCTTGTGCCGACTGCGTTCTTCAACAGATATGCTTGCCGGGCATCTCGATTTCGCCAGCCTTGGGGCCCAGCGCCATGAATGATCGCCAGCAAAGCGTCGCTTTTCTCAACCTTCACCGTCTTCGGACGAACCAACTGATTGGCCGCCGGCGTTCCTGGAATCGGGATCTCTTTTGGATCTTCCAGGGTCCAGTTGGCAAGTTCATCGTTGAGTTGCGCAACCGCATCGTCACCTGCTTTGGCTATGACTGCAATATCCTCCGATCCATCACCATTAAAGTCGCCGACGAGAAAAGCCGGCGCATGGTTCTGGTCGAGCTTGACTGACTTGTCGAAAACTCGCGCGACAGCTTCGGTGACTTCATCGGTTTTCGGCGGCGCCTTCTCGTTTGGCTGTGTTGCTTGTGCGAGGGCAGGGAAAGACGGCGCCGCGCTACTGCTGGTGATCGGCGTGGGTTGCAGCTCGGACGTCTTTTGTTGATCGGGCGACTTGCTACACGCGATCATGCCGCCCAGCGAGATCAGAGTTAGCGTCAGAAACAGGATTCGCATAGTCGAAACCCTAGCAGGCTGTTGAAAAACTAATTTGGAGTGCGGCGGCTTGACGCCGCTCTTCATCAATTCAGGGTGCCGACGCGGTACAAGAGCGCAAACCAAAGCGCCGTCAAGCCGGCGCACTCCAAATTTCTAGGTTGGCGGCGCGGGCGTTCGACCCACGGAATCACGCGCAGAAGCGCGCGCCGCATCGAATCGGAACCAGTAACGGTTAAAAAGATGATTTGCGATTTCCGAATCTGAGTGGGACCGTCCCGACAGTAGATCCCACTCGACGATTCGGCCAGGCACGTCATAGAGAATTCAGAAAGTCTATCAACTGATTCTTTTGTGTCGTGGAGAGGTTACGGTAGCTATTGATAACACCGTTGGCTTCATTCGCGTGGCGGAGAATTGCCTCGTTACGCGTGTAATTCAAGCCATCGTGCATCAGTTCGTTGCGCGTGCGCACACCCCAGAGCGGGGCCGTGCGCATCTTGTTTTTCATCGACTGATCGAGCTGGCCCGTGTTCGGATCGTTCACCTGCGCGATTCCGTCTCCGGTCCCAACATCGTGCAGCAGGAAGTCACTGTAAGGATGAATGATCTTGCTTCCGAGAGCATTCGGTACCGTAAAAGCTCCGCCGTTGATGAGCGTGCCCGGAGAAGCGGTAGTCAGGCTGGTGATGTGGCAGATGTCACAGCCAATTTGATGGAAAAGCGAAGCGCCTGCTTGAGCACTTGCCGTGGCCGCCAGCCTCGTGTCCCGCGATGGCGCTTTGGTGGCTCTCATGAACCTGGCGAAGGCGTCGATATCCTCGTCCTTGTCTTCGCCGCAAATCACGCTCGGGTGGGCTGTGCAGGGTGTGTTATCCGGAACGTCGTCGCACAGCGTGGTGACTTCGGCGAGATTGAACTTGTTGGTTATTCCCATTTCGTTCAGGTAAGCGCCGCCCGAAAACGTCAGCAGGCTGGCATCCTGGTCCTTCCATCCGAAACGACCAATACGAAGCGCGCCGTTGGCCTCAGCGACCGGTACGGCCGTGACCTGCCCTTTCATTCCGCTGGGCTGGCCATTCGGAATATTCTGCAGGGTCGTATTCGAAATGCATTCCACAAATCCCAGGCCGATGACGTTCGTCGTCATGCGACGTGCCCGAACGGTTTCAGCGCCCGGCACGCGCTCCTGCGCCTGTTCGTTCGGATGGTTGTAGATAATCGCGTGTGTGTTCACATCGGTTACCACCCCGGGGCAAGTGGCCCTTTGGTTAATAAGCGATCTGTTGGCAATAGTGATCCCAGGTAAACCGCCGCCGTCATTGATGGTAAGCGTAGCCGGGACGAAATTGCCGGAGCCATCATTGTGGCCGGCGCGCAATTCTGAAATCTGGCTGATCCCACCAGTAACAGGATTGTTGTGACACTCGGCGCAGGATTGGGCGTTGTAAACAGTTCCCAGCCCTTTGGTCACATCATCACGTTCCTCGAACGTATCCCGGTCAGCATCGTGCGTTGCCTGGCTGACAAAGGTTGCGTCATTGGTTAGAGTATCGAAGCCGGTAGGGGCCTCGGTTGCTGATTGGCTTTCGACAGTTCTCGACGTCCAGAGAGGCAGTGCGAGAGCTATCGCGAAGAGAAAAAAGATCACAATCTTCAGGTAGGTAATCATGTTCTTCGACCTCCTTGTTTTCGAAGCACACTTTGAGTGGAAGAACGAGTGTCGGGCTGCTCAGGCAGTTGGCTCGTCCCAGATTGTTGTCGTGACCCTTGCTCGAATGCTGGTCGTGGAGAGGTAGGTGGTCGCAGCCTTATAAATTCGACCAGCGTCTTTCGATGGGCATGCCTGGCATCTGCCCCGACACCCTCGAAAGCATAAGCGGCTGGACCGCTTGCAAGTGGCGCGAACTCTATTACGAACTTGGTATTGTGTCAATAGCAATTTTCTTGCATTAACGTTGCAAGCCAAGCTGCGAAGGCGGGACCATCGGGTAAGAACTGAATGCGAAAGAGCGTGACCAACTCGGATCAAGATCGGCGTGTAACCGCTTTGTACGAACAGCTCCGCGAGCTGGAGGAGCGTTTGATACCAACAGGGCTGCACGTGTTTGGTCAGGCCGCCGAGTTAGCGCACAAAGCTGATTTGCTGCGAATGGTCGCTTCATTTGATCGGCCGGAGCATGGAGCGCGCTCGTTGTCGAAACTAGTCGCAGAAGGTCTCGGCTTAGACGGTTATGACGAGGCGATGATGCAGACAACAAATGAAACCAGCGATTTGATTGACCACGTCGTTCGTAACGCGATCGATCTGTTCAGTAAAGACGGGACGGAGGCTGCCGCTTGCTGGTTGAGTTCGCGGGCGAATGTTGACATGGAAGCATCGCGCCCGACATTTGACTTGCTGGCGAGGACCAGTGAACTGCTCGACTCAAATCATGAACTTGATTCGCTGACGCGGGCGCTGCGCGGAGAGTACATTCCGCCGGGGCCGGGCGGTGACATTGTGCAGAACCCCGGGGTGCTGCCTACGGGTCGAAACATTCACGCTGTCAATCCATATTCCGTTCCTTCGCACGCGGCCTTCGCGCGCGCAAAGGACGCGGCTGATGCGCTATTGCGTCGCTATGTGGATGAGCATGGCCGTTACCCGCGGTCTGTCGCGCTCGTCCTCTGGGGATTAGACAACATTAAGACACAAGGTGAGGGAGTGGCTCAGGCGCTGTGGCTGCTCGGCGCGCGGCCGGTTCGCGATGCGCTTAATCGCGCGACCGAAATCGACATCATTCCTTTGAGTGAATTGAAGCGGCCGCGCATGGACGTGGTGATGACGGTCTCAGGGATCTTTCGCGATTTGTTTGCACCTACTATGGGACTGCTTGATAAAGCCGTTCGCAAAGTTGCGGAACTCGATGAGCCAGTTGAGATGAATTACGTGAGACGCAACGTTCTTGAACGCATCGAGTCGGCGAAGTCGGGTTTTGATGATGCAGTTACGCGGGTGTTTTCGAACGCTCCCGGCAACTATGGCACAAACGTCAATTTTATGGTGATGCAGTCAACCTGGAACGATGAAGCGGCGCTGGGAGATCTGTTTGTAACACGCAAGAGTTTCGCCTACACGCGCGACTTGAAAGGTCGCATTGTCGAGGGCCGGGAGGCGCCCGAATTGATGAACGAGGCCTTGTCGCGAGTCGAGGTCACGTTTCAAAACATCGATTCATTCGAAGTCGGCATCACGGATGTCGATCATTACTTCGAATATTTGGGAGGGATCTCGAAGGCGGTCGAGACGCGCACGCAGTCTCGCCCGGCGATCTATTTATCCGATTCGCTTTCACCGCAAACGAAGATTCGTTCATTGGAAGAAACCGTGCGGCTTGAAACCCGTACCAAGACCCTCAATCCCAAATGGTACGAAGGAATGCTGAAGCATGGCTTCCGCGGTGTCGCTGAAATTGAAAACCACGTAACCAACACCTTCGGATGGAGTGCCACCGCAGATGCCGTCGATCCATGGATTTATACGGAGATCAGTAAGACGTTTTTACTCGATAAGGAGATGTTCGCGCGACTACAGGAGTTGAATCCGCATTCCTTGGCGTCGCTGGCGAAGCGTCTGCTCGAGGCACATGAGCGTGGTTACTGGAATCCTGACGAGCAGGTCCTGGAAAGATTGCGCGAGATCGTTTCTCAGGTTGAGCCCTAACGAGAATCCCCAGGGAATGAAGGCGTCCAGTTATTCGTGTTGTTTCGTGTGAATTCGTGGATCGTTCTCGTGGGTTAAGCACCGCGATCCGCGATATGCCACGAACTACCGAATCGGGCTGGTGATAGCGCATGCAAGTTTTTTTACTTG
>JBKPEE010000249.1:0-25461 GCA_046728235.1 Acidobacteriota bacterium
TTACCTCTTTGGCGGTTTACTGGGACGAATCTCGACGCGGCTCGGGAGCGATCGATCATCGTGGTGCAGCAGATCGATGACCACTTGCGCGATGTCCTGTGGGGTTAACTGCCAACTTTTCTCGTCGCTGGGAGAGTCGCCACCAAACTCGGTGTTCACCGAGCCCGGCATGATATAGCTGACCTTGATGTTGTCGTGACGCACTTCCTGCATCAAGGCCTCGCTAAATCCATTCAGCCCGAACTTCGAAGCATTGTAAGCAGCCATGCGCGGATGCGCGTTCACCCCGGCCAGCGAAGAGATGTTGATGATGTAGCCGCCGCCACGCTTTTTCATCTGCGGAATTGCTTCATGACAGCAGTAGAAAACGCCGAGGACATTGGTCTCCAGCACTGCGCGAAAGTCTTCGGGTGAAGTCTGCTCGACAGTTTCGAAAATGCCAATACCGGCGTTGTTGATGAGGATGTCGAGCCCACCGAGTTCTTTAACTGTATGAGCGATGAGCGCCTTCACCTGGTCGTAATCACGAACGTCAGCCTGGAAACCGGTTACCTGGCCCAGCGGGCCGAGTTCTTTGCGGGTCTGCTCGATCTCACTACCAACGCGAGCCGTAACACAGACTGAGACGCCCTCATCAAGCAAAGCCTCTGCGATCGCGCGGCCGATGCCTCGCGTTCCGCCCGTTACGATGGCAGTTTTTCCTTCTAATTCCATTGATGCGAAAGGCGCCCGTCGACACCTCTCAGGTCAGGAAGGGCCGCTTGCGCCCGCTTTCTCTAAAGAAGAGCCAACGAGCACAGCGGGGGCAAGCCCACCTTCCTGACATGAGAGATTTCGCAACTATTGCAGTTTTTCTTTCAGCCGCTCGTTCACCACTTTCGGGTTCGCTTTGCCCTTCGACGCCTTCATCACCTGGCCCACGAAAAATCCGAAGAGTGTTTCTTTCCCCGAGCGATATTGTTCCAGCTGATTAGGACTGGCGGCCATGACTTGATCGATCACCCGATCAATTTCGCCCGTGTCGCTGACCTGGACCAAACCTTTCTCTTCTATGATCGCCGACGCGCTCTTACCGGTCTGGAACATTTCGACCAGCACGTCCTTGCCTTGTTTGCCACTGATCTTTCCTTCGTCAATGATCCGGACGAGCGCGCCGAGTTCGGCGGCAGGCAGCGGCGACTTGTCCGCACTTAGTCCGGCGTTCTCCAACTCACGCAACAGCTCAGACCGAATCCAGTTCGCCGCCCCGCGCGCGTTGCCGGCGCTGGCCTCAACTGCCGCCTCATAATAATCAGCCAGCGCCCGGTCAGCAGTGAGTTGCGACGCGTCCGCATAAGACAATCCATACTGCCCGCTAAATCTCTTCGCGCGTGGGCCGGGAAGTTCCGGTAGCGAAGCGCGAAGCTCTTCGACAAAATCATTGGTGACGACCAGCGGCGGCAGATCCGGCTCGGGAAAGTAGCGATAGTCGTGCGCCTCCTCCTTTGAACGCATGGCCCGCGTCTCGTTCAAACGCTCGTCCCACAGGCGCGTCTCCTGCACCAGACGGCCGCCCGATTCCAAAGTCCTGATGTGGCGCTCGACCTCGAATTCAATCGCCTTTTGCATAAAGCGAACCGAGTTCAGGTTCTTCAGCTCGACTTTGGTTCCGAAAGCCTTGTCGCCTATGCGGCGCACTGAGACGTTGGCTTCGCAGCGCAGATTTCCCTTCTCCATGTCGGCGTCGGAGGCTCCCACCCATTGCAACGCCCGGCGCACGTGATTGACATAATCATATGCCTGCCACGAGGAACGAAAATCCGGCTCAGTAACAATTTCCGCCAGCGGCACACCGGCGCGATTCAGATCGATGTAGGAATAACGATCGACATCCGGCAGTCCTTCATGGACGTTTTTGCCCGCGTCTTCTTCCAGATGCAAGCGGGTGATGTTCACCGTCAGGGGACGCCACTCGTGCGCATGGCCGGCTTCATCACGATCCGCCGTCATGATTTCTAGCGTGCCATTTGCGGAGAACGGTTGGTCGTATTGCGAGATCTGATATCCCTTGGGAAGATCGGGATAGAAATAGTTCTTGCGGGCGAAGATCGAGCGCTCATTGATGTGAAGCCCCAACGCCAGAGCCGCGCGCGCGCCCAGCTCGACTGCGCGGCGATTCAAGACCGGCAGCGCGCCAGGCAAACCAAGGCAGACCGGACAGGTATTCGCGTTCGGCTCTGAGCCGAACCGCGTTGAGCAGCCGCAAAAGATTTTTGATTCGGTACTTAGTTGGGCGTGGACCTCAAGCCCGATGATGGTTTCCCAATGTGACATAGGTCTTTGGACTTTGGACTTCGGTCTTTGATTCTGTTACCAGATTCTAAATTTAAACGCGTCAAAGACCTAAGCCCAAAGACCAAAGACCCCTTTATCATGGTTCCAGCCAAACTTGCGGCACGCGCGCGTCACGGGCATCGTCTTCGAGCTGCTGCCACTGCGCCGCGAGCCCTGCGCGTCTTACGAGTAGATCGTCAAGCCGGCTGTTGAGTTCGGCCGGGTCGGAAGAATATGCCGGATTATTGATTGTGCCATTCGGATAGCCGTACGTGCCCGGATACCCGTATACGTTCGGATAACCATATATATTTGGATAGCCGTACACGTTAGGATTGCCGTACACGTTCGGGTTGCCGTAAATGTTTGGCAGCCCGAGGCCGATGATCGGACGCGCGGGCCGGTTTCCGGGATAACGCGAATTCGGATAGCCGCCACCCCAGGTTCCATTTCGCCCCCGACCATTGGGCCAGATAGGATAAACATCTGTGATCCAGGTCTGGTTCTGTGAAGCCGCTTGGTTTGCTTCGTTGACGCGGCCGCGTAAGTAGCCGATCTGGGTGTCGACCATCGCAATCTCGTTTCGCAGTTCACGCGCGCGGCCTTTCCAATAGGCCTCATCACGTGCATTAGCGGCAGCGGTTTCGCGCGCCATGGCGCGCACCTCGGCAGCGTCGGCATCCTGGCGGCGGCGCGACTCCTCGACCGTCGGCAGTCCCAATTGCTTGCGACGCGCCTCATACGCCTGTTCGCTCTCGACCCGCCGTTGCCGGACGCCGTCAAGGTCTATGTTCGTCAGGGTCCTCACCGCCGGTCCGGCCGGCTGGCTGGGCGCGGCGTTTGTCTCTTCTCTGTGTTTGAAGAAGCCGCCCGGTGATTCGTTGTTAGCGCGTTCAGTAGCCGGGATATCGATCAACGTAACCAGCATTGTCTGATTAAAGCCGGGCGCGAGCTCGTAAGTCAGCGTGGTCCTTGTCAGCGTGAACTCCGCAGGTATTTCAATTCGCCGGCCATCCTTGAACACGAGCGTGTAAGCGGAAGCGGTGATTGCTATCAGCAAATTCAGGCTGACAACTACCAGCGACTTGAATGCAGCGTCACGCAGCCGAGACGCGCCTCGTGGGCGAAGTTGCTTAAACATGGTAGGACCCTTCCTTTCCCGTTGCTTTTTCAGATTAAGGGGATTGGCGGACCGCACTCCTCCAAACCTTCGCAGTTCCTTGAATTACGCTCTACTTATTGGGACTCGCTCCAGACGACCTGGTGTAACTGTCTCTGGCCTTTACGGCGAGGTCCGGTTGTCTGACGCGCACCTTGATATCTCGACGCGCGTTATTGTCACCATTATCAGATTTCGGGTAGTAACCCAGACTGTATTGCCGGCGCAGCTCTTCGGCGATTCTGGCAAAAGCGTCGGCGAGCTGGTTCGTGTCATTCGCCTGATACAAGCGGCCGCCGGTTTCATCGGCCAGCGCATGCAGATAACGGTCGGCGCGATCATACTCAGCCTTGGTCGTCCCCGGCATCGGCATGCCGTTGTTGCCCGGCATGTTATAGGTCTGCTGGGATGTGCTGGTGCCAAAAATGCCGTGCCTGGTCGTCACTACCGTGACCGTGCCACTGCCCGCGTTCTGCATCGCGCGCAGGTAATCAGTCGTGTCGTATTGAATCGGATAAATCAGCGCGTCGAGCTCCTCGACTTCACGCAAGGTGCTTTGATAGCTTGCCTGCTGACTTGACGTGTCGACACCATCGGTAAAGAGAACGATCGCTTTGCGCCCTTTGATCTTGTTGAGCCGGTCGCGAATTGTCAGATGCACGGCGTCGTACAAGCGCGTCGAGCTGCCGGTGTTCGCATTTTCTTCGATGACCGTCTCAATCAGGTTCTCGTCATTGGTCGCTTCGGTCAGCAGCAGCACCTCGTCGTTGAAGCTGACAATCAGCACGCGATCCTGTGGCCGCAGCTGTTTAGCGAAAGCAATCGCAGCTTCTCTGATCTCCTGCAAGTGGAAATGGGTCGACGCTGACGTGTCCAGCAGCAAGGCCACCGTGAAAGGCTTCTCAGCCGGTTCGAAGTAAGCCACCGATTGCTCCACTCCGTTTTCGAAGATGCGAAAATCACCGCGCTGGAGATTCGGTACAAAGCGCCCCTGGTGATCCAGCACGCTGACCGGAACCGTGACCAGCGAGGTGTTCACGCGCACGACATCACCTTCGCTCACTTCTTCCGGTCCCGTCGCCGCCGCGTCGGAAGCTGTGCCGGCCGGTGACGGCGAAGATGTCGCGCCCGCGTTCCGCAGTACCGGAGGCGCAGGTGGAAGCGAAAGCTGCCCGCCGATTAACGAGGGAGGACCCTGCGGTCCGGCAGCCGTGTCCGGCGATTGATTGGCATCGTCGGATTGGATTTTTGCTGCCGGAGCTCCGGTCGTTTGCGATTGCACCCCGTCGTT
Organism: Acidobacteriota bacterium; assembly: GCA_046728235.1. Classification (GTDB taxonomy): domain Bacteria; phylum Acidobacteriota; class Blastocatellia; order Pyrinomonadales; family Pyrinomonadaceae; genus UBA11740. The sequence continues at coordinate 4,764 of JBKPEE010000249.1, forward strand.
GTCAGCAGAGCTGACCCGGCGCGGCCGGGTCGTCGCTGAAGCCGTTTGCGCCGGTTCGCTCCCGTTTATGTTGGCTTGCGGCTGAGCTGAAGTCTTGTTGTTGCGCGGCGACTTACCGTTTGCCGGCAAGGCTACGCGACTGGCCTGAGCGGACGAGGTCCTTGGTTTAGAAGCTGCCGGCTTTGCTCCGGCGGCTGAGTCATCCGCGTTTTGCGGGCCGCCGTTTACCGCCAAAGAAGTTTCATAGTCGTTCTGCTTCTTCAGCAGGTACGCGCCGTGAGGACAGGCGGCCGAAGTCAGATAGGCAATCACGACGTAACCATCCGGAATCGGGATGCCCTGACAGATCTTAATCGTATCGCTCTTCGGCTTCGGGGCAGAGTTCTGCGTCGTTCTTCGAGGCGGTGTTTGCCCTAAAGTAACAGCTCCCGAGCTGAACATTGTCAGGACAAGAAAGACGGCGACGAAGAACTTCATAGTCGCTACCCCCTTGAAAACATATTTAATTGTGGAGCGCATTATACTCCCATTCTTTGAAAGTCAAAAACGTCGATCAGCATGTTTAATCCAAAAAGGTTGTCATTATTTTGTCACTTTGGGGTACAATCCGCCCGCTCTGAACACCCCATAACGTGGCTGTGACGTTGCCGCCCTACGGCGACAACGTGTGCTCTTTGATTCCCATTGGGAGGATACAAAGAAGATGGCAAAGACTATCTGCAAGCTCCTGGGCGTGGTATTTGTCCTGGTCGGCATCTGTGGTTTTCTGGTGCCCAATCTGCTGGGCCTGCATTTGACACCTGCGCATAACGCTGTACACCTCGTATCGGGCGCCATCGCGCTCTATTTTGGTTTTGCTGGAACGGCGGGCGCCGCCCGTGCCATTTGTCTCATCTTCGGCATCGTCTATCTGCTTTTGGGCGTGGTCGGATGGTTTATGGGAGCGGGCCCGGATCACATGTTCAACGTCGGCTCGCTCTTAATGCTCGGCAAGATGGATCACATAATCCACGTGCTACTGGGTTTGATCTTCCTGCTTGGCGGCGCGCTCGGCGGAAGAGACGTGTAAGTAGACTGTTTTAATTAGACAATTGAAATCGACCTGGCGGCAGAGTTTTAGCTGAGCAGGTTTGTGCCGCCAGCAGGAAAGAAGGCTTTCAGCATTCGGGCTTTGCCTCAAGAGTCGATTAAACATGGTAATGAGTTTCGTGTAGTTCGTGTGAATTCGTGGATCGTTTCTGTTCATTCGGGAAACAGGACGATCCACGAAATCACACGAACCAACACGAACTGAACACTCCTGACCTGTAGATCTGAGTTTTGAGGCAAAGCCCAGCATTCGTGTGATTTTGTGGACCGTTTTCCCCCGGTTAGTCACACTTGATCCACGAACTCACGAACACGAAGAGATTCCAGGAACCTACCTGACTCTGAATGTCACGCCGCCGCGCGCGACAATTCCAGGCGCGCGAAATCCATTCTCAAAATATTTGCTATCGAACAGGTTATCGGCCCCGCCAAACAACGTCATGGTGACACGCTCAGAGGCGCGCCGTTCATAGCTCACGAAAAGGTCTGCCTTGGTAAAACCTGGAAATGTCAGTTCGGCCGTGCGAAACGGAAAGTCGTTCTCAAAGACTGGCGCAAGGTAAGAGCCCGTCCGGTTCACGTCCAAACTGAATATGAACGAGCGGTAGTGCTGATTCAGTGTCAAACCAAAGAGATGTTTTGGGATCACGTATTCAGGCAGCGCGCCTCGCCCGCTTACCACCCGGTCACTGTTGGTGAAGGTATATGACGCGCGCCAGTCCGCGCCGTGAAAGGGCGCGGCTTCCACATAAGTCTCGACGCCGCGCGAGATCCCACCCGGCTGATTCGCATAGCCACTGAACCGGCCCACGCCCAGCGGATCATCGGCGAAACTCTGGAAGGCGATGACGCGCTGGAGGTGAGTATAGAAGTACGTGGCGCCGAACCGCGCGTGGTCCTGCAAGGCTCGCTGATCAAAGCCGGCGTCGACACTGATCGACTGTTCGGCTCGTAGCGTAGGATCACCGAAACGCACGAAACCGACCTGGGCAAAGGTGCCTTCACCGAACCTCTCGAAGAGCGAAGGAGCGCGAAAACCGTTCCCCAGGTGCGCGCGCAGCTTGGTCCTGGTTGATTCAATAAAGTAGGCAATCGACCCGTCACCCGTCAGCGAATTTTTCGGATCGACGGCTTTCAGGAAACCCGGCCGATCGGCCGCCCGCACGTGAAAATTCTGCCCCCTCGCCGCAAATGAAATCTGCAATCGATCGTGCAAAAGAAAAAGCTGATCCTGACCGAAGACCGCAACGGTGCGCTGCCTGTCGGTAGTGTTATTGAAGGCGCTGAAAGAGGGCAAAGACGATTGGAAGATCGATTCGTGCTCGTACTCAAATCCAGCGGTCGCCAGATTGTGCCGGCCCAACCGCAGATTCATGCGCGCATCGAACGTGTCTGTGCCACCATTGTTCGTGGCCACGAAGGCAAAGTCTCCAAAGGGATAGAACGCCTCAAATTTCGGATCAATCTGAGGGCCATTGTAGTTGCGTCGTCGCGAACCGGCGTGCTGGTAAGCCAGGGTGAAAGACACCTTGTCGTTCAGTTGATTGGTATAACGAACAGAACCAACCAGTAATCGATTGCGGCGGCCCTCGTCGGGATTGTTAATGTCGGCGTGAAACGTGTTCCCCTCGCTGGCGGGCGGATACTGGCCGCTGGTGAAGGCAGCCGGAAGCGCGAACGGACTGTCGTTAACTCGCGCGTTCGAGATCGTTCCGTAAAAGGTTCCGTAGAGTGTCGACGACGGTGTGATCTGGAACTGCAACCGCCCCGTTCCCGCGGTATTGCCATACTCATCATTCCCATCGACACCACGGCGCACGTCCACTCGCGTGAGTCCAAACGTCACGCCTGCTCGTTTACCCAGACTGCTCGATCCGGCAATCCGTTCGCGGAATAAGGCGAGGCTGCCACCATCGAATCCAAACTCAAAATGTCGATCGCCGTCCGGCGTAGCCGGCAGTAGATTGATAACTCCGCCGATCGCGTTGGTCCCGTAAATGGACGACCCCGAGCCGCGCAGCACCTCAACTCGATCCAGATCCGCAGGCAGCAAATCGGACATAAACGGCACCGCTGAGCCATTGATGTCTGACGCATCACGAATACGCAATCCGTCAAGCAACACGGCGGTATCGAACGGCCGCTGCCCGCGCAAACGAATGCTCGTCAAAGCTCCGGGCGATCCCTGCTGCTGAATTCTCACCCCCGGAATTCCGCGCAGACTTTCGGCAACGGTTATTTCACGCCTGGCTTCGATCGACTGATCATCGAGGACGCTGACGGCCTTTGAGGTCTCATCGATGCGTTGAGCGGTTCCATTTGCCGTGATCACCACATTTTCGTCTACGGCCTGTACGGACAGACGCACATCGTTGGACTGATCCTGCCCGCGAGAAACAGGGAGCAGAACTGAGGTGAAGGTCGCAAACCCGCTGGCCCGGACTTCGATAATGTAATCGCCGGGCGCGATATTTGAGAAGGTATAGTCACCGTTGTCATTCGTGAGGGTCGATGCCTGCCCGCCGGTGCGCGAACGCAACGTCACTTCGGCGCCGGCTATGTTCGCATTCTGATCGTCGGTCACCCGGCCGTGAATATTCGTCTTTGTCTGCGCGGCAGCCACAGCCCACACGATTAATACCACTGCGATTAACCTGATTGTGTTTTTCATCCTTCGTCCCTCATTTTTTATCCTTGTCTTTCATGCACCGGCGTGATTCGGGGCGCGCCGGAGATTGGGTGCGAATCAACGAGCACGCGCAGTGCGAAAGCTTTTTGCAGCAATTCCGGCGTTAAGACATCTCGTGGGAATCCAACGGCGAGGGTACGCCCCTCGCTTAACAGCATGACCTGATCGGCAAACTCCGCGGCCAGATTGACGTCGTGCGTGACGACCACGGCCGCCGTATCACCCCGATCACAACGACCCCGCACCAGCGCCAGCATTGTGGCTTGATGTGCCAGGTCGAGATTTGCAGTCGGCTCATCCAGCAGCAGAATCTTTGCCCGGGTCGCCAGCGCGCGCGCCAGCACGACCCGTTGTCTTTCACCGCCCGACAACTCATTCATCAGCCGGTAAGCAAATTGATCGAGCGAGGTCTCGCGCAGCACCTCGGCGACGATTTCCCGATCGCGCGCGTTCTCCCAACCCCATGCGCCCGACCACGCGTAACGGCCGCCCAGCACAAAGTCGATGACCGTTACCGGAAAACGCAGTTCCGCCACCTGAGCTACGACGCCAATGCGTCGCGCAACCGCGCGCCGCGAATAGGAGTTGATTGATTGACCGTCGAGTAAAATCTGCCCTGAGGTCGCGATCAGACTCCCATTCAACGCGCGAAGTAGCGTTGACTTGCCGGCGCCGTTTGCGCCGATAATCGCGATCACTTTGCCGGATTCGACGCAGAGAGAAACGTCGACAATCGCCTGCCGTTCGTCATAACGGATCGTAATGTTGCGTGCTTCGAGCATCTCTTGGTCACTGTTTCATGCGGTTTTCGTATTTGCCCTGGGCCCCGGCAAAACGTCCGCATAAACAAACCCATCGCGTTCACAAATCTCGCCGACCTCAACGTCAACGGCGTCGCGGAACATGGGTCCGTCAAAGGCGAAGCTATGAAACTCTCCGCGCTCGCCACACGGATCGACGTGAGGCGGAAGATCAATCAGAAACTGTTCATTGAACTCGCGACCGGCAAAGCTTGCCGGCACCTGTTGTGGATCAACGCAGGTTACGATGGCTCGCAGCCCGCTACCGATCATTTGCCTCGCCAGCTCGGCGGTCGGTGTTTGCCAAAGCGGAAACAGAGGGCTGATCCCGGTTCCCGCTAATTGCGACTCGCGATATTTCCTGATATCGGCAAGAAACAAGTCGCCAAACGCCATGCATTCAATGCCCTCTTCTTTTGCCTGGCCAATAAAGGTTTCCATAGCTGACTCGTAGTCAACGTTACTGCAAGGAGAGGGCAGGCGAATTATGTACAAGGGTAGGCCGGCAGCTTCTGCCTGCCGCTGCAATAACTCAAGGCGCACCGCATGGATCGAAATACGCTCATGAACTTTATTCACGGTCGTCATCAGGCCAACGACTTCAACCTCGAATTGTTCACGCAAGACGTGGAGTGTCCAGGCGCTGTCTTTGCCGCTACTCCAACTCAATAGAGTCTTCTTTGGCATCAGCTCGAGCCCTTCCGCAGCAGATAAATAAACAGCGGCGCGCCGATCAGCGCCGTGATCGCTCCGACAGGTAGTTCCCGCGGCGCAATGATCGTGCGCGCAACCGTGTCCGCCAGGATCACGAATGAAGCGCCGGCGATGGCCGCGGCAACGATTACGAGCCGGTTGTCGCTGCCGAACGACAGCCGCACCAGATGCGGTACCACCAGGCCAACGTAGCCAACCGAGCCGCTGGCGGCGACCGAGGAACCGACGAGCAGGCTCGCGGCCACAAAAACGATAAAGCGAACTCTGGTGACCTCGACGCCCAGATCGAAAGCATCCCGTTCGCCAAGCATCATCAGGTTCAGCGAACGCGCGTTCAGTGCCAGCACAAAGAGCCCCGTTCCGGCGGCAATGAAAGTAATTACCAGCAGGCTGGCCGTGGTCCCTGACAAGTCACCCAATAACCAGAAGGTGAAGGATCGAATCCGGGTCGCATCCATCAAGGTAGTAATGAAGACAATTGCGGAAGACAGAAACGTCGTCACGATTACTCCGGCAAGTATCAGGCGCTCGGGTGTTGCGCCGGCGCGTCCCCGCGCCAGTTGATACACGACGAACGACGCCGCCAGGGCGCCGGCAAATGCAAGAACCGGCCGGGTCCACTCGATGTGGCTGAAGAACACCAGCGCAGTCATTGTGCCAACCGCGGCGCCATTCGACACGCCGAGGAGATAAGGTTCAGCGAGCGGATTGCGCAGCAATGCCTGGTATCCTGCGCCCGCGCTTGCGAGGCAGATGCCCACAACGCCCGCCAGTAAAATTCTCGGCAAGCGGAGGTCAAACAGAATCGTGTGCTGTTCCGCTGAAAGTCCGCAATTGGACCGGAAGGCGAGCGCGCAGATCGAATTTGTGAAAGGCAGCGGCTGGCTGCCCACGATCGAGCTGATCAGAATCATCAACAACAAGCCAACCAACAGCAGCGAGCAGACTAGTACAGTGCGTCGCAGGTTGGTTTTGATTGCTCGCCCATTAAGGGGCGCCATGCGTGTACCCCTCATCTGAACGCCTCCGGATGCAACGCGTGCGCGATCTCTTCCAATCCGTCAACCAGCCTTGGACCCGGACGCGACAGATGGTCGTCGTTGATCTTGTAAACTCGATTGTTCAAAACGGCCGGAGATTTCCTGAGCGGCGCGGCGACGTTTGAATTCGCGTCTCCCATCGATCCACCCGTCGGCAAAATGATCGCGTCAGGATTTGAAGCAAACGCGGCTTCATCGCTGAATCGTGGGAAGGCCGTCGGCACGTCAGCGGTGACCGAAACTCCGCCCGCGCGACGAATCAAATCAGTGAGGTAGGCGTCGCGACCAATGGTATAGAGCGGCTCGCCTGAGACCTGATAGAACACTCGCACGGGCCTGGTTCCCTGCAGTCGTTCGGCAATCTGTTCCGTTCGGAAGTAGAGACGGTCCACTACACGATGACGGTTTTCGGGGGTCACATTATTTAGCAAGGAGTCGAGATTACTGATAGATTTGAAGACCTCATCCAGGTTGTGTGGATTGGTCACATACACAGCAATGTGCCGCTCCTCGAGTTGCCTGGTAAAAGCTTCGAGCTGGGAAGCGGTCGAGACCAGCACGACTTGCGGCTTCAACGCGATGATGCGTTCGACACTCGGCTGCATCGTATCGCCAATTTTTGCGACGCTTTTTGCCGCTTCGGGATAGTCGCAATATGTGGTATCGCCAACGAGCCTATCGCCGGCGCCGACGGCATAAACGATCTCGGTCAGGTTGGGTGCGAGTGAAACGATGCGATCGATTTTCAAAGGCAGGATCAGCCGGCGGCCTGCTTCGTCAGTAACTTCGCGGGTCGCGGATTGAGGAGGAGAAACGCGTTGCCGAGAGCACGATACTAAAGAAAGGGCCACGATGCAGGCGAGAAATATTTGAAGTGTGGCGTGCGCTGTCCAAAGGAATCGCGGTCGTTTTGGAGTGCGGTAACTGGTTACCGCTTTCCCGGCTGCGACCTGTCGCCGCCATCTGCCAAAGCGCTGACAAGTCAGCGCACTCCAAATTCGATCCCTAAAAACCAAAATCCCGTCACCTCAATCTGCCGCGCGAAAGCGACAGGCGAGCGACGGGACCTTTTGCGAAAGGAAAATTCCCACGGCGGCCTGAACACCTTTTCGCGGGCGTTCAAAAGCTGCTGTAAACGTTCGGGCAGGTCTCCTGGCTACTGCTTCACCCGCAGGCAGTGAAGTCATTCACAGTGGCGCGACCGCGCGGGATTCTCACCCGCTTCCCTATTCTCCCCGCTTTTATGCGGGGCACCTGAACGTATCTGAAAGAACTGTGGAACTAGTGTTCCATCACGTGGGCGGACAATATCATGCAAAGGAGGCCAGGGTCAAAAGCTTTGGAGTTATGAAAACTGATCCCTAACTAAACCGGTATGCGTTGCTCATGACGAAGGTCTCAAGTAATATTCCCCGAAACCAATGATCAAAACTGTCGAATGGACCAGCGAAGGCGTCCGCATGTTGGACCAGCGTCTGCTGCCGAATGAAGAAAAATACTTGACGCTTCGCTCATATGAAGAAGTTGCCGATGCGATCAGGCAAATGGCTGTGCGCGGCGCGCCCGCCATCGGAGTATCGGCCGCCATGGGGCTGGCTTTGGGCGCCAGCCAGTCGGTCGGCACCTCGCTCGCCGACCTCGAATTCGACTTCAACTTCATGTGCAAAGTGATGGAAGCAACCCGCCCGACAGCGGTCAATCTGTTCTGGGCCGTCGAGCGAATGCGTGGTGTGATCGCGAAAGCCAAAAAGGAAAACGTCCGCGACGCTGAAGACGTCAAGCAACTGCTGACCGAAGAAGCCCTGCTGATCTATAACGAAGACATCGAAGCAAATCGCGCCATCGGCCTTTTCGGCAGCGAACTGATTCCTGATGGCGCCACGGTCCTGACGCACTGCAACGCGGGCGCATTGGCCACCGCCGGTGATTACGGAACTGCGCTGGGAGTGATACGCGGCGCCATTGATTCGGGCAAACACGTGGCGGTAATCGCCGATGAAACGCGGCCATTCCTGCAGGGCGCGCGCCTGACGGCGTGGGAACTGGCAAAGGACAATATCCCGGTAACGGTAATCACCGACAACATGGCCGGGCATATCATGAAGGAGGGCAAGATTGATTGTGTGGTGGTCGGAGCCGATCGCATCGCCGCAAATGGTGATGCCGCGAATAAGATTGGGACTTACATGGTCGCGGTCCTCGCTAAGCAGCACAACATTCCATTTTATGTCGCGGCTCCGCTCTCCACCGTCGATCTCTCGACCGCTACCGGCGAAGACATCCCGATTGAACAGCGCGACGCGAAGGAAGTGACCCACGTGCGTGACCATCAACTGACGCCGGACGGTGTCGAGGTCCACAACTTCGCCTTCGACGTAACGCCCAATGAATTGATTGCTGCCATCATCACCGATCGTGGCGTGGCCCGTCCCCCTTACGCAGAGAGCCTCCGAACTTTGTCAGCCGTGCGGTCGGCGCACGCTTCATGATTCACGGAGGCCGCGATTCAACACAAAACTAATCAACAAGCCCTGTCTTTGCCTGACGACTTATTGCGCGCGGTTGAAAGTGCGCTCGCTGATTGGGACCACAATCGCAAGGTCGCCAGGCTTTGGGCCCGCGACCCGTCACTTTGGACCAACCAGGGCGAAGATAAGTGGCTGGGCTGGCTTCATATTGCGGACGAGCAACAGAAGACAGTCAAGCGTTTCACCAATTTTGCTGCCGAGGTCAAAGACTCCGGATTCAGTCACGTCCTGCTGCTGGGGATGGGCGGGTCGAGCCTGTGCCCGGAGGTGTTGAGCAAGTCGTTCGGCAAGCTTGACGCTTTTCCCAAGCTGCACATTCTGGACTCCACCGATCCGGCGCAGATCCGCGCGACTGAAAAGAAGCTGGATCTCGCCAACACATTGTTCTTTGTGTCGAGTAAATCGGGCACCACCCTCGAGCCGAACATCTTCAAACAATATTTTTACGACCGCGCCAAAGAAGCCATCGGCAAGGATGAAGTTGGCAATCGCTTTATCGCGATTACCGACCCCGGATCTAAGCTGCGCGAAGAAGCCGAACGCGAACAGTTTCGAAAGATTTTTCTCGGTGTGCCTTCGATTGGCGGCCGATATTCAGCACTTTCCGATTTTGGTCTGGCGGCGGCGGCCGCGATGGGCGTTGACGTTGGTAACTTTCTCGAGCGCGCTATTCGAATGGTGCGCGCCTGCGGCGATGCCTCCGCCCAAAACAATCCCGGTGTGATTTTGGGGACGATACTGGGAACGGCCCACAATCACGGCCGCGACAAAGTTACGATCCTCTCGTCGCCGGCCATTAATGATCTGGGCGCATGGCTCGAACAGTTATTGGCAGAATCGACCGGCAAGAATGGCAAAGGGTTGATACCCGTCGATCGTGAGCCGGCGGGATCGCCGGACATCTATGGTGATGATCGGGTGTTTATTTACCTGCGATTGGAATCTGCGCCGGACGCAGCGCAGGATGCGGCCGTCGCGGATCTAAGAGCTGCCGGCCAACCGATCGTCATGATCTCAATCGCTGATGCCTACGATCTGGGCCAGGAGTTCTTTCGCTGGGAGATTGCCACCGCGGTCGCCGGATCGATTATCGGCATCAACCCGTTCGATCAGCCGGATGTTGAAGCCAGCAAGGTCGCAACTCGAAAATTGACTGAAGAGTATGAAAAGACGGGCGCGCTGCCTGCCGAGTCACCCTTTTTTGAAGCCGCAGGAGTAAAGCTGTTTGCTGACCAGGAAAACGCAACGGCCCTTAAGCAAACCTCTGGCGACAATACCCTGCGCGGCTTTCTCAAGGCCCATCTTGATCGGCTGCAGCCACATGACTATTTCGCTCTGCTGGCTTACCTGGAAATGAATGCAGCGCACGAGCAATCGCTGCAACAAACACGCGCGGCGATTAGAGATGTGAAGAAGGTGGCGACCTGTCTGGGATTCGGACCGCGCTTTCTGCATTCGACGGGGCAGGCATACAAAGGCGGACCCAACAGCGGTGTGTTTCTGCAGGTGACGTGTGATGATCGAGATGATTTGCCTGTGCCCGATCAGAAATATACTTTCGGCGTGGTCAAAGCCGCGCAGGCGCGCGGTGATTTCGAAGTGCTCAGCGAACGTGGACGACGGGCGCTGCGAGTGCATTTGGGTGGAGACGTCGATGATGGTTTGCGCAAGTTGGCCGCCGTCATTAAGGAAGCTCTCATATAACTCTATGTGCCTTGGTGGTGAAGGGGCTTTGGCTCAAAAGTCGATTAGACGTGGGTAATGAGTTTCGTGTAGTTCGTGTGATTTCGTGGATCGTTTCTGCTCGTTCGGGAAACAAGAACGATCCACGAAATCACACGAAGCAACACGAACGGAACATTTCTAACCAGAGAGGTAGATACGACTTTTGAGGCAAAGCCCCACAAGAGGCCGAAAAGAGCGGAAGGATTAAGAGGAATTCAGCATGCAACTGGGAATGATTGGTTTGGGCCGCATGGGCGCGAACATGGTTCGTCGCCTATTGCGCGGTGGGCACGAATGCGTCGCGTGGGATTTGAGCGTTGATAACGTTAACGCTATCGCGAGTGAAGGCGCCATCGGCGCGAAATCCATTGAGGAACTGATCGCCAGGCTCAATAAACCCCGCGCGGTTTGGATCATGGTGCCGGCAGGTCAGCCCACGGAACAGACCGTGAACGATCTCGCCGGCCGCATGGAATCGGGTGACATCATCATCGATGGCGGCAACTCTTATTTTAAGGACGATGCGCGCCGCGCTCGCGCACTGACAGATAAAGGCATCAACTATCTGGACGTGGGCACCAGCGGCGGCGTCTGGGGACTTGAACGCGGCTACTGCATGATGATTGGCGGGCCGGAAGCAGTAGTGCGTCACCTCGATCCAATCTTCAAGACATTGGCCCCTGGTCGCGGCAACATCGTGCGCACGCCCGGTCGGGAAACAATCTCAGGCACAGCCGAAGAGGGCTATTTGTATTGTGGCCCATCAGGCGCTGGTCATTTTGTGAAGATGATTCATAACGGCATCGAATACGGATTGATGCAGGCATATGCCGAGGGATTCGATATCTTTCGCAATGCCAACTCGAAAGATCTTCCGGAAGAGATTCGCTACGATCTGAACGTGGCCGACATTGCGGAGGTGTGGCGGCGCGGCAGCGTGGTTTCCTCATGGCTACTGGATCTAACCGCGATGGCTCTGGTCGAGGATCCCGACCTCGCCGCCTACAGCGGTTTTGTTCAGGACTCAGGCGAAGGCCGTTGGACCATCCAGGCCGCGCTTGAGGAAGCGGTGCCGGCCGAGGTTTTGAGTGCTGCCCTCTACACTCGCTTTCGCTCAAGACAGGAACACACATTCGCGGAAAAGATTCTGTCGGCGATGAGGAAAAAATTCGGCGGGCACGTTGAGCCCGGGAAATAGTTAATGGTTAAGGACTCGCAGCAAATGAGCGATGACGCAAAACAGCAGTCCCATATCAGTCCTCCCTGCGTGCTGGTAATCTTTGGCGCCGCCGGAGATCTGACGAAGCGCAAACTAATTCCCGCGCTTTACAACCTGCGAAAAAACAACTTATTGCCGGATGAGTTCGCGGTGATTGGCGTCGCGCGGGCAGAAATGGGCGACGATGAATTTCGCCGCCGCCTACGCGACGACATGAATCACTTCGCGACTGAGAAAGTAGAAGCGCCGACGTGGGACTGGCTCGCACAACGTCTCTCTTATCTTTCGGGTGACTTCAATACGGATGAAACTTTTACCAGGTTGAAAAGTTCGCTGGAGCGGGTTAACCAGGAACACCAAACCCGCGGCAACTTTTGTTTCTATCTGTCAACGGCGCCTCAGTACTTCGCGATGGTAATTGAGAAACTCGGCGCGGTGGGGCTAACTGAAGAAGCAGAGGATCACTGGCGTCGCGTGATAATCGAAAAGCCCTTCGGATCCGATCTCGAGTCAGCACAGAAACTAAACCGGGACATTCAGCACGTGCTGAAAGAGGATCAGATCTATCGCATAGATCATTATCTCGGCAAGGAAACGGTGCAGAATATTCTGGTGTTCCGCTTCGGCAATGGAATATTTGAGCCCATTTGGAATCGGGAGCACATCGACTGTGTGCAGATCACCGCCGCCGAGAAAGTCGGAGTCGAGCAGCGTGGCGGCTACTATGAACAGGCCGGAGCTTTGCGCGACATGGTGCCGAATCACCTGCTGCAGCTCGTGACGCTCACCGCGATGGAACCGCCGGTCTCTTTCAAAGCCAATGCCGTGCGCGACGAACAGGCAAAGGTGCTGCACGCCATCCAGTGCCCCAGTCCTGAAGAAGCAGAGCGCCGCGCAGTTCGTGGCCAGTACGACGCCGGAACCATCGATGGCCAGGCCGTGCCGGCTTATCGCAGCGAGCCGAACGTCGCGCCAGATTCGACCGTCGAGACTTTCGTCGCGTTAAAAATTCTGATCGACAACTGGCGCTGGAGCGGCGTGCCTTTCTATCTGCGGACAGGCAAGCGGCTGGGGGCGCGGGACACTGAAATTGCGATCAAGTTCAAAAGCGCGCCTTTTATGCTGTTCCGTGAAACTGAAGTGAACCGGCTGCGAAGCAATCGGCTCGTGCTTCACATTCAACCGGACGAAGGAATCTCATTGAGCTTTGGTGCCAAAGTCCCCGGCCCAATTCTGGACATCGGTGTGGTGAATATGAGCTTTGATTACGAAGACTATTTTGGTGATGTGCCCAGTACCGGATACGAGCGATTGCTTCACGATTGCATGATCGGCGACGCGACTTTGTTTCAGCGGGCTGATCAAGTCGAAGCCGGATGGGCCGTCGTCAAGCCCATCCAGGATGCGTGGGCCGCCGCAGGACCACCTGCTTTCCCAAATTATCAAGCCGGTACCTGGGGACCGAACGAGGGAGATGCGCTACTGGCGACAGAGTGTCGCGCGTGGGAAGAGACGCACGACCTTCGAAGATCCGAATCTACCGCGAGCGAGTGACTTCAGTTATGAGATTTTTGGTTTCTCGGGTACGGCTGGCGGCGCCAGTGGCTGATACCGTCGCGTGCGATGAGTGCGACGCCAACCTGGCTTTTGATTAAATCGTTTTTCCTGCCGGCCGACGCAATCCCAACAAACATGGTGCAACCGGTTGTCGTCGCCAATCGATTCGACCACATGCGCTGTCTCTCGATCGCAGCGTTCGCAGCGATAAATTTTATCGTGTACTCCGGGAACCATGACTTGTGCGGCGACTCTAATCATGTAAAGGGTCGGAAGCACGCAGGGCCGAGGCATGAAACGTTTTGCCACCTATTCGCTCAGCACACCGTGATAAGACAATTCGCCGTTTACAACTCGCGCCGCTGAGGTAAAAGGATGCGGCTCTGATTTTCCCTCGCCCATGATGTGGCGCACGTCGATTCCCTTCACTTTCAGGTAATCGGAAATCATGCTGCGGTGACATCGCCACCAGACGGCTTCCGAACACATTATGGCCACCCGTTGTTTGCCGCCGATTGCGAGCAGTCGCAAGATGCCCTCGCGAAATTCTGCCGTTTCCATGTAGTCCGCATAACCGCGAAACGATTCATTACGCCAGGCCACGTTCAGCGAATCCGGCCGCGCCCGGCGGCGACCACCCAATTCCCTAAAGTGCTGATAACGAATCTGGACCTCAGGCAACGATGAGCTCAGGCTTTCCTGATTGAAGTGCGGGTAGCGCCGCGAACCTGGAAAGCTGCGCACGTCAGCAAGGACCTCAATATCAAACGACCTCAACCTGTCGATAAACCCCTCGATCGACAGTGTCGAGTGCCCAATGGTCCATAGTGATAGTTGATTCCGCATATCGGTGCGTTAGTAGATGTCTCACCATCATGCAGGACATTTTGCATGAGACGAACCCGTTAATTGGCGGCAGATTGTGCAATTACGCGTTTCTCGAATGAACGAAACAGTTTACGCAAAAAGTTGTTGACACCACATTGCTGCCAGAGTATAAGCCGCGTGTCCCAAAAAGTTACGTTCGGCGCGCCGCGCGGCGCGGTCTCAACAGGATTTGATGAGACATCGGCCCGAAAGCATTTTCAAACGGGGGCTTTTCATGTCTCGCTGGAGAATTCCGTTCGATTTTCGTGTCGCCCCCTCTACTTAATGCCGGCACGAGAGGAGGAAACATGATCGATATTGGAACCCTCGACACGATCATAGCCATGGTCGGCAGTCGATAAACACGGAGCCAGAGATAATGACAAACGCACAGCCACCCAATAACAACGTGGCGGAGCCGACGCACATTCACGTTAGCTTCGCCATCGTCACTCCGGACCAGTTACGAAAGATCATTTTTACTTTAGATAAGACATCGGGTGCCAACAACGACGATTGGAGCATTAGCTTCGAACTGGACGAGCGTGCCAACACCAGCGGCCAGTTTCAAATGGTTATTCAACTGCAAGTGGCGGTGGACCACGACGACGCGGATAAGGCGAACGCCACAGCCAAGCACGGGCTCGACAGCGATCAGCGGGCTCAGGCTCTGGTTGCGGGGGATACGGCCAAAGACGTCAAGACAGGTGACGCCACAAAAGACGACCTGGCTTCCGATACTAAGGCGATTGTCACGGCGCGCAATCCCGATTCGCCCAATTAAGCCGGGCCCAGGGAATTGATGCCGTCAAGTGCATGCGACTCCGAGGCTGCCATGGCAAGGGCACTCGCGCAGATTAATGCTGTCAAGAGTCTGGGCCATCTCACGGCCGTCTGGTTGCTAATGATCGGCGGTGCACCTGGGTGCGTCGGACAGAAGTGCAGCCAGCCGCTAAACCCGGGCTTCTATGATGGTTACACTGTTCGTAGGATCGAGCTGAGACACCCTTTTGGTTTTATGTTCCAGGTCCACCATCAACTGCAGAAATTAAAGGACTCGTTGCCCCTCGTTGAAAACGAGACTTTCTCGAAACTCAAATTCAAACAGAGCTCGGACATCGTGGACGCTTCAGTGAAAGCCGATGAGTCGTTGGGGATCTCGCTGGCCAAGGTTGTCGCGGTTACCGGCAGCATTACAAATTGTCATGAAGCACCGGGTGCGCTGCAGACAATTGATATCGTTTACCAGATCTTCTCGTCTGATCCTTTGCCGGCGATACGTGCGCCCGCCGAAGATAGAATTGCGGGAACAGAGGAGCCGGCTACAGTTGCCGCAGAACTCAACACGCGACCTTCGCACCGGCTCCGACCGTTGTTGGGTTATGAAGCCTCAAAGCGCGGATTTGCGGGCGTTGAGCTCCAGTTCAGTCTACCCTGGCGGCCATTACCGGCTGGTCATTTGCTTACCGTACTGTCGCCCACCAGTCGCCGGGTCGAATTTCAACTCGGCGGATCGCTGGTCACTAAGCTCGACCTCGCGAAGCAGATCGAATACGGCGTTGCTTACAACTACTCACGTGAGCCCGTTTCGTCTTCAACCGTAAGTAACGCAGTTTTTCAAGCCGGCTTCGACGCGTCCTCAGTGACGCATGACACGGGCACAGCAAGATGGTTAATCCGCTATGGGGCATTGATCCAGGCCGGCAATCAGCAAGCCAGCATGATTTCACTGCTGCCCGGTATCGTGACAAACTCGTCCTACAGAGGCTTGCGCGCATACGTTGGCGTAAGCAGAAGTACTCGACATTCCGAAGGCATTGCTTCGTACGGTTTTCAACTGTCAGGGACGGGAATCGAAAACCTTAACTCATCAAAACACCTCGCCGACATTCTGTACACCCGGAGGTTTCCCGGGCGAACACATTCGCCATGGGACATTCAGGTGCGCACATCGGCAGGCCTGCTCAAGGGTGGAACACTGTTTAGTGATCGTTTCTTTGGCGGAAGCTCGATTAGAGCCTTCATGCCAGGCAACGCATGGGTAATTCCCAACGGCCCGTTTATTCGCAGCATCCCTACAAACCGGCTTAACGCGGCGGGAAACGGCGGCACTTCATTCGTTTCGGCAAACTTCACGGTCGGCAAAGTACTATTTTTTAAGCCACTGATCCCCCGAGACGTCGAAGAATCGAATGGTTTTGGAACGAGTATTGACGCCGGCGAAAACACTGCAGAGGGATTCTTTTTCGACGCGTATCTCGCCTTGACTCCCCGATACAAAAGTTTGATGGCGCTTCATGGCACTAAGCTCAAGAGCGATCTCGATGATATTCAATCCCGGTTGACGGTAATCGCGTCCGGGCCTTCATTACCAGCAAAAACCCAAAAAATCCTGACGGACGCTCAGTCGTTGTTGCGAGCCGCCCAGAGAATTATTCGCCACGCAATTGTTCCGGACGACCAGGGTAAGACGGATCCACAAGGGTTGGTTACCTTGTTGAACGTGAATACTTCGCCGCTGTTGAAAAGCGGTAAGCAACCGGGAGTCAGGGACCTGCTTACGGAAGTTGCATCGCTTGTCAGCGCGGATCTTTCCAGGAAAGTGACAGCGTCGCGAGACAAGATGGTAGAAGACCTGAACTCGTTCAGGGAGGCGGTGGATGCCATTAAAATCTCTCCAGCCGGACAGCAGGCAGCGCAGCAGGCGCGGAAGGACATGACTCGCCCACGAGAGGTGATCGACGCGTTGCGGCATGAGGTCAATAGTTATTCATTTAGTGTTGTCGGCATGTTCGATGTGGCTCGCATGTGGCCCGACCAGCAGGATCGATATTGGTACGGCATCGGCCCGGGCGGTCGCTTCAGTTTGCTTAATATCAATTTCACACTGGGGTACTCAGTAAATTCACAGCCGGCGCGAACTGCCGGCCTGGGACGCGGTGCATTCGTCTTTTCGTTAACCTATACCGACTGGTTCCGTTGAACCGTCGCCTCCGGGTATGAGGTATACAGACGCAGCCTATCCTGATAAGAAGGAGAATTCTCATGTCAGTCTTAAGGCAAGGCTCATCAGGACCAGCCGTTAAGGACCTGCAACAAAGATTGCAGGACCTCGGGTTCGATCCGAAGGGGGTTGATGGAGTTTTTGGACCGGGGACGGCCGCCGCGGTAATTGCCTTTCAGCAAAGCAAAGGTTTGCCGGCGGACGGGATAGTCGGGCCGTTGACGATGGCCGCTTTGCAATCCGCTGATGGAGGCACCGGTGATGATCCAGGTGGTGGAGGAGTAGCCCCGGCGGGCGCGTTAGATTTATCGGGTCTTACCGGAAAGGTTCCGGCTAACGTCATCGCGCAGATTCCTGATACTGCGGCCGAGTTTGGCATCAGCACGAAACTCCGGCTCGCACACTTTCTGGCCCAGTGCGCGCTTGAATCAACGGGGTTCACGGCGACAGTCGAAAACTTGAACTACAGCGCGCCGCGCATTCTGGTGGTGTTCAAAAAATATTTCAGGACCGTTAGTCCCGCTGCATACGCGCACAACCCGCAAAAGCTCGGCAGTCGTGTTTACGCCAACCGGATGGGCAATGGTGACGAGGCATCAGGCGATGGCTTCAAATTTCGCGGCCGAGGTTACATTCAACTTACAGGTAAGAATAACTATCGAGACTTCTCCGCAGCGATTGCCGAAGATTGTGTGGCCAATCCCGACCTCGTAGCTACCAAATATCCCCTTTCGTCCGCCGCCTTCTTCTTTTCGAAGAATAATATCTGGGCCATTTGTGATCGGGGCGCGGACGTCGCAACTGTCAGAAGGGTTTCTGTCGCCGTGAACGGCGCAGATCCGCCTAACGGTCTCGCTGAAAGAATTCAGAACTTTCAAAAGTTCATCAGTGCGATCTAAGAGACTGCTGAAAAACTCTTCCGACGTGGCACGAGCTACAAACTTGGAGTGGTGGCTTAAATTCGTGTTGCTACCTCGCAAACCGCTAAGGTTAGGAACCGAGATTTGTTCTTATTCACACCTCGCTTCAGCGAGGTGATGAAACGGACAGATTCAATCACAGCCGTTTTAACGGCTTGCAGAAAAAACCGTTGAAACGGTTGAGGGTCGTTTGGCTGGGCCGCGACACCTCGCTAAAGCGAGGTGTGAATGAAACGAACCCATCTCGCGACAACAACGCAACTTTCAGCCACTATTCAAGATTTGAGTGCGCCGACAACGGCGGCGCTTTGGATTATCTTTAGCATGCTTATGATACTAGCGGGTTGAGTAGCGCCCGAGTGTTTGCGGAAACACACGCACGCCTTCAGGCATGTCGCTCATGGAAATCTTGTTCGCGCCGGTAAGGATATCACGCGCCGTCATGCCATAGACCTGCGCATTGTCCTCGTTGTCGGGCTTGATCACCACGCCCTTCAACTCGAGGCCGGCAAACGCCCCCTTGCTTCGCGAATAAGAAAGAATCTGGGCGTTGAGCTTCAGATCGGTCGAAGCGCTGGCTGAGCGGCCAACTGGACCAGCGGCGGCACTGCCTTCCCCGCCGATCTCGAATTTGTCGCTCAACAGTGAATCGACCGCGTGTTCGTTCATGAACAGCAGGATGTAATCAGTTGAAGCGACTCCGATTTGCAAGCCAACGCTGCCGCCGCCCAAATCAAAAAACGCCGGAGCGCTCCAGCCATCGGTGACGCGACGACTGATTACACCGCTGCCACCGCGCCCGCCGACAATCAAACCGCCCTTAAGCACACCCGGGAAAACCGCCACGGCTTCGGCTTTGTCAAGCAAGTCCTGGGGAATCGATTTTTCGCGCGTCCCCATGATTTCATCGAACACTCGCGCCGCTTTCTCAGATTGCGAGGCGGCTTCGCGGGCCTTCTTTGTGTTCCGGTCGCGATTGCCCTGCGCCAGGATGCTCGAAGCACAAAAACAAATTGACAGAATGGTAAGGATAAGAAGTTTCACGGGGTTTGTTGGTTTCATCATTCCTTTCTTTCTATCTGAGTTAACTTGCCGGCAAAATGCCTGCCGACGCGTTAACGTCTCGTCGAATAACGGGCCAGCGTCTGCGGAAAAATGCGCACGCCTGCCGGAATCTTGGCCATTGTCCATTTATGTGTCGAAGACAAAATCTCGTTCGCCTTTATGCCGTAGACGGCGACGTTATCGTCGTTGTCAGGATCGATAACCGAGCCTTTAATTTCCAGACCTGCGAATACGCCTTTGCTGCGTGAATACGACAGAATCTGCGCTTTCAATTGCGCGTCAGTCGTAGCTGCAGTTGAACGGCCTACCGGACCAGCGGCCACGCCGGCCTCGCCGCCAATTTCAAATTTGTCCTTTAAGAGACTTTCCACGGCGCCCGTGTTCATAAAGAGCAGAATGAAGTCGGTCTTCTCCGCTCCGATTTGCAATCCCACGCTGCCCCCGCCGAGATTAAAAAAAGCCGGCGCACTCCAACCGCCCGGCGCACGCCGGCTGACGACGCCATGCCCTCCGCGCGCCCCGATGATGAATCCACCTTTGATTACCCCGGGAAACACGGCGATTGCCTCAGCTTTATCCAGCAATCCCTGCGGAATCGCTTTTTCGGGTACGTTCATGACCTCGGTAAACACGTCTGACGCTTTTTTTGCTTCTTCAGCCTTGGCCGCGAGCTTCTTATCATTTTTCTGCGGCCACGCAACCGCAGCACACGCCAGAATCAAAGCCAGCACAAACGGAACCTGTGCAAACTTTCGGACATATTTGATGGTGCTTTGCATAACTTCCCCTCCAACGAAATATGAGTAGTTCAAATTTCGGGGGTCAAAGCAAACGAGTAATCTTGCTCGGTATTAGAAAGCATACTTATAATCGCTGGCCCTGACAATATAAGTCAGCTGAGCGTAGTGAAGTAATTCTGGTGTTGCGGTCGTGAAGCGAGGCATCGAAGTGGCCGCCGTAGCGGCCAAATGTTTATAAATTGTGTTTGCGCCATGATTTTAGCTCCGGAGAAGCGCAATAGACACTGCTCAACCATTAGAATATTTCTAGAATATTTCGCTCCTCCGGAGCTTGAGTGTATTAGCCACCGAGCTGCCATAAACATTTGGTCCCTCCGGGACCGACCGACTTTACGGGCAACACACATTTACCCTGTTACCCAGCTGAACTGTTTCGTGGCTCTGCCTCAAAAGTCGGATCTAGCTCTCTGGTAAGAAATGTTCCGTTCGTGTTGTTTCGTGTGATT
The DNA here is from genome assembly GCA_046728235.1 of Acidobacteriota bacterium. Classification (GTDB taxonomy): domain Bacteria; phylum Acidobacteriota; class Blastocatellia; order Pyrinomonadales; family Pyrinomonadaceae; genus UBA11740. The sequence continues at coordinate 25,227 of JBKPEE010000249.1, forward strand.
TCGTGAATCGTCCTTGTTTCCCGAACGAACAGAAACGATCCACGAAATCACACGAACCACACGAACTACACGAACTCGTTACCACGTTTAATCGACTTTTGAGGCAAAGCCGTGTTTCGTGCTATCCAGGCAAACAGGTACGATTCACGAAATCGTATGATCTCGTGATCGTTACGGGAAACTCAGACGGACAATGCCGATTGGAACTCCATTTCATGAACGGACATTCGCACTC
>JBKPEE010000250.1:0-8315 GCA_046728235.1 Acidobacteriota bacterium
TCCAACTCTATCAGGCTTATATCAACTCCTTCTCCCGCGATGAAGCGTTAGAGCGTCCGATTAAATATGCGATCGTTCCCGTCGATGGTAACTTCGATTTTTCGAATCTCGATCGCTGGTATGAACGCGATGCCGGCGAGCGGGTCGGCGATTATGTTTTGTATGCGTTGAAGTTGAAGTGAGGCTCTTGATTCGCTTAAGTCGAAATTCAGATTATTTGAATCATCCGAATTTCGGATGACAGGCGAGATTTGCAAATCAGAAGGGTTGTCGGACATGAGGGAATACCGTCTTTCAGCCCGCTGCACCGCAGGAGAGCATAACCTTCATGAGTTCAGAATCCCCCACCACCAAGTACAAATATGCCGCACTCGTTTCACTAGCCATGGTCCTCCTCGCCATGGTTCCGCAGCTGCATCTCTGGTTAGTCCGCGGGCGCGAATGGAACGGGGCCTACGTTGTCATTCAGGGAGACGAGACCCTTTATTCCGGCTATCTGAATGCCCTGATTCAGGGACGCACGCGGCGCAACGATTCTTATGCCTCCAAAGATGACCATCCCCAGTCGCCTCTACCTGAATCCACCTTCTCAATCCAGTTCATTCCGCCTTACATAATCGCGTTCTTAGCGCGATTGTTTCACGCCTCGGCGTCGACAGCGATGATCGTTCTCATGCCAGTTACGGCGTTACTCGGCAGCTTGTGCGTCTTCCGGCTATTCCATTCCGTTACTAACGATGATCGATTGGCTGCCGCGGGCACAATGTTTGTTCTCTGCCTGGGTGGCTTGGCGGGCGGACACGGCCTGGTTGGTCTGCTGATAAAGATCAACGATCTATCACTTCCAAGCCTGCCATTTCTACGGCGGTATCAACCAGCGGCCTCTTTTCCTGTGCTGATTGCCTTCTTTGTGCTTTTCTGGCGAGCGCTTACTACCCAAAGCAAACGTAGAGCTCGGCTTTGGGCTGCCCTAGCTGGGCTAGCGCTGGCACTGCTGATCTTTTCTTATCTTTATTTATGGACCGCAGCCGTGGCCTGGGTCTCATGCGTGACGGTCTTATGGCTACTCCTTCGCGAAGATCGTTGGAGCGTGGTTCAGCCGTTGGCAATTGTCGCGGCGATTGCTGCCTGCGCCTTCGCGCCCTACCTGTACCTGCTTTCGCATCGACCGGCTACATTGGACGAGCAGCAGACGCTCGCGTTTACTCATCGACCAGACTTTTTTCGCATTCCGGAAATCATTGGGGTCGTGACGCTCATTCTTTTATTTATGGCGATCAGGCAGACCCGGATGAGATGGAGCGACGCTCCGGTAATGTTTGCCGCATCATTTGGGGTACTGCCGCTGCTGGTTTTCAATCAACAGGTGGTAACCGGGAGAACCATGCAGCCTTATCACTTTGCGGCGCTGGTCGTTAACTATACGGTGTTGATTGGTCTGTTTGTGACGGTCACTATCTGGCGTCCATGGTCAGCGCGCGCATTTCTCTGGATTGGTACTTTATGTTTTGCGTGGGGTCTGGTCGAGGTTGGCTTGCCTTCGCGATTGAATACCGTGCCTCTAGCCGTGCAACAGGATCAGATGGTGCCGGTCCTCTTACGGTTGAAACAACTCTCCAGTGAGGACGGAACGCTGAGTGATCTGCACGCGAAAGGGAGCGCATCGACGATCATTTTCTCGCCGCAAATCGCCTTGACTGAATTGGCGCCCACGTGGACTTCGCAGGGGACCCTGCCCGACGCCGGCGGAATCGACTTTGGCCACATCACCCGCGTGGAGCGCAAGCAATACTTCTACATGCATCTTTATTATGCCAAAGCTGATGTAGGTTCTTTGCGTGAGGCTTTAAAGGGAAACCCGACCGATCAAGTCATGAAATATTACGCTCGGGCGGCAATCTTCGGCCATGAGCGGATCGTTCCGGCGTTGGCATCTGATTTCAGGCCGATTACGGACGAAGAGGTTGAAAGTGAAATTACCGCGTACCAAAGCTACGCGAATTCTTTTTCCCGCGCCGAGGCCTTAAAGCGTCAGCTTACATATGTCGTGATATCCCCAGACGGCAGCTTTGATTTCTCCAATATAGATCGCTGGTATGAACGGGATGCCGGCGAGCGCGTCGGAGAGTATGTGCTGTACCGAGTGAAGCTGAAGGCAGCGATAGGGTCAGAACCGGGAGCGGTAGCGACCGGGTTGTCTTCCTCGCTAACAAACTAGTAACGACGCCACCCGGTCGCTAGCGCTCTCGGTTCTGACTCCGTTCGAGCGCGTGCGCTTTTAATCAGATGCGTCCTTTGCCGGCAGCCAACTCGCAGGCTGTATTCGGTTGCGGCGCAGAGCGATCCGCCAGGTCTAATACTCAGTGCCACGAATTGTCTGCTGAGCTGTTACGTTTCCTGTCATAAACTGCCTCAACCGCACCGAAAAACCTCGATCCCCAGGGAAATTCACGCCAGGATCCGGCGGTACGCAGTTTGTCTGGCACTCTCGACGTTCGCCGTTTCACCACACTCACCAAGTGCGGCGACCGCTAATTCTGATGACAAACTTTCTGAACGCTCACCTCCTCACCGCACCCTTCTCGTCAGCAAGCCTGTTGTTATTGTCTTTGATTACCTTCACATCGCTGGCAATGATCATTCATGAGCTCGGTCATCTTGCCGCCGCCAAAATCTGCCGCGTGCGGGCAAGCGAAATCGGACTCGGACTTGGGCCGAGGCTATTTGGCTTTCGCCTGCGAGAGTTTGAATTCAGTCTGCGCGCGCTGCCCGTGGCGTCCTACCTGCGGATTGACGGCGCGGCACTGAAGCAACGAAAGATCGTCCAACAACTGTTCGTTCACCTTGGCGGAGTCATGCTAAACCTGCTGGCAGCATTGGCAGCGCAGGGGACGATGTTTGGATCGATTAACCTCATGCTGGCGGCTGCCAACCTGTTACCTCTCTACAAACATGACGGCTGGAAGTGCGGCGTGGTTTTGGTGCGGGCGCTGTTGCGCAAACAAAGTCAGCCGGTTGAATGGGTGTTTACCTTTTCAGGCGGAGTTGCGAGTCTGGTAATCGTTGGTTCGGTCATTCACCTATTCAGGTAATTGGTCAGTTGATGTTGAGGTGAAAACTCACCACTGACTTCGGACGACAGTCGACGGACAACTGGCAAACAAAAAACCGCCGGAGCGCTCTTGCGAGCAACTCCGGCGAGGGTTGGTTGAAGTTGGTTAAGACTTACTACTTCGTTTTGAAGTAGGCGTCTATATGTGAACCATCGAGCGCCGTCATCCGGACCTGGTAGCACTTACCCGGCGGCTTCGGAGTCTGCCAGTTCTGAATAAACTGTCCACCGGTAGTGTCGTACCGAAGACTTGTGGCCCCCGTATTCGACAAATCGGCCGGATTCTCATACGCGGGCGTCAACGCGCAGTTGTACTCGGCGACTTGAACCGAGCCGTACATCACGTCCGAAACACTCTTTCTCTCGGTCGTGGGCCCGGGAGTTCCGGCGTAGATGTTGAACTTCAACGGAACCGTCGAACCTCCCTTCACAGTGTTAAGAACCATCACCGGAATCGGCATATCAACCGGTTGATAGAACCCGGTCAAGTTCCACGCCCCGATCGTCAAAGTACCATTGACGAAATGGATGTCGTAGTTGGTGCTCGTAACGCCGGAGGGGACAATCGTGTAAGTCCCGGCCGGTGTGCTCGAGTTATAGGGAACGATATTGTTCGACCCATCTTTGAGCGTGAACGCTAAGGTTCCCGACAAGTTCGAAACTGACTCGCCCGGAACAAAGGCATTGAAGCTTGCCGTCAGTGTCGGCAGCGGCGCGCCGAACAGGAAGCTCTGGTTGTCCCCGGTAATTGTCAAGGACTTCGCCGTGATGTGACCGGCCCCAGAGGCGCTCGTTGGCAGATAGTAATTGCCGAGGAGCGTTCCTGGCCCCGCGCTAAAGTCACCGGCCGCCAGGGTCGTGCTGACTGTAATAGCTGTCGCTACATCCTTGCTGTTGTAATTACCGGTGGTCTTGTTGACGGTTATGCTTTCACCTGCCACCAACGTACTCAGTGAGAAGTTTGCGGCGGTCAGCGTTGCACTCGTGGTTCCGTCGTAAACCTTTGTCGGATTCCCGACGATTGCTGCGGTTAGCGTTCGTTTGTTGATAGTGATGGCTGCATCACCGCTCTGGTTGTTGTAGTTCGTGCCGCCGGTGAAGACCCAGTGCGCCGTCCCGCCAGGAACGTTGGTGAAGCTGGCACCGAGATCCAGACTGCTGCCGGCTGCTGATGGATCAGCAGCGACACCCGCGCAACTGCCACTGGCTCCATGCGCATTCCCGTCATACGGATTGCTATAACCGTTGATAGAGCAAACGGCATCGGCCTTGCTGATAGCGATGGCTGCATCACCGCTCTGGTTGTTGTAATTCGCGCCGCCGGTGAAGACCCAGTGCGCCGTCCCGCCAGGAACATTGGTGAAGCTGGCGCCGAGATCCAGACTGCTGCCGGCTGCTGATGGATCAGCAGCGACACCCGCGCAACTGCCACTGGCTCCATGCGCACTGCCGTCATACGGATTGCTATAGCCGTTGATAGAGCAAACGGCATCGGCCTTGCTGATGGTGATAGCGACGTTACCGCTCTGGTTGTTGTAGTTCGTGCCACCGGTGAAGACCCAGTGCGCCGTCCCGCCAGGAACGTTGGTGAAGCTGGCGCCGAGATCCAGACTGCTGCCGGCTGCTGATGGATCAGCAGCCACGCCCGCGCAACTGCCACTGGCTCCATGCGCACTGCCGTCATACGGATTGCTATAGCCGTTGATAGAGCAAACGGCATCGGCCTTGCTGATGACAATCGATACGTCGCCATTGGCATCGTTGTAGTTGCCGGTCACATCCGTGAACACCCAATGCGCCGTACCCCCAGGCACGTTCGTGAATGTCGCCCCCAGATTCAGTCCAGCCAGCGTACCGCCACCGACGCCCTTGCAGACGCCATTCGCTCCATGCGCCGCACCATCATAGTTCCCCGTGTAGCCGACAATATTCGAGCAGTCGGCATTCGCCTTATTAATCTGTCCCGGACCGCTCGCAGTTGTCGGCAAGGTGTAATTGCTTACCAGCGTTCCACCAGCAGGAGTGAAATCGCCCGACGTCAGTGTCGTCGTGACGGTGTTTGCCGTCGCTACGTCTGCGCTGTTATAGCTGCCCGTCGTCTTGGTGACCGTGAAGCTCTCGCTGCCTACCAAACCCGACAGGTTATAGTTTGCGGGCGCCAGGGTGGCACTCGTAGTTCCGTCGTAAGACTTGGTTGGGTTGCCGACGATCGAGGCGGTCAAAGTCTTTGGCGTGATGTTCGCCGCGTCATTCGCGCTGGTTGAGCTGACCGCAGTGCCTGCGGCGCCGAGCGTGTAATTGCCCGCTGCCGAGCCGCTGATCGTCACTGTTGCCGTCACCGTGTTGGCAGTCGCGACATCCTTCGTGTTGAAAGTGCCGCTGCTCGCGGTGCAGGTTACATTGGCCGTATCCCCTGCCACGACTCCGCTCAGTGAGCAGCTCATGTTCGCATTCGGCTCGGTCGTGTTGCCGTCGTAAACCTTATCGTTTGCTGAGAGCGTCGCGGTGATCGCTTTAGTGGTGATGTTCGCCGTAGTCGTCGCTGACGTTGAACTTAAGACGTAGTTGCCAGACGCGCTGCCGCCGAGGCTGATATTGGTCGCTGTTACGGTCTTGCCCGCGCCGACGTTTGCATCAGAGAAAGTATTCGGTCCGGCCGCCGAGCAGGTGACGTTGCCGGCATCTGCCGCAATTACACCACTGAGAGTGCAGGTTGCAATCGTCGCAGTATTATTGCCGTCGTAAGTCTTGTTGTTCGCCGTGACGGATGGCGTGACCGATTTCTGATTAACCGTCAAAGTGGCCGCGTTCGACGTGGCTGTTTGAGTTCCACCGCACGTGTTGGTGAACACTGCTCGATATTGATTTCCGCTGAGCGAAACTGTCGGATTGCTGATCACCAGCGTTCCGGTAGTCACACCGCTGTACGGAGCTGTGTTCGACAAGTTCGTGAATGGCCCACCTGTACTGACCTGCCATTGAACAGTTGGAGTTGGCGTCCCGCTGGCAGCAGCTGTGAAGCTCGCGCTGGGCGCGCCATAGGTCACAGATTGATTCGCGGGATTAGTTGTAACTGAAGGCGCAGTGCACGCAGGCGCATTGACGGTAAAGCTGTTGCTGGTGCCGTTCTCTGTACCACCTGAGTTGCGGGTGGCCTTAATCGCAAATGTACCCGGATATGGACCACCTGCAGTCGAAAAAGTCACGCTCACAGGGGACAAAACGCCGTTAGTAAACGACGCGGACGCCCCAGCAGGTGACGAGAGGTTACCGCCGGGAACGGAGTCTAACATGACCTTGTTGCCTCCACCGTCGAAGCTGGTGACCGTGTTCCCAAACGAGTCGACGGCTCGGACCTTGATGTTGAAGGGAGTACCCGCAGTCTGAGTGCCGATTGCTCCGTCGCTCGTGTTTGTCACAACAAAGGTGCTTAAATTACCTGGATTTACCGTCACTCCGTTAGTAAGGATGAATGTTGGACTGGCGTTGGTATTGCAGCTGTCGTCTTGATACGCAATGAAATATGCGTTGTAGGTGCCAGCCGCCGTTGGGGCAGGAATCGAAAACGATTCATTGAAAGTACCAACCGCATCATGATTTGCGTGATCCACACAAATGACTACTCCGGGCGGGGTCGTATCAATCCTATAACCCGTCGAACGCCATCTTGAATTTGCTCCAGAACCACTAGTGGTCACGTTAACAGCTGCCGTGATGCTATCTCCGGGGCTCACGGAAACACTACTACCGGCATTTAACGTGACGGAATTGATCACGCGCGAATCATGGAACGTCGTCTGCGCCGTCCTCCCCGAACTCTCACCCTTCGCGCCTAAAATGTAAGTAATCCCCAGGTCAGCTGCTTCCGGCGCATAACCATTGAAGGTGAAGTTTCCGTCTGCATCTGCCTGCACGGTGAACGTGTGCAACTCGGCAGTGTCCACGTGCGGATACTCATGGAAGGTCAGCGTGACGTTTTCATTGGGTTGGAAACCGCGGCCGGTGATGACCGCGTTCTGACCTGGAGGATAGTCGAGCGAGTCAGAAGACACACTCGCGCCTGAACTCGCGTAGATCGTCGCGGCGTTGGTAGCGCTTCCATTTGCATCGACACCGCCCGCGGCTAACGCGCTGCTGCCCAGCTCAGTAATCGTCTGGCCACCCGTTAAAAGCGCGGCGCGTGTAGGCGCCGCCATGATCTCGCTGATTAAAGCAGTGTGCAGGTCGCCGTCAGGCGGGACCTGCGCATAACCGCCGAAGATGCCGGCCGCCGGATCGTAAATCTCCATCGACCGATCATCTGCGCCGCCGATGATTTGCACCTTGCCGTCAAACAGCACGCGCAGAAGTGGACGAACACGTCCTACTTCCATGCTGCCGGCCCCGGTAAAGCTCGAACTCGCCGGATCGAAAATCTCTCCGGATGAAAGAGCGCCGCCTGACGTCCCTTGTCCGCCGGCGATCAGCACTCTTCCATCCGGCAGCAGCGCAGCGGAATGCTTTGATCTGGCGCTAACCATGTTCGCGCCCACGGCGGTCGAGCCGCCGGTCGAGGGATCAAAGATCTCCGCGCTGCCATTCTCATCTCCCCCCGCGATGAAGAGTCGGCCATCAGCAAAAAGCGTCGCGCTGTGACCGGCACGCGCAAGGCTCAGGTTTGGACCAGGAGTGAAGACACCTGTGGCCGGATCAAAAATCTCCGTGGTGTTGATTGCTCCCGCACTGTCGCGTCCCCCCACGATCAGCACTCGCCCATCCGACAACAGGGTCGCTGAATGATCCGCGCGCGCGGCATTCAGATTTCCCGTCACGCCAAACGCCCCCGCTGCCGGATCGTAAATCTCACTCTGGCTCAAAGCGCCGCTCGAGTTTTCGCCGCCCACGATCAACACCCGGCCGTCGGACAGTCTGGTGGCCGTGTGGTTGCGGCGCTCGACGGTCATACCGGAGCTGTCAGCCGCGTTCACCGTCGCACTGGTCAAAAGCAGACTCGTCGCCGCCGCCTTTGGCCGCGCGGCGCGAGTAAGCTTGCTGCCCGATGCGGCGCTAAAGATGAATTGGCGCACCGACGCTGAAGACGCGGTCACCGTCATGGCGGCTGCACCGATACCAATCAAGCCGAATAACACGAGCAACGGTGCCGGTCTGGCCTTGATGGAAATGTTGTGAGCCAAAAACGAATGGACAGAGGAAATGGGGGAAT
>JBKPEE010000251.1:0-8068 GCA_046728235.1 Acidobacteriota bacterium
CAAAATCGGCGGGGGCAAGCCACCCTTCCCAACCTGAGAGGTTGTGTTAGTTACGTGAACAAGTTCACGCACCCTTTCTTTCACGTTGCACCTTCTCCATGACCTCACGATCATCGTGCATGTCCATGAACAGGTACTTGCGCCATTCGGCGCGCGCCTCGGCATAGTGACAGAGCACTACGCGTTCGAGCTTCACGCGCAGCGCCGTCTGCGATGTCAGCAGCGGCATCCGTGCTTCCGCCGGAGTGCGGTTAGCCTTCCGGTTGTTGCAGTTAATGCAGGCCGTGACGATGTTCACCGGCGAGTTATCGCCGCCGCGCGAACGCGGCAGGATGTGATCGAGCGTTAGCTCGGCCACGCCCCTCTTCTCGCCGCAGTACTGGCAACGAAACTTGTCGCGCATGTAAATGCGCAGGCGCTTCATGCCGGAACGCTCGCGGCGTTGCCGAACGTTGATATAAGTGCGCCGGCGAATAACCGACGGCACGGGAAATTCATCATGCGCCGAACGCAGCACGCGATCGCCGTCGAACTCTTCGACAAAGACCGTGTTCTTGAAGGTCATGATGATGGCGCGCGCGACACTGACGGTGCCGAGCGGCTCGTAAGTTTGGTTGAGCAGCAGAACTCTGCCATTGAGTGCCATACCCGGCACCTCCTTTCTGTTTTTATATTTGGAACGGAAGGAGAGATTCGAACTCTCGAGTCGAGTTTGGAAGACTCGCATGTTTCCGGCTACATCACTTCCGCGAATTTGGAGTGCGCCGACTTGTCGGCGCTTTGGTTGCGGTGAGGAGCAGAATTCGCAGTTCGGAAACCGATCCCAAAGCGGCGACAAGTCGCCGCACTCCAAATTGGAACTCCTGACAGGACTTGGACCCGCAACCTCGACGTACGACCACCCAGCGCGGCTGCCGCGCTGGGGGCCCCTCGGTTTCGAAGCGTCGTGCTCTTTCGATTTGAGCTACAGGAGGTTTCAAGTTTCAAGTTCAAGGTCTCAAGTTCGCTTGTGAACCTGAAACTTGAAACCTGAAACTCGAAACTATCCCTTCACACAGACCACCTGTTTGATCTCGGCAACAACTTCAACCAGATCTCTCTGGTTCTTCATCACCGCTTCGATCGATTTGTAAGCGCCCGGAATTTCATCCAGCACGCCATGGTCTTTGCGGCACTCGACGCCCGCGGTCTGCTTCACGAGATCCGCGCTGGTGAAGTGGCGCTTGGCTGCGCCGCGCGACATCTTACGGCCGGCTCCGTGCGAACATGAGTTAAAGCTTTCCGCCAACCCGCGCCCTTTCACGATGAACGATTTAGCGCCCATCGATCCCGGAATAATCCCGTAGACGCCTTTGTCGGCATTGATTGCGCCCTTGCGCGTGACGAAAACCTTTTCGCCAAAATGCTCTTCGAGCGCCACGTAGTTGTGATGACAGTTCACTTCCAACTCAGGCCGAAACGGCTGGCGATGATTGAACATCTTGTTAAAGACCTTCAGCAGACGCGCCATCATGATCTCGCGATTCTTCATCGCGTAGGTTTGCGCCCACTTCAAATCTTGCCAGTAAGCCGCAAACTCAGGTGTTCCCTGAATGAAATAAGCGAGATCAGGAGCCGGAAGTTCGGACAATCTCCACAAAGACTTTGCCGTCGAGATGTGCCGTTCAGCCAACTCTTTGCCGATGTTGCGCGAGCCCGAGTGCAACATCAACCAGACCGTATGTTCTGTGTCCAGACAAACTTCAATGAAGTGGTTGCCGCCACCTAAGGTGCCCAACTGCTTCATGGCTTTCGCTTTGCGATCGTGCACGCCCTCGTGCAATTCGCCGAAGTCTTTCCAGCCATCCCAGTACGAGGATTCATCAACTGATTCCTTGTACGCACTGAAGCCAACGGGAATTGCTTCCTCGATAGCCAGGCGCAAGTCTTTCAACCGCCCGTCGAGAATCCCGCTCTTGAATGGCGTCTTCACAGCCATCATGCCGCAGCCGATATCGACGCCGACCGTTGCCGGAATTACTGCTTCTTTAGTCGCGATTACCGAACCGACCATGCTGCCCTTGCCGAGGTGTGCGTCAGGCATCAGCGCGACGTGCTTGAACAAACATGGCAGGCGCGAGACGTTGCGCAGCATCGATTGTTCTTCATGGCTGAATTCGTGGTTGGCCCACGAAAGAATTTCGGCGTTTGCGCCGCCGATTGGCAGCTTCTTGTAAGGCATTTCGTTTCTCCTTTCTAAAGAATAATTGAAAACACGATTTTTTGGAGTGCGCCGCAGAGTCCCGACTTATCGGGACGGCGACGGCGCTTTGGATCCTGGGGTGAGGGCTAACAAGTCTGATAACTTGATCCAAAGCGCCGTCAAGGCCGCCGCACTCCAAATTGGTGCGCCAGGGGAGACTCGAACTCCGGGGTCCCCTGTTTAAGAGACAGGTGCCTTGATCCAGTTTGGCTACTGACGCGAATCATTTTCGATTTCCAATTGCCGATTGCCGATTTATGTTTGGCGGGGCCGACGAGATTTGAACTCGCGATCTCTGCATCGACAGTGCAGCGCTTTGGATCCAACTAAGCTACGGCCCCTCTAATTGTTTGCCGAACGACGAGTACGAAACAATTGGCAATTGGCAATTGAAAATCGACAATGAACCGGGGTGACCTGCGGAGTCGAACACGCGCAAGTTTGGAGTGCGGCGACTTGTCGCCGCTTTTTTGCGGGCAAATGGTCGCAGATTTAAAGCGCTGACAAGTCAGCGCACTCCAAACTGACTCTGGTCGACCTTCGCAGAGTCGTTGCGCGGCGATTTAGCAAACCGCTGCCATACCGTTAGGCGACGCCAATGTAATGGCGGAAGGGACAGGACTTGAACCTGCTGCTGCTCAGCCACACATGCGAACGAAATTTCAGATCTCAAATTCCAGATTCCAAATCAAGAAGTGATTACGGGCCGGATTCCCGAATTTCGATCTCAAATTCATTTCGTGCTAAAAAATAGATGAAGGCAGAGAGAACAATGCCGCGAACAGCGGGGTCCCCATGCGCGCATCGCGCGTGGGGTGCCAACACACTTCGAGGCACACTTCTCCTGAAGATGGCGATCTCCTGGGACTCTCGCAAAGGACCGAGATCATCATCCGTTGAAGGCTCCCTGCCTTCATCTCTCGCAAATAAGTACTTCGATTGTCAAAAAACTAAAGGAGCGGGCTTTAAGCCTCCCAGGGAAGCTGCCCGCTCCTTCAATTCTCCGCGAATTTTGCTTTGAGATTTGGGAGCGGGAGTCCGCTCCCGCTGAATTAAATCCTGATATTACGGCTATCTATGGACGTTTCTTGTCCGCGCCGGCCGCCAAAAATATTCGTCGCTGACAAGGTCAGGCCTAACGAACAGACGACTGCGTTCATGGCGGCGCGCGGCTGCCATTTGGTCGTATGTTCTCTGTATGTCCTGCTCATCAACATTGAAATTTCTTCCTCACGCTGCGCGACTGGTCCATCGCGCGAATCGTCTTGTATAAATTATCAATAGCGATCGTGTCAAGACTTTTCTGCAAAAAAAGATCACCGCTGCTTCGATACTTGTGAGTTCGCATCGCGTTGCCTGGGATTTCGCAGCCCACCTTTAATCGTGTCACGAAGAGAATGTAACGCGGAAGGCCTTAGTAGATTCCCGCCCTGGGTTTGCGTGCGCCAGCGCTTGTTTGTCTGGATTCGCGAGATCACTCCGGCCACGAAATCAGACAGAATCGCCCCAGGCGACTCGGCTGCGTAGGCACGCGGACGTTCGCGCTCGCACGAATGTTTTGTGAGCGGTTGAGCCTCGGTTACCCCGCGTAAAATAAAGCCGGGTTCGCAGCGACTTTCACTCGACACATCGCTGGCTTATATTAAGGACGAGCCGCAAGCCGCTCCCATTCCCTCTAAGGACTGTGGCGGCTTTTCGGTTTGCGGCAGCCGCAACCACATCCAAATGAATCCGTTGGTGACAGTTTTCGCGCAGAAATTCCCGGCCATCATGCAGGAGTCCTGGACTAACTGGCTGGTCCGGATCTGGAACTACCTCACTGAGAGGCACACCATCGCCAATGGCAAGATAAATGTTTCCGTTACTACATTCATAGGTGGCATTCTGATCTTCGTCGTCGCGCTGCTTTTTTCGCGCACGCTTAGTGCTCTCCTGCAACGACGCATTGCCAAACAAGCGTATCTCGATCCGGGAATCCAGTACACGCTCGGCCGCCTGACACAGTACCTGGTCATAAGTATCGGCGTGCTGGTCGCGCTTTCGATTGGCGTCGGTCTGGACCTGACTTCGATCGCGGTGCTGTTCACGGCTCTGTCAGTCGGCATTGGTTTTGGTTTGCAGTATATCGCCGCCGATATCGCCTCGGGATTTATCCTCCTGTTCGAAAGACCCGTGCGCGTCGGCGATCGGATCACAATTGGCGAGGATGAAGGTGATGTGCACAGTATCAACCTGCGCACGACGGTGGTGATCACCAACAACCGCGTTTCAATAATTGTTCCCAACTCCAAGCTGGTCAGCCAGCGCTTAATCAACTGGTCTTATGGCGATCCGCGCGCGCGCATCGCGATTCCTATGGGGGTTGCGGCTGATGCTGACATTGATCTGGTCACCAGGACTTTGTTGAAAGCTGCCGAAGGCGTCGACAATGTTTTGAAAGAGCCGGCGCCGAAGGTCCAGTTCCTCAAGTTTGGCGACTGGTCCCTCGACTTTCGCCTGCTCGTATGGACGAACCGGCCTCGCCTGCACATGCAAATACGCAGCGACATCAACTATCGAATCGACAAGCTCTTTCGCGAAGCGCAGATCGAGATTCCCTATCCGCAAACCGAGCTGCGAATTCGCCAGGGCTCACTGCACATCGATACCGACGACACGTTGCAATTACGTCAGGGGCAATCAGACGCGCCGGCTGACAACTAAATTCGTAGTAGCGTATTCACGCCGATAAGAGACTTCCGCCTCGAGTCGGAATTTGCCTCAAAAGTTGATTAAACATGGTAATCAGTTTCGTGTAGTTCGTGTGATTTCGTGGATCGTTTCTGTTCATTCGGGAAACAAGGACGATCCACGAAATCACACGAAGCAACACGAACGGAACACTTCTGACCAGAGAGCTAGATCGGACTTTTTTGAGGCAAAGGCCTCGAGCGCCGCCGCAGTACGACTTGCCATAAATCCGCGCAACAGTTAGGCTTGAGCGAACTGAGTGATGATTCATTCAGTCATAGTGATGGCCAGAAAATCTACCCGCAACGGATCTTCCGGAAAGCGCGAACTGATTCTCCGCGCGGCGACGCGGGTCTTCGCGCGCAACGGTTATTTCAACTCGAAAGTCGCCGACATCGCGCGGGCCGCCGACGTCGCCGACGGCACCGTGTACCTCTATTTCAAAAGCAAAGAAGAGATCCTGCATTCGATTTTCGATCAAAACATGGCGGATGCGATCGCGTCGGGGCGCAGACTAATTAAAGCGCTTGGCGATCCGCGCGAGAAACTGCGCCGGATCGCCAAGCTGCACCTGGAGCGATTAGGAGCAGATCGTGATCTCGCAGTCGTCTTTCAGGTTGAGTTGCGCGGCTCGACCAAGTTCATGGAAGAGTTTTCCGCCGCCGGCTTTGCCGAATACCTCGATCTGCTGCGCAAGATTATCGAGGAAGGTCAGAAATCAGCTGTGTTCCGAAAAGATCTGAATGCCAAAGTTGTCGCCAAAGTTCTCTTCGGCGCACTGGATGAAATGGCCACGAACTGGATCATTTCGCATCGAAATTACAAGCTCGAGCCGATGGCTGACGTGGTGATGGATGTCTTTCTGAATGGAGTCAGCGCAGAATAATGAACGCGCTCACTCTCGCTGAGGGCCGGGCACAATAACAGGAAATAGGGTGGGCTTTGCTTCAAAAGTCAGATCTAGCTCTTGTCAGGATTGTTTTGTTCGTGTTTGTTCGTGTGCTTTCGTGGATCGCTTGTTTCCTGAAAAGAACAGGAACGATCCACGAAACCACACGAACTATCACGAAACTTATTACCACGTTAGTCGACTTTTGAGGCAAAGCCAGTAGACTAGTTTCTTTGTCCCAAACCTCACCCTGACCCCTCTCCCAAAAGAGAGAGGGAATTTATTGATATAAAAATTGGTGCTGGCATTTCACGAAAAACAACCAATCGGCTCAAACGCGCGCGCCCCACTTAAGCCCGGCGAGCCGGCGACACTCGTGGAAATCTACGAAGAGGTGGTCCGCAATCACCCGAAGCCCGATACATTGAATTTCAAACGCGACGGCGGCTGGAAATCCATGTCGGCCCGGGAGATGCTCGAACGCGCGCGCAATATAGCCGCCGGATTACATTCGCTCGGCGTGCAAAAAGGCGATCGCGTCGCCATTCTATCGGACAGCCGGGTTGAGTGGGTGCTGGCCGATCAAGGCTGCGTCCTGCTGGGCGCGATTAGCGTGCCGATATACCCTACGCTAACACCACCGCAGGCCGCCTACATTCTCAAAGATTGTGGCGCGCGGGCCTTGTTCATCGGTGACCATGACAAGTTCAATCAGGTGGAAGCGGCAATTCCCGACTCGGTCCAGCAGGTCGTGCTGTTTGAGGCAACCACTGCGAACGCTGCGAATCTTTTAAGTCTTCAGGAGTTGGAGCAGAAGGGCCGCGACCGACAGGCGCAGTCAACTGAGCCGATGGCTGACCCGGCAGTCAGGATCAAGCCTGAAGATCTCGCCACCATTATTTACACCTCGGGCACGACCGGCGAGCCCAAAGGCGTGATGCTGACGCATGCGAACATGGTTTCGAATCTCATCGATTCTTCGAACCATCTTGAATTTGGCGAAAAGGATGTCGCGCTTTCGGTCCTGCCGTTGTCACACATCTTCGAACGCCAGGCTATGAACATGTATCTGCATCACGGCATGAGCGTGTATTTCGGATCGCTGGAGAATCTCGGGGAAAACCTGAAGGAAGTGCACCCGACGGTTTTGGTCGGCGTGCCGCGCATTTACGAAAAAATCATCGCCCGGGTGCAGGATCGCGCGGCCGAGAAAGGGAAGTTGAACGCCCGGATCGTTTCATGGGCCGTGGAGACCGGCAAGCGTTGGGCGCAATTGCAGGTGAACCACGCTGCCATTCCGCTATGGCTTTCAATCAAGCACCGGCTGGCTGACGTCATCGTGCTCGAGAAACTCCGAAAGGCAATGGGTGACCGGATTCGGATTCTCGTCTCCGGCGGCGCGCCGCTGTCGAGCGATGTGACGCTGGCATTTCTGGGCGCGCGCTTACCGATTGTGCAGGGATACGGACTGACCGAGACGTCTCCGGTAATCAGCGCCGGACAGCTGCACGACAATCGCGTCGGTACGTCGGGGAAGCCAATCCGTCATGTGCAAGTACGCATCGCTGCAGATGGCGAGATCGAAACGCGCGGCCCGCAGGTAATGCTGGGTTATTGGAACAAGCCTGAAGAGACGCGCGCGGCTTTTACCGACGACGGCTGGTTCAGGACCGGCGATGTTGGTTACCTGGACAGCGATGGCTACCTGACGATCACCGATCGAAAGAAAGAGTTACTCAAAACGTCCGGCGGAAAATATATCGCGCCACAGCCGATCGAGCAGTTGATCAAGACGTCACGCTTTGTGAATCAGGTGGTCGTGATCGGTGACAGCCGGAAGTTCCCGGCTGCCTTAATCGTTCCCGACTGGCAGCAGCTTGATGGCTATGCGCAGTACAAAGGATACGATCTGCGTACACGCGCGGATTTTTGCCGCGATCCGCGGATTATCGATTTGTTCGAACGGCAGATTGCGGCGCGAACCAGAGACCTGGCCCAGTTCGAAAAAATCAAACGCGTCGCTTTGCTGGAAACGGAATTCACGCTTGAGGGCGGAGAGCTGACGCCGACATTAAAAGTGAAAAGACGTGTGATCGATGAAAAGTATCGAGTTGTGATTGATCAACTTTACCGGGAGTAGTCAGAAACGCCTGCGGTAGCGGGCGGGCCAATAGTTCTGCATCACCGCCCGCCCGCTACCGCAGGCG